>CAZLGG010000007.1:5514-68885 GCA_964559135.1 uncultured Planctomycetia bacterium
GGGACCGTGTCACCACGGGGCGGACATCGAGAAATCCGTCCGGGACTGTTCGTGCGCTGGGGGGGCGGAGTGCATCTCGTCGTGGAATCACCCGATCGGGCCCTGCCACCCGGATGCGAGGATTGGCCGCCGCGACGACTCGGCATTCCGAGCACGGTCGTCGTCCCCTCCTGGCCCTGGGCGGTCCGCGCCCGCCTCGAGGACGCCCCGTCGCATCCCATGCCAACGCCGCCGAATTGCCAGAACCTGCCCCATCGGGCCGCCCGCGGACCGTTGAGCCTTCGACGTTGGTCGCCCGGGGAGAGAATTCGCCCCTTCGGGATGCCAGGCCGCAGGCGCGTCGTCGATCTGTTGCGCGAGGCCGGCATCCCCTCCCACCGGCGGGCGAGCTATCCCGTCGTGGCAGACGACGAAGGAATCCTGTGGATCCCGGGGGTGAGGGCCCACGAGAGATGTCGGGTCCGGGGTGACCCCGGACCGATCCTCAGGTTGGAGATGGTTGCGGAGGGGGAGGTGTGATGGGATCGAGGAGGTGGTCTCACGGCCGCCTCGATCCCAGTTCGAATCCGTTACTTGAAGGCGAGGACGTAGCCGTCACGGGTCAGGACGACCAAATCGCCCGTCGCCGTGTTGGTGGGGAAGAAATCGAAGTCGTCGAGACTCCATTCGTTCTCCACCTCGCCGTTGTCCCACTTGCAGCGCATCACTCGACCGCCGCGACGGAAGAGGTAGACCCGCTTGCCGTCGTCGGCGAGCAAACGGTCACCGAGTTCGAATCCTTGGGCGGGCCCGAAGAGTTCATCCTTCTCGTAGGCGTCCTTGTTCTTCGCCGAGGCGGGATACCACAGGCGCTTTCCGGTCTTCGCATCCACGCAGAACAGACGGTCTCGATTCGTGGCGTACACCCGACCGTTCCGCACGGCGGGCCGGCCGACGAAAGCGGCATTCGAGCGGACGATCCAACGGGATCGGCCCGTCGCCGGATCGACGCCGTAGAGCCAGCCGTCGTCGCAGGGAGCGATCACGAGCCCTTGGCCGGGCGCGCCGTCCGCTCCAGGGACCCACGAGGAAACGATCTCTCCGCTGGGGCTGCCGTTGAGGGGCTTCACCCATTCGGCCTCGGAAGGAGGCCCTTCGGAGTAACTCCTCGCCGGAATCGCGTAGAGCTTGGCCGCATCGGTGCCGTAGATCACCAACTCCTGAGCCAACCCGTTGGTGAGGACGGGTGCGCGCTCACAGGTGCCCTCACCGAGAAAATCCCAAGCCTTGACGCCGTCGTCGCCGGCAAGCGCCGTGAGCCTTCCGGACAGTTGGCTTCCCACGTAGACCGTGGCGCCGTTGCTCGTGGCGGGACTGGACGGCACGATGCCGAGCTTGCTGCGGATGCGACCGACTCGGCTTCCCCTCATGTTGTCGACGACGATGAGTCCGCCGTCGTCCGCCGTGAGGAACGCCGTCGTGCCTCGGCCGACGTAGGGAGCGCGATCGAGACGATGCTCGCCCAG
Source organism: uncultured Planctomycetia bacterium (assembly GCA_964559135.1). Lineage (GTDB taxonomy): Bacteria > Planctomycetota > DRQF01 > DRQF01. Next base: position 7,020 of record CAZLGG010000007.1, read on the forward strand.
CTCGAGAATCCAACGCAGCTTGCCGCGCTCGAGATCGATGCAATGGATGATCCACGTCTCGTCCTGATGGTCGTAGGCTTCGCAGAGCAGCATGTCACCGCGAGACCAGCAACGGTGGATTTCCTGAGCGCCTCCCAATTTGAAGCCCCAGGACTTCTCCACCCCCAAGTCGGCCAACGCCGCCTCGAGAGAACGTTGGCGCGCGATCACGGGATCGACGTTCATGGAAGAGGAGTGCTCTCCCATGGTGCCGTGGTGGTGGTTGTCTTCCGGGCCAGGGGAAGCGCAGGCGCCAAGTGTGCAGACGAGCATCACGAGGGCCTGAATGGCGTACCTCTTCGTCATCGTGTCGGAATCTCCGAATCCTTCTCCGGACCCAACGAAGGGTCGATTCCAAGGCGGCGACACTGGTGTCGCGGTGGGCTGTCACTATATTGAGGGGCCTTGCCCTGTCAAGCTTTCCCAAAGTGGGCTCCCCTCGGAACCCCTGTCCCAAGGATATTCGATGCAAGGACTTGGAGAAGCAGCTTTCGAAAAGCTGTCTGCCAATCTCTCGCGGGTGCGCGAGAGGATGACCCGGGCGGCCGTCCGAGCCGGGAGACGCCCGGATTCGGTCCGTCTCGTCGCGGTCACCAAAAATCGCCCCGCCGCCGTGATTCCAAGCCTTCTCGAACTGGGGGTCGAGGCCATCGGGGAGAATCGCGCCGATGAACTCTTGAAAAAGGCGACGACCCTCGGTCGCGAAGTGCCGTGGCATCTCATCGGGCACTACCAGCGCAACAAGATCACCAAGACCCTCCCCCTGCTGCGGAGACTTCATTCCGCGGACACGCTCAGATTGCTTTCCACCCTCGAGGTGAAAGCCTTGGCGCTCGGCCGCCATGACGACCCCCTCCCCCTTCTTCTCCAGGTCAACGTCTCGGGCGAGGCGAGCAAGCAGGGTTTCCCCCCCGAGGACGTGGAGGACGTCCTGGATCTGGCGGACGCCATGTCCACCCTCGAAGTGCGAGGCTTCATGACCATGGCGCCGGCGGATGCCCATGAGGATCGGCTCCATGAAGTTTTCGGTCGATTGCGTGACCTCAGGGACCGTCTGGGCGCAGACCGGCTGCCTGAACTCTCCATGGGCATGTCCGGTGATTTCGAGATCGCGATCGAGGAAGGAGCCACGTGGGTGCGAATCGGGCGGGCCCTATTCGACGGCGTGGACCTCGGAGAATAGGATTGCCTTGTCGGGGCACAGAAACCTCGGCCAGGATTCGGCGAATCTGCTTCGTCCCGCCCCGGGTTCATGAATAATGCCCGGACACCCTTGGGAGAAGCCTCCCGTCCGGTTCCAATGGTGCGCCCGGGTCCGACGCCGGGAAAGACTTCAAGGATTTCGAAGGAGCCAAAGCGCGATCGATGCCGTCTTTGATCATCGAGAAAGGACCGGATCGCGGAACCACCGTCGAGATCGAAGGTCAGGGGCCCTTCGTGTTCGGCCGAGCGCCGGACTGCGATTTCCACACTCAGGATCGCTCTTGCTCTCGAAAGCACTTCACGCTCCTTCACGACGGCGACGCCTGGCGAATCAAGGATCTGGGTTCGACCCACGGCACCTTGCTCAACGGTTGGCGGCTGGACGAGAGCATTCTTCAAGATGGAGACACGGTGGTGGCCGGTGAGACCGTACTGACGTTTCAGAGTGGCGCCCCCGAGCCCCAACGGGGTCTCCTGGGAAAAACCATCGCCGGCTATCAGATTCTCGAGCGTCTGGGACGCGGAGGAATGGGTACGGTCTACCGGGCCCGTCAGATCGCCCTCGATCGCGAGGTCGCTCTCAAGGTTCTCTCGGCCCGTTACTCGGACGACAAGACCTTCATCAATCGCTTTTTCAAGGAAGCACAGGCCGCGGCCCGCTTGAATCACCCCAACGTCGTCCAGGTCTACGATGTCCGCGAGGAAAAAGGGCTCTACCTCATTTCCCTGGAGATGATGGACGGAGGCACGGTCCAAGACCTCGCCTCGGAGGAAGGCGCTCTCCCCATTCCCCAGGTCATCCGGATCGCGCGGGACGCGGCGCGCGGATTGGTCTACGCCGAACGCAAGGGCATCGTCCACGGCGACATCAAACCCGACAACCTCATGCTCAACAGCGACGGAGTCGTGAAGATTTCGGACCTCGGTCTCGCCCGCGACGCCGGAGAAGTCGCTCACCAGGGCGAGGAGGGCATCTTCGGAACCCCCCACTTCATCTCGCCGGAGCAGGCCCAGGGACGCGCGGTGGACTCGCGATCCGACATCTACAGCCTGGGCGCCACCCTCTACCGATTGATCACGGGTGAAACTCCTTTCTCGGGCTCCAGCGTCCGGGAAATCGTCATGAAGCAGATCCAGGACGAGCCGCGGGAGATCCGCGAACTCCGCCAGGAATGCCCCGAGGATCTGACGGACCTGGTCTCGGTGATGATGGCCAAGGATCCGGACGATCGCTTCGAGTCCGCGGCGTCGCTTCTGGAGGCGCTGGAAGCGCTCGACGACTCGGGCCGCCTCGCGGGAAAGGGCTCGACGGGACGCACGATCCTTCTGGGGGTCATGGTTCTGCTCATCCTCGGAGGCGGAGCCTTCTTCGTCTTTCGGGAGAAATCTCCCCCCCCGCAGCCCTCTCCCGAGATCGACGAGAACCCCGACGTCTCCCCGCCGGTCGGAAACGGCGACGGCGCGGAGAAGAACCTGGCTCTCGAAAGGGACCTCGCCGTCCGCAAGAAGCTCGACGAAGCCCGTCGCAAGGAGCTCGAGATCACCCAGGCGGGCAAGGCGGACGACATCCCGGCGCTCCGCGAGCTCGCCCAACTGTTCCTCGCCGCGGCCGCGGAAGCCCCCGAAGCCCCCTCCGCGGAAGACGCCCAGGCCGACGCCAAGCGGATCGAGGCCAAGATCGAGTCGCTGGAGCGCCAAGCCCGCGAAGCCGAGGAAGCGGCGGCCCGCAAAAGGGCGGCCGCCGACGAGGCCTTCGGCAAGCTCGAGAAGCAGATCAAGGCTCTGGCGGCCGAAGGCTATTTCTCCCAAGCGATCGCGAAGATTCTGGCCGCCGACCCGACCCTCGCGTCGAGCCATCGCGCGGGCGACGTGAGGGATTTACAGGCGGCCCTGCTCGCGGAGGCTCGCAAGAAAGCGTCCGAAATCATCACCCGCGTGAAGGCGGCCCGAGACGCCCATCGCTTCGACGAAGCCCGGGCGGCGCTCGAGCCCCTTCTCGAGAAGTTCGCGAAAAACGCCGGCGCGGACCCGGCCTACGCTCCGCTGAAGGACATCGTCGGCCAAGCCCGGGCGCTGGCCAAGTCCATCGCTCAGGCGGAAACCGCCCAACACGACGCGGACCTCGCGCGCGACCGCAAGCGGGCCTTCGACGCCCTCCACGAGGCCTACGCCTTGCTCGCCGCGTCGACGGACTTCTCCGCGGCGCGCCACAGACTCGAAGACGGCCTGAAGGCGCTCGCCCTTCCAGATTACCGTGCCGACGTGGAACGGGCGCGCGACGATCTGGCAAGGGTCCAATCCCTTTTGGATGAGTTGGAAGCCGCGGTGAACGATCCGGCCACGAAGGTCACCGTGGGCTCGGGCGGAAGAGTCTTGCCGTCGGGGACCCTCACGGCCATGGGGCCGGAGGGCCTCGTCGTCACCCGGCGAGGCGGCAAAGAGGTACGGCGTCCGTGGAAGGATGTACCTCCCCGAGTTTTCTATCGCCAGATCCTCACCCGATTCGCTGCCTCGCCGGAGCAGAAGCTGCGATGCGGATGGTTCTGCCTCGTCACCGGCCTCATCGAAGAAGCCGCGGACCTGCGGAATGAACTGAAGGACGAGAAGCTGACCGGCCCCGCCGCGGAGGATTTCCGGGCCTTTGCATCCCGTCTCGAGCGCGAGGAAGCGGCCTCGGCCAGAGCCGCGCGCATCCGAGAACTCTACGCCAAGGCCCGAAGCGGCGAAGCCCCCGAGGAGTGGTTCCGCGTCGCCGAGTTGACCCGCCAGTTCCTCGAGAAGGATCGGGGAACGCGAAGCTTCTTTCTGAACAGCGACGGATCGACGCCCTGGACCGCCAAAGAGTGAGCTACCCATGAGCTATCCGGAAACGATTCAGGCCTCCAAGGAGGCCATCCAAGCCTGCGTCCCCGGCTTTTTCCCCGAAGCGGCCATCATCTTCGGTACGGGTCTTTCCAGCCTGGCCGAGGAGATGGAACGGGCGGTCTCGATCCCCTACGAGGAGATCCCCCATTTCGCCCGCGCCACGGTGGAATCCCACACCGGCGAGTTGGTCTGCGGGTACATCGAGGGGCGCGCCGTCGTCGCCATGAAGGGGCGTTTCCATCGCTATGAAGGCTACGACATGCGAGCGATCACCCACCCCGTTCGCGTCATGCACGCCATGGGAGCCCCTGTCCTCATCGCCTCCAACGCAGCGGGCGGAATGAACCCGCTCTTGTCCGTGGGCGACCTCTGCGTCCTCGACGACCACATCAACCTGTTGGGCGACAACCCTCTCATCGGACCGAACGACGAGGCTCTGGGGCCGCGCTTCCCGGACATGAGCGAACCCTACGATCGCGCCCTGATGACCGCGGCGGAGAAGATCGCGCTCGAGGAAGGGATCCCCCTCCACCGCGCCGTCTACGCCGCGGTGACCGGCCCGTGCCTGGAGACCCGTGCGGAGTATCGCTTCCTCCGGGGGATCGGAGCGGACCTCGTGGGTATGAGCACCGTGCCCGAAGTCATCGCGGCGCGCCACGAATCCATGCGCGTGATCGCGTTTTCCATCATCACCGACGCCTGCTTCCCGGAAGCTCTGAGGCCCGTCAGCGTGGAGGAGATCATCGCCACGGCCGGGAGAGCCGAACCGAAGCTCAACCTCATCGTGAAGAGGCTCCTCGGAGAACTGGACGCATGACGGCGGAGGGCCGGCGGGTCACGGCCTTGATCTCCGGAACGGGACGCAGTCTGGAGAATCTCATCCGGCTGCGAGACGCGGGGGAACTCGACTGCGACTTCGCGCGTGTCGTCTCCTCCCGCCCCGGCGTCCGCGGCCTCGCCGTGGCGGAAGAAGCCGGAATCCCCACGACGGTCGTGGCGCGCAAGGAGCATTTCGGAACGCAAGTGTTCAGCGAAGCTCTCAACGCCGTCGTCCTTGCCGACCGACCGAACTGGGTCGTGATGGCCGGATTCCTCTCGCTGTGGCTGCTCCCGCAATCCCTCCTCGGCAAGGTCATCAACATTCACCCGAGCCTTCTTCCGCTTTTCGGTGGTAAGGGTTTCTACGGGCGCCATGTCCACGAAGCGGTCATCGCGTCGGGGATGAGAGTGTCGGGGTGCACGGTTCACTTCGTGGACACCCGCTACGACAACGGCCCGATCATCCATCAGCGGTCCTGCCCCGTCTTCCCCGGGGACAGCGCCGACGATGTCGCCGCGCGAGTCTTCGAACAGGAGTGCCGGGCACTGCCGGAAGCCCTTCGTTGGTGCCTCGACGGAGACGTCTCCCTGGACAACGGACGCACTTCGTATTCGAAGCGTCTCCTCCACCCCGCCGATAGGACGGGGGGCGAGGGTTGAGTTCAGGCCTTCGCGGCCATCGGTCGAACTGTTACAAGGGCCTTCCTGCGTCGCGCCCCGAGGAGATCTGAGCATGCGGATTGCTGTCATCGGGACCGGCTACGTCGGCCTTGTCGTGGGAACTTGCTTCGCGGACACGGGTAACGACGTGATCTGCGCCGACGTGGACCAAGCCAAAATCGACGGGCTGAATCAGGGGCGGGTTCCCATCTACGAGCCCGGCCTGACCACGATGATCGGCCACAACGTCGAGGAGGGGCGGCTCCGGTTCACCACCGATGTGGGACCGGCCATTCAGGATTCGGAGATCATCTTTATCGCCGTGGGCACGCCGGAGGGCGAAGACGGTTCCGCCGACCTCCAGTACGTCCTGTCCGTCGCCAAGACCATCGGCGAGAATTTGAAGGGCTACAAGATCGTCGTCGACAAGAGCACGGTGCCCGTGGGCACGGCGGAGAAGGTCGCCGAAGCCATTCGCGAAGCCAGCGGCTCGGACGATTTCAGTGTCGTTTCCAACCCGGAGTTTCTCAAGGAAGGCGCGGCGATCAGCGATTTCCTGAAGCCGGACCGGGTCGTGATCGGAGTCGACGACGAGCGGGCGCGGCGGGCGATGGAACGTCTCTACGCTCCCTTCACGCGCACGGGAAAACCCATTCTCTTCATGAGCGTGCGGTCCGCCGAGCTGACCAAGTACGCCGCCAATGCGATGCTCGCCACCCGCATCTCCTTCATGAACGAGATCGCAAGGCTCTGCAACTCGCTCGGCGCCAACGTGAATGATGTCCGCCGCGGGATGGGCACCGATTCCCGCATCGGCTCCTCCTTCCTTTTCCCCGGCTGCGGCTACGGAGGTTCCTGCTTCCCGAAGGACGTGAAGGCGCTCATGCGCACCGGCGAGGAAGCGGGCGAACCGCTTCGCATTCTCACGGCCGTCGAGGAGGTGAACGCGGGACAGAAGCGACTGATGGCCGAGATGGCGCTCGAGCACTACGACGGCGACCTGAAAAACAAAGTCTTTGCCCTTTGGGGCTTGGCCTTCAAACCCAAGACGGACGACATGCGGGAGGCCCCCAGTCTCACCATCATCGACGAACTGATCGAGAGGGGCGCCAGCGTGCAGGTGAACGATCCCGTCGCCATGCCGGTCACCAAGAGGATTCTCGGCGATCGGGTGACGTACTTCGACAAGCCGATGGAGGCGGTGGACGGAGCGGATGCCCTCATCCTGGTGACGGAATGGAACGAATACCGCCAACCGGACTTCCCCCGAATCGCCGAGAAACTGCGCGACCGCGTCATCTTCGACGGCCGCAACATCTGGGACCGGAACACCCTCGAAGGGATGGGCTTCACCTACTACGGCATCGGCATCTGACGAGCCAAAGGCCGCTCCCACGCGGCCAGGGCACCGCGTCAGCGGAGGCGCTTGGCGTGGAGGTGCGCGCCGGGCATGAGGAGGTCCAGGCCGTCCGGGGTCTTCACCACCCGGCAGCGGAGGCGCCCCTCGATCTGGAAGATCTCGCCCTTGTCGTCCAAGGGAGCGAGCAGGCCCAAAAGCTCACCGCTCGGGCCGAAGATGGCGGCGCGGCGGTCGACGGGAACGATGGTGGTGACCTCACCCTCGCGCTCGTAACGGCCGATCACTCCCGCGAAAGGGCCGGTCTTGGGAACCTCGGCGGGGCGTACCCAGACCAGAGGCGCCGGCACCCGAGGGTCGACCACTTGCAGACTCTCCGGGGACCAAGCACTGGACGGCGTGATTTCGATCCTCATCCTCTCGAAGGGGGGCGACTTTCCGGACCAGTTGAAGGGGCCGCGGTTCGCGAGAGGGATTCGTCCCCGGGAACTGTCGAGAACCACATTTCCGGGCGGATCTTCCACGATCCTCATCTCACCCAAGACCGGATTGGTCCATGGCCCGAGTGCACGCCGACGGGCGACCCCCAAGGCCTTGGGTCCGAGATTCCTCCGCGCTCGCGCCCCACCCTTGAAGACACCCTGGTCCAGATTGCGCTCCACGACGAGGTGGATCAGGACGTCCGGCTGATGGGTTTCGATGAGGCGATCCTCGAAATAGAGGTTCCAGATCGCCGTCACGGAAGAAGCGCATTCGGCCAGATAGACCCGCGGCACCTCGCCGAACGAGTCATGTAAGATCATGATGCGGGGTCCCCGGCCGTCCGCACGACGAGTGACCAGGTCCTTGGCTCCCTTGATCCAGGTCGAGACCTCTCGCCATGGCTTCGGTCGGAGCGAACGCAACCTGGGCAATCGCTGAGTCAAGACGTCTTCCATGTGGAGCTGACGGCCCCAGGAGTCTCCGAGTCCTTCCTCCCATCGGACCTGCCAGTCCTCGAGATCCAGGCGGGGCATGTCGGGGAACCAGACCCGCAGACGGTCCGCGATGGCCTGCGCGGCGTGAAACGCTCCGAGGTCGTTCCAGTGGGTGCCCAACGGATAGTAAACGAGTTCCTTCTCCGCGGCGCTTCGCAAACGATCGCGCAGGTCGAGGAAGGACTCCGCGAAGTCGTCGGGAAGAGCGGCCGCGAGCTGATCCATCGGGGTGGCGCCCAGGTCTTCGCGATACCAGGGCGGCATCTTGCCCGGATAAATCCCGTGCTTGTCAGGGCCCACGACCACGAGATAGCGAACGCCCCGCTCTTTCAACCATGCCCGGCGCCGTTCTAGAATCGCCGTGATCTCACTCAGTCTCTCCGCGGAGAAGGGTCGCTGTCCGAGATGCTTTTCGACGACGTGGTTGTCTCGCGTGAAGATCCAATGATCCTTCCCCACGAGACAGACCTTGGTGTCCAACGTGCCTCCCATCGCCCATCGCAAGCGATTCCGGTCACGAATGAGGAGATGCCGTCCGGGAAAGGAATCGTTGAACCACGACTCGAAGCCGTCGGTCCAGTGGGACAGGTCTTCCAACGAATGGGGCGACGGAGGAAATGGGGCCGGTTTGCGGTTCTCCTGATGAACGAGGGCGCGCTCGTCCTTCCCGCGAAACCAGAAGAGGCCAGGCGCAAGGAGGGTGAGAGCGAAAAGGGCGATGAGCACGCCATCGGTGAATTCGGGTCTCGTCCACGACCGTCTCGGATTGGAATCGGAGGCGCCCATGAGTCAAAACCTGAAATAGATGAAAGGATTGTGAGTGCCAGCGGCCAGCTCCATCACGCTGATCCACAGCAAGGCCGCGGACGACGCCACCGCGGCAACCCGCCACCGCACCGGCAACCCCGCCTCGGAGTCGGCACCCAGCCGTGCGGCGAGTCGGGGCAAGACCGGCAGCGAGGACGGGATGGCGATCAAAAAGGCGAGGATGGCGTCCGGAGCCAGATAGAGCCCGAGGGGGTATCGGAGGGCGTCCCCCGCTCCACCTCCCACCATGGCCCGGACAAAAGCCCCCGCCTGCGAAACGCTCTCCGCCCGAAAAAGAACCCACCCGCCGAGGACCACGAGCAGGGTATAGACCCGCGTCCACACGGGAGAACTTCGCCCCATGAGCCGCCCGAGGCCCGCACGCTCGACGACGAGGAATAGCCCGTGCCAGGCTCCCCACAGGACGAACGTCCACGCCGCGCCGTGCCAAAGGCCGCAGAGCAAAAAGACGACGACGAGATTCCGTGCGGTCTTCCAAGCGCCGTGTCGGTTCCCGCCGAGAGGGATGTAGAGGTAGTCCCGAAACCAACTGGACAGCGAGATGTGCCACCGTCGCCAAAAATCGGTGATGCTCCGCGCCGCGTAGGGATACCGGAAGTTCTCGGGGAACTCGAAGCCCAACATCCTCCCCAGCCCGATGGCCATGTCCGAATAGCCGGAGAAATCGAAATAGATCTGGACGGCGTAGGCCATGACGCCCGCCCAGGCCGTGGCTGCCGTCAGGTTCCTCGTCTCGAGCCCGAAGATGGCGTCGGCGGTGACGGCCGCCGTATTGGCGATGAGCATCTTTTTCGCGAATCCGATGATGAAACGATGCACGCCGGATGCGAAACCCGCGAGCCGGATGGACCTGCTCTCGACACTGCGCGCGATGTCGCGATATCGGACGATGGGGCCGGCCACGAGCTGGGGAAAGAGCGCCACGTACATGGCGAAGGGCAAGGGGCGCTTCTGCACCGCGGTGTCGCCCCTGAAGACGTCCACGGCGTAGGACATCGCCTGGAAGGTGAAGAACGAGATTCCCACCGGCAGAGTCACCCGCGCGAAGGGAGGCATGGCGACGTCGAGGGAGGCCGCGAGGGCCTGGAGGTTGTCGCCCAGAAAGCTCCAGTACTTGTGATAGACGAGGATCCCCAGATCGAAGGCGAGAACGCCCCCCAACCAGAGACGTCGGTGCCTGCCCTCCCCGGACAAGGCCAGCGAGCCCGCCCAGGTGACGGCGATGGTGAGCAACATGACCGGCAGGACCTCGGGCTCTTCCCAGCCGTAGAAAACGAGGCTCATGAGCAACAGCCACGCGTTTCTCCAGCCCCTCGGCAAGACGAAGTGCACGAGCAGCACGAGGGGGAGGAAGAGAAAGAGGAAAACGGATGAGCTGAAGACCATCGGCCGCGGTTTATAGCATCAAACCGGTGAGGATGCCGCAGTCTCAGAGGGCTCCCCGAGAAGTCCTCAGATGAGACAAGATCTCGTCTTCGCGCCGACACCGGGCCTCCAGGATGCGAAGGAGCCTGAGAACGTGCCACCGAAAACAGGTGGCGTCGCCGACGCTGCCCACGGCCACGGACTGCCTGAGCCCCTCGGCCAAGCCGAGGAGCTGGATGCGCTCTTCGTCCCGCAGCCCGGCCTCGCCCACCAGCGATGGGGGCCCGGAATGGAGAATCTCCGCCACGACGGCTGCCTCGAGGGGAAGATACTCCCTCAGCAGGAAGCGGCGCGTGAAGACGACGATCTCCTCGGAGAGGCCCGACTCCACCGGTTTCGGGTTCGGGACGACCGCCTCTCGAAGACGGCGGCAGAACCGGCGGATACGGCGTGAATGGCCTCGCAGACGAAGAAGTCCCTGGAGAAGGGGCTCACGGACGTCGAGCGTCCTGGGGGACATGGGTCATGCTCCGATTGGGCTGTTTCAGGGAACTCGATTGTGCCCTTCGTTCGGGTGTATCGGGTGAGAACTCCGTGGACTTTCGTAAACTCCGCAAGGGTGTGACGATTCTCGAGCGCCGCGACGAATCCGGGCCGGGTTCGCGGAATCGCCCCGGGGTCGGCGGAAAACTCTTCTTCTTTTCCTGCATGGACTTGGGCCGAATCGCTGATTTGAGCGATAAAGGGGAAGAAGACGGAACAGAGGACCGAAAATGGATTCCCCCAAGATGAACGGCATGGCTCACAAGGGTCTCGTGGTCGGCCTGCTCTTGATCTCGATCGTCACCGCGGCGTACTTCGTCTCCCACATGGATGGCGGCGGCTATGAAAGCGCCGTGGACGAGTTTCGGGCCGGAGACTACGAACGGGCCGAAGGCATCCTCGATCGCATCCTGGAGGCCGAAGGCGACAACGTGGACGCGCGGTATCTCCGGGGCGTCTGTCGCCGACTCCGCAAGCGCTTCGGTCCGGCCCTTCAAGACCTGACCCTCGTCCGCACACGGCCGGACTTCGAGTCTCGCGCTTTTCGGGAGATCATCCGGTGCTACATCGACGAGAACCGACTGGATCAGGCCGCCGGCGAACTCGACGAGGCAGCGAGAACTCTCGAGTCCGCCCCGCTCGCCTTGGAGGCCATCGCCGAGTTTCACTTGGCCCGCGTTCGGGAGATGGAATCCGGGATTGCCGACCGGCTGCGTCGCGCCCTGTCCGGGTCCCAGGCGAAGTCCCTGACGTCGACGTTGAAAAGGACCCTGCGCGCGACCGGGCGGAACTACGGCGCCCAGGTCGAGATCGCCGAGCGGCGCATGGACCAAGCGGAGGTCGATGACGAAACCAAAGTGTGGCTGCTCAACGCCCTGGACGAAGCCCATGACGAGCTCGTCGTCACGGTGAACGCGTTGAGACGAGCAATCGAGGCGACCGAACCCGGCCAGACGTTCGAAGTCCCCAACGCTCGGTTCGAATACGCCGACATCGCCACGACCAGGAAACAGACGAAAACGGCCGAAAGCCAGTGGCAGGCCATCGTCGACATGTCGCCCGCCGACGTGCGCAACGATCCGGTCCTCGTGGAGGAACTGGCATCGATCAAGGTGGCTGCCAGGGAAAAACTCGTTTTCCAACTCGTGGCCGCGAACGAATGCGAGAGAGTGATTCCCCTCGTCGAGGCCACCGCCACGGACGACCTGGGATGCCACGCCTATCCGCTCGACGTCGCCCTCGCCCGGGCACAGGACAAGCTCGGCCGCGAGGATCTCATGCTCGAGATCGTCGACCGGTGGCTCCGCCGCGGTGAGTTCCACGAGATGAACTTTCTGAAGGGGCGATCCTTGTTTCGTGTGGGTGACTATGGAAAAGCCCTCCCCTACCTCGAGAAATCCATCTCTCGCAACAACCGCAAGCCGGAGTACTTGCGCATTCTTGCGCGCTGCTGCCTCGAGCTGAAGAGGTATGACTTGGCCGTGGCGCACTATGGCGACCTTGTCCGTCGTTATCCGAATGACGTGGAACTGCTGCGGGAGTATGTCCGGTCCATGGAGGGCATGGCATGGATCAGCGAAGCCAGGGAGACCCTCTCGAAAGCGCTCAAAAAGTCGATCGCCCGCCCCGGAACCGAGGCCCACAGAGTCCTTCGCAAGGACCTGGAGGCGCTTCTCGAGCGCTACGACCTCGCGCCGAGGGATCTGTATTCTTCGAAGAAACTCTATGACGAGGATCCGAAGAACAACGACGTCGCCCGGCGCTATCTGAGCTTCTTGCTCGACGCCGGCGCCACGGGGAAGGCGCGCGTCGTCGCGGCGCGCCTCGAGAATGACTGCAAGCCCGAGGACCCCGCCTATTGCGAGGTCATGCGATCCGTGGCGCGATTCGAACGAGAATCTGGGCGGGAGGGACGCGCGCTCACCTTCATCGACAAGGCGATTCGCGCCGAACCCTGGCGAACGGATTCGCGGGTGTTCCGGGCAAGATTACTCGCGCGTCTCGGAAGAGCCAGCGACGCATGGGACGAGATCACCCGCATCGAAGCCATCGGCGTGCAGGAGAATGCGCTTCTTCCTTTGAAATTCCGTCTCTATCTCTTGGAGGGAGACGACGTGAATGCGGTCGCGACAGCGCGCCTCATCATGGCCGAGAAGAAAACGGTCACCGCAGCGGACTTGGCATTCATCAAGTCCGCGACGGAAGCGGCGATCCGCTCCGGGGACAAGAAGTCCGCCAAGGGATTCTTGGCGCTCACGCGAGGGCTCAGTGGTCTCGATGATCACGACAAGGTGGAGCTGGCGCTTCTCAAAGTCGAAGCCTCGGACGAGAGGACCGGTCTCGAGGACCTCGTGCAAGCTCTTTCCGACGAGGATGCGGCTCTCGCCGAGGGCCCGGCGGCCATCAAGGAATTGGCTCGCCTCGGCCGTTTCGATCTCGTGACGAAGATCGTTGACGGAATCGTCATGAGGGATCTGCGCGTGCCGGACGAGATGCTCAGCCTTCTCGCACGCGGCTATCGGGAGCTCGGCCAGGACGAGAAGTTCCTGACGACGGTCGAACGGCTCCTCGGGATGGGGCGGACCGATCTGGCCTACAGTTGGATGGCCGAATTCTGCCTCGGCCGGAAGAAATACCTCGAAGTCGTCAGCATCAATGACGCCGCCGTCCGGGACCATGCGACAACCGAACAGCTCCTCTGGGACGGTGTGCACGCCGCCTTGGCCAGGCGCGACCCATCGAAGGCCAGGGAGAACCTGAAGCGACTTCGCGCCCTTCCCGAGGTCGATGACGTCGAGCTCTCCCTTGTCGACGCGAGGATTCACGAGTTGGACGACGACATCGTCGGTGCGTTGGCGCTCGTGGATGCCACCCTCGCCCGGGTCGATCGGACTCGGCAACCGGAGCTGGTGGCGATGAAGATCGATCTCCTGGGACGCCATGGCCAACTCGAGACCCTGAATGAGGTGCTGGATGCGAGCCTCGGCGCCCAGTTGATCACGCCCGAGGGCGCGGCAACAGCCCTCAGGCATCTCATGGCGGCGCGGCACCGCCGCACGGCCGCCTGGTCGAAGGCATTCGTCGCCGCCTTCCCTCGATCCGGAGAGATCCTCTGGCTCGATGCCCTCGTGCAGACTCGGCAAGGCCGCACGGCCAAGGCCCTCGCGTCCGCGATGCGCTCGTGGGAACTCCGACCGAGCCCGGAGGCTCATCGGGTGCTCGCGGCCCTCGCGGCGTTCACCGACTCCAAGGACGCTCTCGAGCTCGCCCGGAGAGCCGCCGCGGGCGTGACTCTTCGAGGGGGCTCCGACGTCGAGGTCCATCGGGCGAAGCCTTTCCTGGCCGCTCTTGGGGGACACGCGCGGCTCACCGAGAAAGACATCCTTGCTCTCGGGCTCACGGCGCCGGCGACGGACGCGCTCGTGGACGTACTCCGGAGCTTGGCCGCCGGGGAAAACGGCAACGCCGGGGTCCGAGCGGCCCTGTTCACATGGTGGATGTTCCGCGGATTCGAATTCGGGACGAAGGAGGCGGCCGCCGTCCTCGAGACGACGGCCAAGGCCCTCAAGGGTCACGACGACGCGATCGAGGTCCTCCGTATGGAGACTCTCCTCGCCTCGCCGCGGACCGCCAGAGCGGGGTTGAGGATCGCGTCCAAGCGGCTGGCGGGCACGGCGACCACCGACGAGGCTGCGCTGCTTGCTTACGCACGCTCCTACATCGCGGCCGGCCAGACCGATGAGACAGAGATGTTGATCACGACGATCCTCGAGGGGAAACCTCTCGGCTCAGGCTTCTATCGCGATCTTGCCCACCTCCTCATGGATCACGGCGCACCCCTGTCGGCAGCGCGCATTCTCTACGCCTCCCCCGATCGTTCCCTGGACAAGGTGCGTTTCGAGGCGCGAGCCCTGGCGGCGGCGGGGCGCCTCGAGCGGGCGGCCCGACTCCTCGAGCAATACGAAAGCCAGCTCGGGAACGACCCTGTCTACGCCCGCATCGTAGGGGAGGACATGGCACGCAACCCCGCCACGCGACCGCAGGCCTTCGCGCTGGTGAGCCGTGCCGTGTACGCCGTCGACAAGCCCTCCGCCGAAGCCCTGCTGACCCTCGCCAAAGTCGCCTTCCTCGCCGGCGAGGACGTCGAAGGGACGAAGGCCATCTGGCGCTACGTCGGTTTGGACAAGGCCTCGGCCCGCAAGGCGATCGCCGCATACGAGATCGTCAGCCGATACGGACAAAAACTGGGCCAGCTTCTCGAGTCCCTGGAGCGAAGGCGGCTGTTGCTGGATCCTTCGGGATACCTCGTGCCCAAGGACAGACTGAGCGTTGAAGCCGGTCAATGATCAAAAACTGATGCGGACCGGGGCCGAGACGTCGAGAACCACGCCCGGGACCAAAACGACCATGACGGCATCCGCCTGGACGCCCGCCGGGACCGTGCCCGCGGGAATGAGGAACTCGTAGACGCCCGCCCCGTCCAGAAGGACGTGGAAGGGCTGCACACCCAAGGGCTGCCAGACCGAAAAGTAGGTGGCCTGGTCCGGGACGATCCCGAGCAAGGGTCCCGCCCCCAAGGGCTGGCTCACGTTTCCTGAGAAAATGTTGTAGACCTCGGCGTAGGGCCAAGCACCCGCCTGACTGCGCAGCAACATGCCGCCGGAGGCCTGAGGAAGTGCGAGCAAGGCCGTCGGCTGGATTCCCGGGTTGATGGGGGTCCCGGGCTGGAACTCCACTCCGTCGAAGTAGCCCCGGGAAGGGAGCGAGGCGTCCAGGAGATTTCCGACGGACAGGGTCAGGGTGAATACGGTGGATGTCGTGGCGTTCGGAAAGAGCGCCGGGATGTCGGCGGACCCCGTCACGACGGCGGTCCCGGGCATGCCCACGGGCTGAAGGGTCTTCAGATATCGCTGGGAGGCGCCCGCCATGGGAGAGTTCGTGTCCAGGTAAATGAGATTGAAGCTCTGAACCCCATCGGTCAGATCCACGGACAAGAAGTCCCGCCAGGGCGTCCCCGGGTCCTCGTTGGAGAGGAACACGGCTCGGACCCTCAACAGGGTATCGGCGGCGCTGGGGAGGCTGAACGCTTGCGAGACTCCCACCACGTTTTGGGGGGGCGTCCCGAACCCGCCGGGCTGGGAGGGCGGCAGAGCGGCCACGGAACCTGTGCCCCCCACCATGATCCACCGGGAACCTTCCGAAGGCATGCCCAGATCCGCCCCCCCGTTCTGCACGTCGAGGACGGCGCCGTCCTGTAGGGTGGACGCATCCCAGCCGGGGATGGGGGCCTGGGCGCTCCCCGGCGTCGCGGGCTGCTCGAAGCCTCCATTGCCTATCTGGGGTACGGCGGCCAGCACCACGAGGAGGGAGAGGACCAGGGGAAAAAGGACAACGGGGACCCAAGTACGCATGCTGCTGTCGCTCCGAGAAGACTCCATCGGGATCTATCATACGTTATCGGCATAAATCCGTGCGATAGATATATATGCAGCCAGGGAATCTCGGCCTTGTGGGAGGGGGCTGCCCCCCGTAACATGCGGGACGCTCGAGAGAACCGAGCCTGAGACGAGAACGACCGATGAAGACGAAAATCCGCAAGAGTCGAAGGAAGCGCGCCAAGAAGGTGGGCTTCAGGACCCGCATGAAGACCCGCGGCGGCCGTGCCATCATCAAGCGGCGCCGGCGGATCGGACGTCGGTTGACGCCCAAGATCTGACGCCGGGTCCCACGACACTCAAACACTGATTGAACATCACCCCGCGAACCTGGGTTCGCGGGGTGGAACTTTTTGGGATTCGTTCTGGAGGCGTCGCGGCCGGGCCACTCTATCGCTCGACGTCGAACTTGGCGAGGAACTCGGCGTTGCTCGCTGTCTTCTCGATGCGCTCCACCAGCAAGCGCATGGCTTCCATGGGGTTGAGCTGCGAGAGGACGCGTCGAAGCACGGTGACCTTGCGATAGACATCGGGATCCAGGAGTTTTTCCTCTTTCCGCGTTCCGGTCATCCCGACATCGATGGCGGGATAGATGCGGTTGTTTGCCAGCTGGCGGGAGAGCACGAGTTCCATGTTTCCCGTGCCCTTGAACTCCTCGAAGATCACCTGATCCATGCGACTCCCGGTGTCGACGAGAGCCGTCGCGATGATGGTCAAGCTGCCGCCGCCCTCGATGGTGCGCGCGGCCCCGAAGAAGGCCTTCGGTTTGGCGAGGGTCTTCGCGTCGACGCCGCCCGAAAGAATGCGACCGCTGTGTTTGGTCTCGTTGTTGTAGGCCCGGCCCAAACGCGTGATCGAATCGAGCAGGCAGACGATGTGGTGCCCCGCCTCGACCTGCCGTTTGAGGCGCTCCAGAGTGATCTCCGTCACGCGCACGTGGTTCGCGGTCCCTTCGTCCAGACAGGAAGCGATGACCTCGGCCTTCGTATTCCGCTTGAAGTCGGTCACTTCCTCGGGACGTTCATCGATGAGGAGGATGACCACCTTCACCTCGGGATGACTCTCATGGATGGCGTTCGCCATCTTTTGAAGGATGACGGTCTTGCCGCTCCGCGGCGGTGCAACGATGAGAGCGCGCTGTCCTCGGCCTATCGGGGCCAGAAGATCGATGATGCGCATGGAGATGTCGGGGTCTTCTTTCGTCTCCAGTTCGAATCGCTCATACGGATCACAGGGCAGGAGACTGCGGAAGAGGACCTCGTCCGCGTGGGACTCGGGAGGCTTCTCGTTGATCTTCTGGATGCGATAAAGGACTCGTCGTCCGCCGCGCTTGCGAGGCGGCGCGACGTCCCCATCGATGATCGAACCGGGGCGAATGGAGTACTTCCTCACCAGATCGCGAGGGACGAAGATGTCCTTGTCGCTGGCGAGATAGTAGTTCTCGACGAATCGAAGACTTCCGGTCCCGTCCTTCTGGGCATCGAAGAGCCCGGAGATGGGTTCGAGCTGATCCTCGGGGACTTCGATCGGAGCCGACTGCTCCTGACCTCCCGAGCGTCGATTGTTGCTGCGTCGGCTCCTACGGCGCCGGCCGCCTCGGCGTTGTTCCTGGTTTTCCTGACCTTCGCGGGTCGGAGCGGCATCGGCGTTGCGCGCCGAACGCTGTTCACCCTGAGCCCCACCTTGATGGGAGTTGCGCTGGCGACGACGCCTGGGTCTACGAGGCCCACGACGACGCTCCGAGTCTCCCTCACCGGAGGGATTCTTTTCGGGAGCGGGCTGGGCGGCGGGTTCGGGGTTCTTGCTTTCTTCGGGGCTCATGCTGAATGGCTCCTTCGGGTTCGACTTGGACCCTCCCTTGAAGGGAAAGCAACTCGGCCCCGTAGGGCAACTCCTCCATACGACTTTGAAACGAGATCCCCGCAACGATCTTGAGGCCGTGCCGGCCAAGAATCGGGAATCATCCTCTTGGAGATCTCTTGCTCGAGACCGCGTCGCCGACTTCGACGTCACGTTGCCGAATCAGAGATCCTCCCCCGCATTCTCCTGTCATCCTCTTCTTCTATCGGGATGAACCGGAATGCGTCGGGCGATCGTGGGTTCCTGCCACACTGGGAGCCGCTCCCTCTCGGCGGCTCATCTCTCCCGGTTTTCCATCGAGGCTCCAAAACGGAGCGGCGCTCAAAATGGGAAAACCCTGGAACCCATGAACAGTCTATAACCTGAGACTGCGTGGGGCCACAAGTGGGCCTTTTTTTCATCGACTTCCACCCGGAGGCGGCTGCAGGAAAACCCAACCCCTTCGGGTACGCATTCGGTCGAAATCAGACGTTCTGGACCTTCTTGCGGCCCTTTGCCGAAAGATTGATTTTTCTGAGACGAATCGTTTGGGGCGTCACCTCCACGAGTTCGTCCTCTTCGATGTACTCCAAGGCCTGCTCCAATCCGAGCTGGCGCGGAGGCGAGAGGATGCTCTTTTTGTCCGAACCCGAAGCACGGACGTTCGAGAGTTTCTTCTCCTTGCACACGTTGACGTCGAGGTCCTTGTCCTTGCAGTGTTCGCCCACGATCATCCCCGTGTACACCGGCGTGCCGGGCGCGATGAAGAACACCCCTCGGTCCTTCAGATTGAAAAGCGCATAGGCGACGGACTGTCCTGTTTCCACCGAGACCATCGTCCCATTGGAACGGCCGGGGATGGCTCCCTTCCATGGTTCCCAGCTCTTGAAGATGTGGTGGATCGTGGCTTCGCCGCCCGTGAGATTGAGAAGCCGCGTCCTGAGGCCGATGATCCCGCGGGAAGGGATGGCGAACTGTAGGTTGGCCAAGCCCTCGCGGCTCACCATGTCCTCCATTTCACCGCGTCGCCGCCCGACCTCCTCGATCACCTTCCCCGTGACGGAGTCAGGACAGTCGACGACGAGCGTCTCCATCGGCTCGTGCCGCTTCCCGTCGATCACCTTCTCGATGATGTGCGGTTTTCCGACGGAGAATTCGTAGCCCTCGCGCCGCATGTTTTCGATGAGAATTCCCAGGTGCAATACGCCGCGTCCCGCGACCTTGAACGCTTCGGAGCGGTCCGTGTACGTCACCTGCAACGCCACGTCGCGCTCCATCTCCCGCATGAGGCGAGTACGAATCTGGCGCGACGTCACGAACTGACCCTCCTTGCCGGCGAAGGGCGAGTCGTTGACGCGAAACACCATGGAGATCGTCGGCTCGTCGATGGGAGGCGACCAGATGGACTCCCGCGAGTCGAGAGCGCAGAGCGTGTCGCCGATACTGACATCGACGAGCCCTTCGATCGCCACGATGTCGCCGGCGATGGCCGCGGGCACCTCTTTTTGCCCCAACCCCTCGAAGGTCGAGATGCGCTTCGGCTGCGCCACCCTCGAGTTGCCGTCGCGATCGACGATGGCCAAACGATCGTTTCGCGGCAAGCACCCCTGGAAGACGCGGCCCACCGCGACCCGGCCCGTGAATTCGCTGTACTGCAGCGAGCTGACGAGGAGTCGGAACGGCGCCTCGGTGTCCATGTCGGGCGGCGGGACGTACTTGACGATGGACTCGAACAGCGGCTCGAAGTCCATGTTCTCGTCCTCCGCCTCGAAGCGCGCATAGCCGGAACGTCCCGACGCGTAGAGAACCGGAAAATCCAGCTGCTCATCGCTCGCACCCAGAGCGCAGAAGAGTTCGAAGACCAGGTCCAGGACTTCATGGGGACGACCGTCCGGGCGATCGATCTTGTTGATGACGACGATGGGCCGGAGATTCAGATCCAGCGCTTTTCTCAAGACAAACCGGGTCTGCGGCATGGGGCCTTCGTAGGCGTCCACGAGCAACAAGACACCGTTGGCCATGCGAAGAACGCGCTCGACTTCACCTCCGAAGTCGCTGTGGCCGGGCGTGTCGATGATGTTGATCTTGTGATCCCGCCAGGTCAGCGAGATGTTCTTCGAGAGAATGGTGATGCCCCGCTCTCTTTCGAGATCGTTGCTGTCG
Organism: uncultured Planctomycetia bacterium; assembly: GCA_964559135.1. GTDB lineage: Bacteria > Planctomycetota > DRQF01 > DRQF01. Next base: position 27,113 of record CAZLGG010000007.1, read on the forward strand.
AGCATGCAGTCGTCCATATGCTGGTTCTCGCGGACGAGACCGGCGTGACGAATCATGCCGTCCACGAGGGTGGTCTTCCCGTGGTCGACGTGGGCGATGATGGCGATATTTCGAATGTCCATGATTGGCCCGGAGGCTACCACCCGGCGTTGGTCGCTCACAAGTCGAGTCTCAGGGGACCATCAACTTGAGGCAGAAGATCGACCCGCCGGACTTCCGGAACTCCGAGGTGGACACCGGACGAACCTCGTAGCCCTTCTCCTCCAAAAGCCGGTGCGTCAATGGAGCTTCCTCCTCCACGATGACGACCCCCGGGTTGGGGGCGAAAGCGTTGCAGACGAGGGCATGTCTGGCTTCGTCGGGCGGAGCCGTCAAGACCTCTTCGAAGACGGCGTGAAGCAGGTCCCACCCCTCCTCCGTGAAGGCCGGGCGATGGGCGAGGCAATGGGCGTCGTCCAGAACGGTCACGGCCGTATCCAGATGGTAGAAAGCCGGATCCGTCAGCTGGAAGGCCAAGATAGGGACATCGATGCGGGCGGCCAATCGGTCCAGGACGATCCGGGATGTGCGAAACCCCCACCCTCCGAGGATCACCCTCCGATCGCTCAACCAAAGGAGATCACCACACCCCTCGAACGACTCTCCGGCACCGCAGGGAGCCGTATCCACCGCGAATCCCTTGGCCCTGAACCACCCCTCGAAGTGGGCCACCTCGGGACGCCTGGAAGGGGCCGTCATCTTCGAAAGGACGACCCGACGCTCGCCGGATTCGGCCATGTAAGGAAAACCCTCGTTCGCCGAAAACACCATGTCGGGAAGATTCGGACGCCCGGGCAGGATCTCGACGTCGATCCCCGACGCGCGCATCGTATCGACGAGCCGGCTCCACTGTTCGACGGCCAAAGCCGTATCCACTTCGAGCATCCGACCTTCCGTGTCGACGGAATGGGGGTTCAGAACCTCTTCCAGGCGAAAATGCTCGGGATCCACCATCAAGGCGAGAGTCTCCAACGCACGTCTTGGGTACGCCCTCGGATCGAATCGGCGGGAGAATTGTTTCCGGTTTTCGTAGACCTTGGACGTCAACATGGGGCGCCTCCTCGCATCGGTGGTCCAGCTCGACCCTTGCCCCCCCGTGGAATCCTGATAGCTCATAGCCTCGACCAATGGAGGGACAGCGCGTGCTGCTGGATCGTATCGAACAGGTCTGCCGCAGGGCAGTGGAAAACGTCTACGGGGTCTCACCAAGCCGGGTCACCCTGGATTTCCCGGATCAATTCGGTGATCTCGCTCTGAACGCCTTCCATCTGGCCAAGGATCTCCGCAAGGCGCCTCCCGCCATCGCCCAGGCGCTGGCGGAGGAATTGGAAAAGGACGCCCTGATCGAACAAGCCACTGCGGTGAAGGGCTATGTCAACCTGATCCTTCATCGGCCGGCTCTGGCCGAAGGAGCCCTCTCCCCCGCCCTCCAGGCGCCGGACTCCTTCGGCTTTCGCGAGCGCACCGACGGGGCCCAGCGCATCATGGTCGAGTTCTCCTCGCCCAACACGAACAAGCCGCAACACCTGGGGCATGTCCGGACGAACTGCCTGGGGGATTCGGTAGCCCGCCTGCTCGAGGCCACGGGGACCGACGTGATCCGTGCCAACCTCGTCAACGACCGAGGCATCCACATTGCCAAGTCCATGCTGGCCTACCAGCGCGAGGGCCGGGGCAGGACGCCCGAGTCGGCCGGCAAGAAAGGGGATCACTTCGTCGGCGACTTCTATGTCCTCTTCGAAACTCGCTTCCGTGAGGAGTGGAAACGATACAAGGACGAGAACCCCGATCAATCCGAGATCAGCCGCGAGGACTTCGCGAAGGTCAGTGAGTGGATGGGCGGGGCGAGGCGCATCCTTCAGCTCTGGGAGGAGGGTGACGAGGAGGTCCTCGCGCTCTGGAGACGCATGAACAGTTGGGTCATGGAGGGATTCGAAGAGACCTATCGGACGCTGGGCATTCAGTTCGATCGGATCTACCTTGAGTCGGAGACCTACCAGCTGGGCAAGGAAATCGTCAACGACGGGCTGCGCAAAGGCGTGTTCTATCGTCGAGACGACGGCGCCGTCGAGATCGACCTCACCGACGTCAAGCTTGATCGCAAGGTCGTTCTCCGAAGCGACGGCACGTCGGTCTACATCACGCAGGACATCGGAACGACGGTCATGAAGACGGAGGAATACGGCCTGAACGGTCAGATCTTCGTCGTGGGCAACGAGCAGATCTACCACTTCAACGTCCTCTTCGAGATCCTGAAACGTCTGGGAAAGGAGTGGGCCTCGAACTGCCGGCATCTCGCCTACGGAATGGTCAATCTCCCCGAGGGAAAGATGAAGTCCCGCGAGGGGACCGTCGTCGACGCCGATAACCTCATCGAGGAAGTGAGCCAGCTCGCCCTGCAGGAGATCCGTTCCCGGCAGCCCGACGTCGACAAGGAAGCGGCCGAAGAGCGCGCTCTCAACATCGCCCTGGCCGCCCTCAAGTTCATGATCCTGTCGGTCTCTCCCAAGACGACGATGTTGTTCGACCCGAAGGCATCCGTCTCCTTCGAGGGCGATACGGGTCCCTATATCCTCTACGCCTACGCCCGCATCCAGCGCATGCTCGAGGATTCGGGATTGACCGCCGATGACATCGAGTTCGACCCGACACGCCTGACGGACGAAAGCGAGATCCGACTCATGCTGAAACTCGTCGAATTCCCGCGCGTCGTCGAGAAGGCGGCCGCGGACCTGAATCCATCCCTGATCAGCAACTGGCTGCTGGCCTGCGCCCGCAGCTATCATTCGCACAATCGGGCGGTCCCCATCTTGAAGGCCGACGATCCCGCGGTCCGGAAAGCTCGACTCATGCTCTCCCGTGCGACCGCGACGGCATTGTCGCAGGGACTGGGGCTTCTCGGGATCAAGACCGTGGACCGAATGTGAGCATCACCGCGCCGGTCGACGGACTTGGATCGCTCAGGATGCGTTGCCGGCCAGCATCTCGTCTCCGTCGATGGGTTGACGGTCGGAGAAGGTCTTTTCCATGGGATGCCAGAACGCCACCCGCGGTTCGCCCGGTTTCCACGTGAAGTAGACGATGCGGGAATCCATCTCGCCGTAGAACTTGATGATGCCCCGTTCGGGATCGTCGAGGAAGCACCCCAAGGGTTCCAGCTCCTTGTGGCAGTCTTCGACGCGCTTCTCGAGAGCCTCGATTTTCGCCTCGTGCTCGCGGATCAACCCGTCGCGTTCGTCCTGGGGGAGCCCGCGGTCCCCCCTCAAACCCGCGACGGCCCGACGGTGACGCTGAACGAGTTTCATGCTGGCCATCGCGTCGGTCGCGATTCGCTTGAGATAGGGAATCGCCCGGCTCGCTTCGGCCTGTGTGAAAATCTTGCCTTTCATGGCCGCTCACCCTCCCCTGGTCTCTGCCCCCGATCGAGCCCGCTGAATCCGGTGTCCCGAGCTTGGCTTCAGCATTGTAGAAGTGGAACCCACGTCGATCAATCAATACGGATTTCGTGGGGACAGGTCGAGGTGAGACCGCTCAGAGAACCGGCGTGCGGGCCGGATCGATGAGGCGAGACAAACCGTCGATCGCGGCCGTTCTGTGAGCTTCCAGCTCGAGTTGATGGTAGAGGAGGTCTTCGACGTTCAAGCCCCTCAAGGACTTCTCGCCGTCGACGGATGCGGGCGTGGAAAGAATGTCGTCATCACTGGCGGACTCGAGCCATTCTCCGAGATTGCGGTGGCAAAGGTCGAGAAGGCGGACGATCTCCTGGGCATCCACCTGCTCCGCCCGGAACGTCTCCTGGGCCGGCATGATCCGGCCTCGCGCCAGCCGAACCGCCAACCACCGACGCGAGACCGCGATTTCCCAGAGGTGCTTGCGAGGGGACTCGATTCCGTCGTCCGGCGCCCAATCCATCTCCTCTTGGCGGAGACGTTTCAAAACGCTCTGGAGGCGACGGTGGCTTCTTTGGAACCGAGACTTCCACCGGGCCGCCACTTTGTGTCCCTCGCAGGCCTGAATACTCATGGTCTTGTCCCTTCGTTCGTACTCTCACGGACCCAACGTTTCCCGCTGATGTTGTCGAACACACCGACGGAAAAGTGAAGAGGTGTGGATTTATGCAACGCACGAGGGGGCCGGACGACGACATGCCGGAGAAATGCGGCTCGACGAGCATGGATTTGCTCTTTTGAGAGAACGGGTTTCACGGAGAGGACACCGACGGCACGAGGAGCCCGCCGCCCCGCAGCAACGAGGTCAGGTGGCCTTGATGGAGGCGCCCAGGAATTCCCGATTCATCCGGGCGATGTTGCTGACCGAGATCTCCTTGGGACAGGCCGCTTCGCACTCGTACTCATTGGTGCAGTTGCCGAAGCCCTGCTCGTCCATGGCTGCCACCATCCGAAGGACTCGGCGTTGGCGCTCCGGCTGCCCTTGGGGCAGGAGCGCGAACTGGCTCACCTTGGCGCTGACGAAGAGCATCGCCGAAGCGTTCTTGCAGGACGCGACACAGGCCCCGCATCCGATGCAGGCGGCCGCGTCAAACGCAAGGTCAGAACAATCCCTAGGAACCGGGAGTCCGTTCGCGTCGGGAGCGGAACCGGTGGAAACCGAAATGTATCCGCCGGCCTCGATGACTCTGTCGAAGGCGGAGCGGTCCACGACGAGATCCTTGACCAGGGGAAAAGCCTTGGCGCGCCACGGCTCGATGACGAGCGTATCGCCATCCTTGAACTTCCGCATGTGCAGCTGGCAAAGGGTCGTTCCCCGCTCGAGACCGTGGGCCAACCCGTTGATCATGCACCCGCACATGCCGCAGATGCCCTCACGGCAATCGTGATCGAAGGCGACAGGCTCTTCGCCCTTCTCGATCAGCTTCGTGTTGAGGATGTCCAGCATCTCGAGAAACGACATGTCGGAACTGACATCGTCCAGTTGGTACGTCTCCAGGCGCCCAGGGCTGGCCGCGCTGCTCTGGCGCCAGATCTTGAGGGTCAGCTTCATCGTGGACTCGCTCATCACTTGTAGCTCCTCTGGGTGAGTTCGACATTCTCGAACTCCAGGGCTTCCTTGTGCAGTTCAGCCGGCTTGCCGACCCCTTGGAATTCCCAAGCCGCAACGTAGCGGAAGTTTTCGTCGTCCCGCTTCGCCTCGCCCTCTTCAGTCTGGTATTCCTCGCGGAAATGACCGCCGCACGACTCCTCGCGGTGCAACGCATCACTCACCATGAGTTCGGCAAACTCCATGAAGTCGGCCACGCGCCCCGCTTTTTCGAGTTCCTGGTTGAGGTCTTCCCCCTCACCCAAGACGCGGACGTCCTTCCAGAAGGCCTCCCGGAGGGCCGGGATCTTCTGGAGGGCTTCCTCGAGGCCCTTCCGGTTGCGCGCCATCCCGCAGTGGTCCCACATGATCAACCCCAGCTCCCGGTGGAAACTGTCGACCGTGCGCGAACCGTTGACGGCGAGAAGCTTCTCCGTGCGTTCCTTGGCGTCCTTCTCCGCCGCGCTGAAAGCCTCGTGATCCGTATCGACTTTGGCGAGCTTTCGGCCGGCCAGGTGACCGGGCAACGTGTAGGGCAGCACGAAGTAGCCGTCGGCCAATCCCTGCATGAGCGCGCTCGCGCCGAGCCGGTTGGCCCCGTGGTCGGAGAAGTTGGCCTCCCCCAACACGAACAGGCCGGGCACCGTGCTCTCGAGGTCGTAATTCACCCACAGCCCCCCCATCGTGTAGTGGACGGCGGGATAGATCCGCATGGGAACGTTGTAGGGGTTCTCGCCGGTGATCTTCTCGTACATGTGAAACAGATTGCCGTACTTCGAGCGGATCGTGTCGATGCCGTCGCGCTGGATGGCATCCCTGAAATCCAGATACACGGCCAATCCGGAAGGCCCGACTCCGCGGCCCTCGTCGCAAACCATCTTGGCATTACGGCTCGCCACGTCTCTGGGCACCATGTTGCCGAAACTCGGATACTTGCGCTCCAGATAGTAGTCTCGATCCTCTTCCGGGATGTCGTTGGGCGGCCGCTTGTCCCCTGCCTTCATCGGCACCCAGACCCGGCCGTCGTTCCGCAGACTCTCGCTCATCAGCGTGAGCTTCGACTGGTGGTCTCCGGAAACGGGGATGCACGTGGGATGAATCTGCGTGTAGCAGGGGTTCGCGAAGTAAGCGCCGCGCTTGTGGGCGCGCCAGGCGGCCGTGACGTTCGAAGCCTTGGCATTCGTCGAGAGGTAAAAGACGTTGCCGTAGCCCCCCGTGCACAGGAGAACGGCGTGGCCGGCGTAGCGCTCGTAGGCGCCCGTGATCAGATTCCGCGCGACGACACCCCGTGCGACCCCATCCACGACGACGAGATCCAACATTTCACGTCTGGGGAGCAACTTGACGCGTCCGGCGTCCACCTGGCGCATCAACGCCCCGTAGGCGCCGAGAAGGAGCTGCTGACCGGTCTGTCCGCGGGCGTAGAAGGTTCTCGACACCTGGGCTCCGCCGAAGGTTCGATTGGCGAGAAGCCCACCGTATTCCCGTGCGAAAGGCACCCCCTGGGCGACGCACTGGTCGATGATGTTGTTGCTGACCTCGGCCAAGCGGTACGTGTTGGCCTCTCGCGCCCGGAAGTCGCCGCCCTTGATCGTGTCGTAGAAGAGCCGGAAGACACTGTCGTTGTCGTTCGGGTAATTCTTGGCTGCATTGATGCCGCCCTGCGCCGCAATGCTGTGGGCCCTTCGCGCGCTGTCCTGGATGCAGAGGGCCACCACGTTGTAGCCCATTTCGCCCAGGGACGCCGCCGCGGACGCGCCGGCGAGCCCGGTCCCTACGACGACGATCGTGAACTTGCGGCGATTGTTCGGCGCCACGAGTTTGAGCTCGGACTTGCGCTTCGCCCATTTCTCGTCCAAGGCCCCCGCGGGGATTCGCGATTCCAACTTTCCGTTCGAGGACGACATTTCAGCTCCTCCAGGCAGTCATGGCGACAATGGGGAAGGACGCGAAACCGAGAGCCAAGACGATGGCGAGGACGATTCCGATCCTTCGGAACCATGGATTGCATGGTTCGTGATTGATCCCGAGGGATTGAAAGAGACTTCGGAATCCGTGGGTCAAATGGAAGCCGACGGCGAGTGCGCCCACCACGTAGATCGCGGCGAACAGGGGGTCCGTGAGCCCGGCGACGACCCTTGCGTGCAGAGCCTCCGCGTGGGGCATGGCATACCCCTTGCGGAATCGGAAATGCAACAGGTGGACGATCAGGAAGGCCAAGACGACGAGACCCGAGTAGATCATGGTTCTCGACGACAGCGTGCTCTCGCCGAAGGTGTTCTTCACCTGATAGGCCACGGGGCGCGCCTTGCGGTTTTCGACCGTCAGCCGGATCGCCATCCAGATATGGATCCAAAACAGCAGGAAGAGCCCCAACTCGAGCACGTAGAGAAGGGGTCCCAGCTTGTGGAGCCCCTCGACGTAGGCCACGAAGGCCGCGCCGTCCTGCCCCGCAAAGAGGGTGAGGTTCTCCAACAGGTGGACGACGAGGAAACCGATCAGCAACAGGCCGGTCACGGCCATGACGAACTTCTTGCCCAATGAAGACAAGAAGAATCGTCCCATTCCCTTCGGCATGGTCAATCATCTCCCCGGGCCCGAGGGGAGCGCCGCAGGCCCTCTTCCCAATTCCAGGCGCCGACACGCCTTGTGGTGGATCCGCGAAGCAATTCCGCGAATCCAGGACCCTTATAACGTTCCCCGCTCATCTTTTTTAGGGGGGAACCTCGAGACTTTTTGCCTCGGAGAGCCGAAAAACTTACAAAGGACCTGCTTCCCTTCCCATGCAGATCGAGGATCCGATGCCGCCGTTGCCCGCCGATGACGACTTTGCCGCGATGACCCGCGAGAACGAGAAGGAGCTCTTGCAGGCCGAGAGAGACGGCCGGGTCCGCGTGGATGCGGTGCCGCTGAAGATCACGTTCGAGTTCACCGGCGACTGCAACCTGCACTGTTTCTTCTGCGATTGCGAGTTCAGTCGGAATGAGCTTCGCAAGCAGGGCATGCATCGTTTCTCCATGGACGAGACGACGTTTCGCATGATGGCGAACGTCGCATTCCCGAAGGCCACGGTGATCAACCCCACGGTCGTCGGGGAGCCATTCACCTTCCCCCACTTCGATGTCATGGTCGAACTGGCGGAGAAGTATGCCGTGCGTCTGGAACTCGTGACGAACGGCATGTTGCTCAAGAATCCGAGGCTCGACCGGGTTCTGCCCCTCCTGGACCGTCTGATCATGAGTTTCGACGGGGGCTCGAAGGAGGTCTTCGAGCACTGTCGAACGGGCTCGAAATTCGACGTGGTGATCTCCAATCTGCGGCTGTTCAAGGAACGCCGCAGAGCCTTGGGTCTGCGCAAACAGGTCAAGTTCGATTTCGGTGTCACTTTGATGAGAGAGAACATCGAAGAGTTCCCCCGCATCGTCGAATGGGCGCGGGAGCTGGACGTGGACACGGTCCACGCCGGTCACCTACTCGTGTTCACCAAGGACCTCAGGGGGTCGTCGCTCCTCGAACACAAGGCCCTTGCCAACCACTGGATCGAGAAAGCGCTCACCCGCGCGAAGGAGCTGGGCGTTCAGCTCAATGCTCCGGCACTCTTCGACCTCGAGGCCGAAGAGGTCCCTCCGACTCCCATCGAGGAGCCCGGAGAGACGACCGGCCTCGTGCCCAGGCAAGAGATCCTCCGACGCGACGACGGCGACATGTCGCGAAAAGAAGCCCAGGAGATCCTCGCCACCGAAGCCCCTCCCCCGGACTGGGCGAAAGACGCGTACTGGTGTCCCTTCGCGTGGCGGCAGGTCTTCGTCACGGTGGAAGGCAACGTTGCTCCCTGCTGCCACCAAGGACGCCCCATCGTGGGCAACGTCTTCAAGGATAATTGGGACGACATCTGGAATGGCGAGGAATACCAAGCACTCCGCCGCGGCTTGAGAGACAAGAAGCCTCGGTCCTACTGCGCCTCCTGCGCCCTCCTCGCGGAGCAAGGACACGTCGCCTACGACGAGAAGGGCTACATGTTCGAGGATCGCTATCCGGAACAGAGTCGGGCCGACCAACGGACTCGTTGAGAACCCCTCCGTCGGCTCAAGACGATGCGGCGGTCTCCTCGTCGTAGATCGTGATCCGACCGGCAAGCGCACTGGCCGCCACGGTCAGCGGTGACGCCAGATACATCTTCCCCGGACCGGACCGTCCAGGAAAGTTCCGGTTGATCGCCGAGATCGTCACTTGGTCCGACTTCCGCGAAACTCCGGGGCCGGCGTTGATGCAGGCGCCGCAGGACGGCTCGATCACCTCAACCCCCATTTCCTCGAAGAGCTCCAGATAGCCCTTTTGTTCGCAATAGGCTTTCACGCCCTGAGAGCCGAACTGGATGTAGAAGGTCACGTTGTCGGCGACTTTCTGCCCGCGCTTGCGACCATCGGCGAGGACCTTCGCGTAGAGGTCCATATCCTCGATCTTGCCCGCCGTGCACGACCCTCCGTAAGCGATGTCGATTTCGACACCCTCGGGCAAATCTTCGATCTCGACGCCGTTCCCTGGATCGCCCGGGAGCGCCACCATGGGCTTCACCTTGGAAGCGTCGATGGTGATCACTTTCTCGTAGACGGCGTCCTCGTCGGATTCGAGGCCGGCCAGCAGACCGCGTGCGGCGGCAGGATCGAGCCCTCGCCGGCTCACCAGATACTCGATCGTCTTCTCGTCGGGCGCCACGAGCCCGGTGAAGGCGCCGACTTCAGCGGCCATGTTCGTCATCGTCGCCCGCTCGTCGATGTCGAGAGCTTCCACGACGGGACCGCAGTACTCGAGGATCTTCCCGATGGCCTTGCCCGTTCGGACGTATTCCTGTCGAAGAATCTCGAGCATCAAGTCCTTGGCGGTCACGTTGGACGCCTTTTCGCCAATGACCTCGATCTTCACCGTACCCGGGACGTTGAGCTGGATGTCCTTCGTGACCCAACTGTTGAAAATGGCGGTCGTGCCGGCGCCGAATGCCACGGCCCCGATGGCGCCGCTGTGGGGCGTGTGACTGTCGCTGCCGATGATGATCATGCCCGGCTCGGCGTAGGACTCGAGAACCTTGCTGTGGCAGATGGCTTCGCTGCCCTTCGTCGGCCCTTCGATTTCACCGTGAAGCGTGATCCCCTGTTCCTCCGCGAAGGTCCTCTGCTTGACCTCGAGTTGCTTCGCGACGTCGAGAAGCCCCATTTTCTTGCGTTCCTCGGTCATGGCCTCATCGAGAAACGTCAGGTGATCTCGAAAGAAGAAAATGCTCTCCCGGTCGACGACCTTCTCGTCGGAGCCGACGAGTTTGTGGAAGAAATCGGCCGCCATGGGCGTGACGTATTCGTGACTGAAACGGATGTCGGTGCGCACGAAGCCCGTGTCGCCGGGCTTCACGTAGGGAACTCCCACCTGATTGAGAGAGAGATCCGTCACGAAGTGCCGAGCGATGATTTTTTCGCCGATGGTCATCGGGCGCTGCTCGGTCGTGATGGGAGGGACGGCCCCCTTGCCCTGCATGCGCGCCACGTTGAACTCGAAAAGTCCGCCGAATTCGACGATCTGCTTCGAAATGGGATCCAGGCCCTTCGTGAAAGCTTCCAGAGGAATCTCTTCCTGGGCGCGGATCTTGTCGATCAGGCTGAAATCCGTGCTCGTGAGCAGACCGAGGTTGTGGCAATTCTCCCGGTAGATGCGCTCGATGTTCTCGGCGATGATGATCCGAATCCCGGCCAGCATTTCGGCGTACGGACTCTGCTCGCGACTCGAGCCCTTGCCCCTGCGTTGCCCGGAGACGGAGACCTCGAACCCTCCCGATTTCACGGCCCCGCGGGTCACGGGAAACTCGTCACCGGCCTGGAAGCCCAGATACGGGAATTCGCCCAAGGTTTCGTCGAAGTAGTAGCAGATGTATGCAGGCGTGATCTCGTCGGTGGAGATGTTGTTCCGAAGGGGCAATCCATGGGGCCATTCCAGATCTTCGCCAGCGAGTTGTCGTCTCATCGCCTCGGGATCATCGACGAGGAAGAGAATCCGACCCTTGACCAGGATCGACTCGGGTCGTCGCTGAACCTCGCGCTCGAGCAGGCTCTGAATCATGGGAATCCCCTCCAAAAAAAATGCGAGACGGGTCGACGGCAGTGCGTCACCGGTCTCGGCGGGTGTCTAGAAATAGCAACCCGCACCCTTCGCTGCAAGCGTAGCCGCCCCGCCACGCCGCCGCACCCACCCGCCCCTCGACAGCTTTTTGCTATGGGAAAACGACCTCAGAGATTCTATAAATCCCGGTCGCATCGGTACATGGAACGCCCTTCATGAAGATTGATCGCATTCGAAACATCGGAATCATCGCCCACATCGATGCGGGCAAGACCACCACGTCCGAACGTATCCTCTATCTGGGCGGGAGGATCCATCGCATGGGCGAGGTGCACCACGGCGACACGGCCCTCGACTGGCTCGAGGACGAACAGGAGCGCGGGATCACCATCAAGGCCGCGGCGTCGCGGGTGCCTTGGCGCGTTCACGCGATCAATCTCATCGACACGCCGGGGCACGTGGATTTCACGGCCGAGGTCGAACGCTCCCTGCGGGTCATCGACGGCGCGGTCGTGGTGCTCTGCGGCGTCGCGGGGGTGGAGGCCCAGAGTGAGACGGTGTGGAGGCAGGCCGACCATTACTCCGTCCCCCGCATCGTGTTCGTGAATAAGCTCGACCGCACCGGCGCGGATTTCCACAAGGCGGTCCAATCTCTCGTCAAGCGGTTGAAGGCCCACCCCATCATCCTTCATGAGCCCATTCTCGGCGAGAACGACGTCTTCGAGGGCCTCATCGACTTGGTTTCGATGGAGGCCCTTCATTTCCCGGACGCCGACACGGTGGAGCGGACGGCTCTCACCCAGGCCCAGCAAGAGGCGGCCGGGCCCGGTCGGGACCAGCTCGTGGAACGACTGGCCGATCTCGACGACGAGATTGCCGAGCTGTACCTCGGCGGAGAGGAGCTTGCCCCTGACGTTCTCCGCGGGGCGCTCCGGCGCGCCACCTTGAACCTCTCGTGCGTGCCCGTCCTGGCGGGAGCCGCTTACAAGAAAATCGGCGTACAACCTCTCCTCGATGCGGTGATCGACTTCCTTCCGTCTCCCGCGGACCTCCCCCCCATGCAAGGTCACGACCCGAAGCATCCGGAAAGGGTCGTGGAGCGTCCACACTCCCCCGATGCGCCCTTCTCGGGTCTCGTGTTCAAGGTGCAGGCGCAGGTGGGCGGCGAGCTCTTCTACATGAGGATCTACTCGGGGAAGCTGGAGGTCGGCGACGCTCCCATCAACGCCCGCACGGGGAAGCGGGAACGCATCCAGGACATTCTTCGCGTCCACGGCAAGGGCGGAGAACGCATCAAGGTCGCCGAAGCGGGCGACATCGTCACCATCCCCGGACTCAAACGTTCGGTGACGGGCGACACCCTCCATGACCCGGCGCACCCGATCGCTTTCGAGTCGATCCACTTCCCCGAACCCGTCGTGTCCATGGCCATCGAGCCGAAAACCGCGGCGGCTCGGGACAAACTCTCGGAGTCCTTGGTCAAACTCAGTCGTGAAGATCCGACCTTCACGGTCCACGAGGATCCGGATACCGGTCAGGTGATCCTCTCAGGCATGGGGGAGCTCCACTTGGAAGTCATCGCGAATCGACTCGAACGAGAGTTTCGCGTGCAAACCAACACCGGTAAGCCCCGAGTGACCTACCGAGAATGCATTTCCAAGGCCGCGGACGTCGAACACGAGGTCCAAAAGACCCTCGGCGGCAAGACCATTTGGGGCAAAGTCAAGCTCCGCGTGGAGCCCGGTGACGACTCCGACACAGCCTGGCAGGTCCCCGCGGACCGCGTTCTCCCCAAGGGCATGAAGAAACAGCTCATCGAGCAACTCGAAGGCGAACTCGCGGGCACGGGCCTTTGGGGCTACTCCCTCATGGGCACCCGAGCGACCCTTCTCGACGTTCAGATCAAGGAGGTGGACCCGTCCGGCGCGGGCTTGCCCTACGCCCTCGCCGAAGCCTTCACTCAGGCTTTGAGGGACGGCGGCACCCAGATCCTCGAACCTATCATGCGCGTCGAGGTGACGACCCCTCAGGAGCACCTGGGCCCTGTCCATCGCGCTCTCCAGACCAAGAGGGTGGAAATCGAGGAGATGGAGGATCACGACGGCCTCGCCATGATTCGAGGACGCGTCCCGATGTCCGAGATGTTCGGATTCCCCAACGACCTCAGAACGATCAGTCAGGGCCGCGCATCGGTATCCATGGAACCCGCCGGCCACCAACCGGTGCCGGAAGAAATCGTCAAAAAAATGTTCGGAGACTGATGTCGTGAGCGACGACGTAGCGTCCCTGGATGAACTCGAACGCGACGACGCACTGCCGCGAATCTACGTCGATATCCGCATCACGCGTCGTATTCGAAGTCTTCCGGCGACGACCGTGGCCATATGGCAGGGCATGAAGAAGGTCCTCTTCCTCGGCGCCGTTCTGCTCGCGGTCCTGGCGCTCTGCTGGCCGGATTTCGTGATCTCCCAAGGACTGGGTATCGTCGCCGCCATCCTGATCGTGTGGCAGATCTGGGAGAACATGATCGCCCGGAGCCACTACGGCGTCTCGCACATCCTCCTGACGTCGAAGGGAATCCTCTTCACGGCGGAAAACGTGTACATCCCGTGGGAAGACGTCGAAAGCTGGGCAGCGAGTGGCGATCTGTTGCGGCTGACCCCATCCCCCCAGGCTCGACCCGGCGGTCTCTTCGCGCCGTCGACGCTGGACATCCCCCTCGCCCACAAGAGTCGCCATCTCGTCCTGGAGGTCTTTCGAAAAGAGGCGCCCCGCCGCCAAAGCACGGACTGACATCCCGCGATGATCAGTTGTCGTTGAAGAAGCCCCTGAGGAAGCCGACCACGCCCTTGCTGTCGTCGGGAGAGAGCCCGTCCCCGATGGCCGCCATGATCTCGTCCACGCGCTGAACGACCAAAGAGCAGGAGTCGGGCCGCTTCCTGGGCTTTTTTTGAATCATGTCCTCGATGAGGCGACCCACCGGGGCCGAAACTTCGTCATTGATGGCGCGGGGGCTCACCGGTTCCGTCTTCAAGGTGTTCGCGAGGACCTGCGTCGCACGCGAACCCGTGAAGGGCAACTCCCCGGTGACGAGTTCGTAGAGAATGACGCCGAGGGAGAAAATATCGGCCCGGGCATCCAGGCGCTGACCGCGAATCTGCTCCGGGGCGCTGTAGGCAGGCGTTCCCAAGTAGGTGCCCTTGACGGTCAGGGCCATCGAGGCGTTCAGATCCTTGGCGATGCCGAAGTCGAGGATCTTCACGATCCCCGTCTTTCGTTCGATCATCACGTTCTCGGGTTTGAGATCCCGGTGAATGATGTCGTTGGCGTGGGCGGTCTGGAGAGCCAGGGCGACATCTCGGACGATTTCCAGCGAACGAGCGACGGGTAGGAGGCCCCCGCCCTCCTTGAGGATGTCATACAGGTCCGAACCGTCGACGAACTCGCTCGCAATGTAGAAGAGCCCGCGAGCGCGACCGAGTCCGAAGACCCGCACGATGTTCGGATGGGAGAGTCGGCTGAAACGAGAGCCCTCACGTCGAAACCTCTCGAGGGTCTCCGGGTCGGCGGCGCCGTCGCTCTTCAGGAACTTGATGGCGACCCGTCGGTCACGGCGATCCTCATGGGCTTCGAAGACCACACCCATTCCCCCGTCGCCGACGCGTCGAACGATCTCATATCGGTCGTTTGGACCGATTCGGGCACCGATGAGTTCCTCCCAGGATTCCAGAACCACGAGGCGCCTCCGTTGGGATCAGCTGTTCCCGTCATCTCCGATCGCGTTGACCGGGCACTGTTCCATCGCGTCGAGGGCGGCCTGACGCTCGTCCTCGTTCTCGGGCTGATGATAGACGACGTCATGGTCGCCGTCTTCGCTTTCTTTGAAAACGCTCGGAGCCACGTCGACGCAGAGGGAGCACAGGATGCACTCCTTGTCCACGTAAAAGGGCCCAGGAACGTTGTCCTCCCATTTCTCGTCAGAATTGGCCACAGCGGTCTCTCCCCTATTTCCAACTGTCGACGGATCTTAGGCCCGGCCTCCGACCTCGGCAAGTGAACATCCCTTCCTTCGACGTCCGTGGTGGCTGAAGCCGCTGCTCCATGGGAGAGCCGCCGCTCAGTGATCGCGACGGTTCAGTGCCTGGATCACCCTGTCCAGACGACCTCGGACCAAAGGATGTGCCGGGAGGTCGGGTCGAACCGGAGTGGGCGGAGGGGTCACGGAACGAGGCGGGACCGTCCTCGGACTGAAAAGAAGCCTTCCCTTCGTGCCGGTCTTGTCGCAGTCCAGGGCGAGAAGCCACGGCGCTCCTCCTTCCACGCGCGCGCCGATGATGGGCACATGGCCGCGGCGCGCCGTCTGCGCGGCGTCCCCCGGAGCCGCCACGAATTCGAAACGATCGGGAGAGAGGCCCTCCAGCACGACGGCATCCGCGGCGCGCGCCAGAACCAAGACACGCCGTTCCTCCGACTCGCGACTCTGCTCGATGAGCCATCGCCTCGAGACATCGCGGTCTCGGACCGGTGCGAGGAGGAGAAGTCGGCCGCCCGCGAACGGGACGTCGCGCCCAGGCCGACCGCCGAGGCCGTCGAACTCCAAGGGCTGCCGCCCGGCGCCGCGAATGAGCTGCCTCGCGGCGTCCAGGTCGACGGGACGGGCCCCGATCGAGACGAGGACGATGTGATGGGGTTCGCGCGCTCGAAACTCATCGCGCAACTCGGTGGCGAGCCCCTTCAGCACGACGTCGCTCCCCTCCCTCAGAGCGATCAACCAGAGGCGACCGGGACGTCGTTCGAAAACGGGTCTTGGAGTCGGCGGCGGGACCGGGCGAGGATCGACGGGCCGCGGTTGCGGCTCGGGGCCCTTCGTCCTCCAAGGGGCCCTCGTAGGCCGGCGCCCCACGGACTCGCGCCCCCATCGAAGGAGGTTGCCGAAGAAACGCTTGGAGATGGCCCGGGTGGGACGCCCCTGGAGATCCACGTATTTGTCGAGGCACAGCTGGAAAAGGAGTATCCATCCCTTTCCGAAGCGCCCGTGCAGTCCCGCGGCACGCCCCGTCCGGAGTCTCCGTGCCGGCCCCGCGTTCATCTGCAAAGGCGGCCCCCATTCTTCGAAGGCGTCGAGGAAGTAGCTGTGCTGTCTTCCGACTTCGTTCAGAGGAATTCGGAACCAACCGCCGCGCACGGGGCGGGCCGTGATGTGCTTCCATACGGGGTGAGCCTGCTCGTTCCCGAAGAGCTGAGCCGGGTCTTTGCCGCTGCGCTTCACCCACCATCCCGGCGGGAGGAGATCGGGTTGATAGACACCCTTGCCCTTCTTGCTGTCCGCCCATCGGTAGCGGTCCATCCGAACGAGGACTCCGCCGGTCTTGACCATGGCGAGCACAGCCGATTTCTTCGCCTTCACGAATTGGGACCACCTCGGGTGGCGCTCGCAAAAACTCCCCACGATCAGCATGTCGAGAGCATCGATGCGCCAGGTCTCAGGTCGGTCCAGGTCCACCCGATGACGGGTGACGGAAGGCGTGAAGGCGAGCACGCGGCTCAAGCCCTCGGCCTCGGACCGATCGTCGCGGAATTCCATCCACCCCACGACATAGCCCGGCTCCGCCTGGGCGGGCAGGCCCCGGGCGAGGAGGCCCACGCAAGCCAGGAAAACAGCGGCCGACATTCGACTTTGGTCATCCATGATCTCCCATCATAATGGGACTCGAGATCCATGGACACCTCCCCGAGATTCCCATGCCCGGCGACGACGAAACAATTCATCCCGACGAGCCCGCGGACGAGGAAACCGGCCCCATCGAGGACGGCGCCTCCCCCGAGGACATCGAAGGATTCCCCGACGACGGCCTCCCCTGGCCGTCGGCGTTGTTGGATCTGCTTGGCGGCGAAGAGGCCCGGCCCATCGTCGAGGGGCTCTCCGACGAGGACCGCATGACCGTCGACGTGATGAGGATTCTCAGTCTGCGAGGCGAAGCCCAGTCCTTCATCCGGGAGGTCCCACCCGAATTCTGGTCCGCGTACAGCTCCGGACCGTTCGAGCATTGCATCGAATGCGGACGTTCCCTCCTGGAAGACGGGGCCCCTTTGTATTCCATCGAGAAGGTCATGAAGGCCGGAGAGACGATCCTGGAATTTGCGATGTGCATGGGATGCGCCAAGTCCACATCCAAAGAGATCAGTGAGGAATCCCGGGAGCGCATCGACGAGTTCCTTTCGGGTGCGAGCATCGTGTCGACGGGTCTCGTCAGGTGCAGTTTTTGCGGCGAATTCCAAGACGAGGCGGAAGGAGAATTCGAACGCTTCACGCTCGCTCGCTACACGTCCATGATCGGCCCGGGACACGTCGTCTGCCACCGGTGTCAAGAAGCTATGGAGAAGCTTCTTTCCGTCGAAACCCGCCGTTCCATGGACGATTTCGTGGAAAAGAACTTTCCAGGCGTGCCCGAGGGGCTCATCCTGCCGGTGGCGGCGCTCTGAGACTTGCCCCCGAGGGGGTCTTCTCGCAAACTCCATTTTCCGAGAACCGAGCAGATTCATGAACGAGAAAGTGCTTCTTCGCGGCGGAGTCCTCGTGAGTCTCGAGCCCTTGCGACTCGAGCAGAAGGATCTCCTTGTGGTGGATGGCCATATCGTCCGCCGGGAGGAGCGCATTCCAGCGACGAGAGACGTCCGTGTCATCGACTGCCGACGACGCTTCGTCCTCCCCGGATTCGTCAACACCCATGCCAGACTCCACGCCCCCATCCGCAATCTCGTGGCGACACTCTCCGGGCCGACGGACCTTCTCGAGTATCGGGAGATCGAAAGCGCCTTCACGCGCGAGACCCTCATCACCTCGCTTTTCGCGGGCGCGCTGGAAGCGCTCCGATACGGGACCACTTGCGTTTTCGATCGTTCCGCGTCACCTGCTTGTCCGGAGGGTTCCCTCGATCTCGTCCGCGACGCGATCCTAACCGTGGGGCCCCGCGTCGTCCTCGGCTACGACGAGGGCGACGATCCCTCGGTGGCGAAGACCGCACGTGAGGAAAACCGCAGGTTCGCCCTCGACAACCGTTCCGACCGAGTACGGGGTGTCATGGGACTGTCGAACCTCACGACGCTCGATGCGGAAGACATCGCGTCCTTCCTGGACGACGCGCGGCGGTTCGGGCTCTCCTTGACGGTCGACGTGTCCGAGGAAGAGGAGCGACTCGTCCAGGAGAGGTTCGGCAAGTCCGCCATCGATTTCCTCGCCGAGCACGGTCTGCTCGGCGGCGGCACCGTCATCGTGCACGGCGCTCGACGCAGCGAGGCGGAGTTGACCGTCGTGCGCAAAAAGGGCGCTTGGCTGGCATACTGCCCCACATCCTCGGCGCGCCACGGATTCCCCTCCTTGCCTTTCGAGATCCTCGGAGAGCGCGTTGTTCTCGGCAGCGACTCCTCCGCCAGCAACATGTTCGGTGAGGCGAGAGCCGCATGGCTGGCTGCGCGCGCCCGTCATGCCGCCGCCCGGCCCGAGGACATCATCGAGATGATCGTGAGCGGCCACCAACTGGCTTCCGAGCGACTGGGGATAGAGTTGGGATCGACCCGACGCGACGCCGTCGCGGATCTGATCATCATGGACTACTACCCCAGAGCGAGCCTCCATGACGACAATCTCGCTTCCCACATTCTCTTCGGGATGAACGAGTCGGACATCCGCGAGGTTCTCGTCGACGGAGACGTCGTCTATCGCAACGGCCACTACCCCAACGTGGACATCCAGCGACTGGCCCCGTTGATCCGCGAGGGTTCGGACGAGTTGGCTCGCGTTCTTGCCGAAGGCTCCGCAATCGCCAGCGAGGCATGAAGCGGATCGTTTGGAGAGCCTTCGTCCTCGCTTCCTGGATCGCTCTCATCGCGGGCGGAATCTGGTCGGGAAAGCTGAGTTTCGGCCGAGACGACGCCCATCCGTCCACCTTTCCCCCCGGGCGCATTTCCTGGACCAAGGAGGGGCCGGGGACGGTCGCCGCCGTCTCACCCGACGACCTGGACGTCCCTGTTCGACTGGTCCTGCGGGGAGATGAAGCCTCCGCGGACTGGATTGAGGAGAAGGGAGCGGGCCTTTCGGTCGCCCTCCTCGACGGGAAGCGGGGCGAGGTCCTTTGGGAGGCAGGGCCGGGTCTCGACGAAGTCGAATCCGTCTTCATGCGGAACGACGAGGGGTATTTCGTCCTGGCCAAGGGCTCCTGGAGAGCGATCAAAGAGCGCCGGTACGAGCTCACCGCCCGCCTGAAAGGCGCCGACAGCGACTTCTTAGAGGCCGAGCCGCTGCTGGAGATCGGGACGTTTCGCGAGGATCGCGTGCAGATTCCACGCAAGAATCGCAAGCCCGGACTCGTCTTTCTTTTCGGCGGATTGGGAGTCTTTGTGCACATGTTCATGTCCTTGGCCCGAATCCTCGTGCCTCTCCATCCGGCTCTCCCGCCCGAGCCCTCGCTGTAAGGAGTTTCCCGATGAGAGTCGCCCTGCCTTGGATCGCGCTGACACTGATCGGCTCCGCCCTGTTGGCCGCGCCCCAGGACAGACCGACCGAATCACCGACCCCGCGGGCGAGGAGAATCGTCCCCCAGGTCGGCGCCTATTACTTCTACTGGTACCGCCACCCGGACAAACATTTCACGAACCCCGACGGCTCCGACGGCCTCTTCCAGCATTTCGAGAAGCCTGAGTCCGTCGACTACGCGGACCCGACATGGCACAGGAAACAGCTCGATGCCATGCTCGACGCGGGCCTCGATTTCTTCCTGCCTGTCTACTGGGGCATCCCCGACAAGAAGCGACCCGACGACTTCTCGAACACGGGCTTGGCCGCCATCGTCGAGGCCGCCCGAACGATCCGAAATGAGGGTGGCCGCCCGCCGCGCATCGGCATGTTCTACGACACGTCGACCCTGCTGCTCTCAGTCCGCGGAGAGGGCGCCAGCGGCACGTTGGACCTGAGAGACTCAGGCGCGCGCAAAATCTTCGGCGACACGATACTGGAGTTCTTCTCCAGAGTGCCACCGTCGATGTGGTTCGAATTGGACGGCTATCCCGTGATCGTCCTCTACGCATCGTTCGGCGCCCCGCACACGAGGGACCTCCTCGACGAGGTGAGCGACCGATTCTTCGTCACGTTCAAAAAGCGCCCCTTCTTCGTCGCCGAGGCCTCGTGGAAGGTCAATTCCCACGCGAGGTATCGTTGGGGCGCCGCCTTGACGGGGCCCACGGGCGACAGCATCGTCACGACGATCGGACCCGGTTACAACGACACGAAAGTGCCTGGCCGGGGAACTTGTGTCCGCGACCGTGAGGACGGTCGTTTCTACGAGTGGTCGTGGCAAAAAGCTCTCCTCGCCAACCCTACGCTGGTATTCATCGAGACCTGGAACGAATTCCACGAAGGGACGGGCATCGCCCCGTGCACTGAATTCGGGGATTCCTACATCGCGTTGACGCGGCGTTACGTCAAGAGGTTGAAGCGTCACATCCTCCCGGATGTCAGCCGTCTCGTGCGGCTCGTCCACCCGGACCCGATCCCCCGGCCCGACAGGGGCTGGTTCCGGCCGAAAGCGGGACAGACGCGTGTCGCGTTCGATCCGGACATGGCGGGCAAGGATCTACTCGGCCAGGGGATTCGGCTCATCCCACAGCCCGATGGCGTCGTGGAGCGGGAATCCTCGAACGGGAAAACCGTTCTCCGCAGCGCCACGCCGCCGGGAGGGGTGAGCTATCTCTACTTCGGGATCGCCGACGAGTTCCTCTACCGTGATCTGGCCTCGACCCGCATCACCGTGGAGTTGGCGAGCGAAGGGGGCTCCAAAGTCACCTTGCAGTACGATGGATGGAACAAGCTGGCTCCCCTGGAAGGAGCCTACTCGCCCGCACCCAGCCACCAATTCCCCGCTGGGATCTCGGCGCGAAGACGCCTCGTGTGGACACTGCCGGATTCGCGCTTCACGAATCGGGAAAACGGAGCCGCCGATTTCCGTCTGGCGATACGCGGAGCACCGGTGGCCCTGCTCCGCGTGGAGCTCGAGCGGATCGAAAAACAGTCCGAACGCCGACCGAGTCTTCGCGTCGAGTAGTTTCGCACCTCGCGCAGAGGCATCCTCAGCGCTGATCGATGCGGGTCTCGAGGTGGAGGCGCGGACGGGGCTCGAATCCGAACGACTCGAGGAAGTGCAGGAGCCCCCACTCGTTCCACTCGGCCTGTGTCTGCAGGCGCTCCACGCCCATGCCGCGCAGATTCGTCATGAACTGGCGCATGAGGGCCGAACCGATACCGCAACGCGGGCGGTGAGGATCAACGCCGATCGTGTCCAGCGTCGCCACGGGCTCCGCCACGCCGAATTCCCCGAACCATAGGCGCCCCATGAGAAACCCAGCGAGTGAGCCATCCACCTCCGCGCCCAAGGAAACTCTCACTCGACTGTCCCGTAGAGCTTCATCGAGTTTGAGTTGAAGGTAGTCTCGGCGGCCGCGCCCCGTGATCTTGGCGTCGATCCTGACCATGGCATCCAGATCGACGGGCTCGAGGGTCCGGACGACGATACGGTCGTACTCCGCGATCATGTCTTCATTTTCGAGATCGGTCATAGCTCAGCCTTTCTCACCTCAAATGTCTTGTCCGCCGTCGACGTTCAGCACCACGCCCGTGATGTGACGCGCTGCGTCCGAGAGGAGGAAGCAAACGGCCGCGGCCACGTCCTCGGGCTCGGCAACGTGGCCGAGCACGGTTTCGTTCCGAGCCCGCTGCCGCGCCTCCTCGGGGAGTTGCTCCGTCATCGCCGTCCGCACGAGCCCCGGCGCCACGGCGTTCACCCGTATGCCGAACGCGCCCACCTCGCGGGCGGCCGACTTCGTGAGCCCGATCAAACCGGCCTTCGATGCCGAGTAATTGGTCTGCCCGAATTTTCCTCGCACGCCGTTGATGGACGTGATGTGGACGACGGCGCCTCCTTGTGCCTTGCGCATTCGGGGGACGGCTTCCCTGAGGACCTTGAACGCGCCGGTCAGGTTGACGCGAATCACGCTCTCCCAGGCCTCGTCGTCCATCTTCCAAAGGACGCCGTCGCGGGTGATGCCGGCGCACTGCACGAGGCCCTTCAGAGGTTGTTCCAAACTGTCTATCTCGAGGAATGCGGCAGCCACCGAAGCCGTGTCCGTCACGTCGCATGAGACGACGTCATCGTCACCAACCGCCGCCGGACGGCAGTCCAGACCGACGACGAACTCGCCGCGATCACGGAGCATCCTCGCCACGGCCAGGCCGATGCCGGACGCAGCGCCCGTCACCACGGTCACGGGTGTGTTCGGGGACTCCCCCGCCATCACGCCTCGATCCCGCCGCGGTCTCCGATCAATGCGTCGCCACGCTCCTGGAGGATCCGATGCCGGAAGGCGCCCCAAAGGGCTGCACCGATGGCGCCGGCGAGAATCGAATCCGGATGCGTCCTCACATCGTAGTCCTTCTTGTCGTCTCCCAGGATCTCCTCGACGGCAGCCACGAGCCCCGCGTCGGCCGAGAGACCGCCGGTCATCAGAACCGTGTCGTCGACCTTGGCGGACTGCAACAACTTCACGAGGCGTCCGGCCATCGAGAGATGAATCCCCTTGAGAATGTCCGGGATGGCGATTCCTCGGGACACCATGTTGATCACGTCGGTCTCGGCCAGCACAGCGCAGATGCTCGAGCACTTCTCCGGCTTGTCAGCACTCTTCGAGAGCTCGCCCACCTCGTCCAAGGCCACGCCGAGATAGCGCGAGATGTTCTCCACGAATTGACCGGAACCGGACGCGCACTGGCTCGTCATGCGATAACTCAGCACCTTGGCGCGTTCGTCCATGAGGATGGCCCTGGCATGGAGGGCGCCCACGTCCAGAACCGCGCGAGCCTCGGGCTCGAGGTAGAGGCCTCCGCGACTGTGCGCGGTCATGCTGTAGAAGTGCCCCGTGCGGTCCGGGACCAACTCCCCCTCGCCGGTGGTCGCGATGTAGTCCACGTCAGCGCGAGAAAGGCTGCTTTGCTCCAGAACGATGTCGAGACATTCTCCTATCACGGCAACGGGATTGCGTCTCCGCACTCTCTCCGAGATCTTGGCCAGAATGCTCGCACCCTGGCCCTCCCCCTCCATCACCACGCATTTCACGGTGCTGGAGCCCACGTCGATACCGACCGTTCTCGTCATAGTTCCGCTCCGCAGGGGGCAGCCTCGGCTCTCGCCGCATCCCGGTGGGCGAACAGCGCCGCTCCGATGGCCCCGGTGTAGATGGAATCGGGGGAAATATTGAGGGTTCGCTCGCCGTAGTTCTCACGCACGAGCTTACGCAGAGCATCCACGCTCGCGGGATTCTTCGCCACGCCGCCGGTGAAGGTGAATTCGTCATCCACGCCACCCGACCGCGCCAACAGCGACATGGCCCGCAGCATCATGGCCCGGTGAAGGCCGGCGAGGATGTCCTCCCGCTTGTCGCCGAGTGTCAGGCGGTCCCGCAACTCCGCTCCGGCGAAGACCGTGCATGTGGACGTGATTTTGATCTGGCGCTTGGACTTCTGGGCGAGCGGCCCCAGCTCGTGCAATCCGAGATTCATCTCGTCCGCAATGTATCCGAGATAGCGCCCGCAGCCGGCGGCGCAGCGATCGTTCATTTGGAAGCTCGTGACGATGCCCTGAGCATCGACCTGAATCGCTTTCGTGTCCTGACCTCCGATGTCCAACACCGTGCGGGTGTTGGGAAACATCCAATGCGCGCCCAGACCGTGACAGAGGATTTCCGAGCGGATCTGCTCCTTCCGGAAGGGGAGCTTCGTGCGACCGTATCCCGTACCGACGGAGTTCACGCACTCGAGATGGATGGACGCGACGCGGTCGAGAGCCTCTTGAATCCGCGCGGCCTCCACCCCCAGTTCGCCGCTTTTCGTCTCCAGGACCTCCTCCAAAGCGGGCCTGATGTTGGACTCGAAAGAGATGTCCAGCTCGGAATTCTCGACCTGAATGATCGATTTGTCGAAAAGCCCCATCAGGACATCGAACCCGATTTTCTCGGAACGCACGGCTTCGGCCCGCCGCATGAACGAACTCGAGGCGACGTCACGAAAGAAATCGGACTTCCGCTTCGCCCCAGGGGTGAAGAGCTCTGGAACGTCGGCCGACATGCCGTCGATGATCGTTGAAAGAACGTGCGAGAGTTCGCTTCGGGAGGCCTCGTAACGCGGGTCCTCGAGGAGCCCCGTCATCGTTTCGGCCAACGCGGCCTGCTGCACGAGATGCTGACGCTTGCGAAACGACAAAAGAAGATTCTTCGCCAGGCTGGTTCGACGATCCTCTTCGAGGCCCGCCTCGGCCAGCGCCTCCTCGAACAGCGCGAAGCGGGCGTTGATGAACGCTTCCGCCCGCGCGATGGCGCAGGCGACATCGTAGTTGCTGCGGCTGTTGGTGATCCCCCGGCCGAGCAGCCGCTCATCCTCGTCGATCACGACAGCCTTGGTCGTCGTCGAGCCGAGATCGATTCCGACGAAACATCTCATGAGGCGTCTCCCATGGCCGTCGGGGCGGCGCTCCGCTTCTGCTCGATCATCTGAAAGTAGGATTCGAGGCGGTTTTTGATGTTTGCCGCCGAGAAGTATCTCGGGTCCACGAGGTCGGACTCGAAGAATCCTCCGGCTCGTCCGGTGCGCTTCTCCACCTCCTTCAGGATGAGAAGCTGTCCCGCGCTGAAGGAGTTGCAGCTCTTGACCGAGTTGATGAGGAAGCCATCTGCCTCGAAGTCCTTGACATATTTGGAAATCAATTCCACACGCGAAGGCAGGTTCAAGTTCGTGTAGCAGCCGAGGCAGTAGTCGGCGAGGGACTCGAGCGGGTGAGATGGATCGTGGCGGAATCCCTGGTCGTACAGACCTCCGACCTTGGTGTAGGTCGACGCCACGACGACGGCGCCCTCGTCGTAAAACATCTTCCAGAGGTCCCGGAAGTGGGTCCAATTCGGAGGGCCCTCCACGACGACGCGGTATTTCTCCTCGATGAGCTGGCCTTCCGGTGTGATGGGTCCCTTGCCCTGGCGGACCCGCTCCTCGACCTCTCCGCGCAGCGCTTCATAGTACTCGATGGCCGACTCCGTCCCACGAAAGGCCGTGAAGATCGGAGAGATGTAATAGACACCGCCGAAGTAGGCGTCGATGGGAGACGGCTTGTGTTTCGCAGAGTCCAGAACCCGTACGAAGTCTTCCTCCGCCCTGGCCGAACGCCGCAAGAGTGCGGAGAGCTTGTCGATGTCGAACCGTTTTCCGGAGGCTTCCTCGAGCGCCGGAATGACTTTCTTCTCCAACTGCTTCACGATGTACCGGCGCATCTCGGGCGTCGGCCGGCCATCCGCCTGGTAGGGCACGTGCAACATCACGATCGGGCAGTCATATTCTCGCTGGAGGATCTCGAACCACTTCATGAAAGTGAAGCAACCGGTGTAGGAGAGCAGGAGAATGGACGGCTTCGGGAGCGGGTCTCCCGTGGGGCCGAGGTTCCCGGAACGCGACATCCCAAGATCGCATTTCACGTAGGTGCAAACGTCTTCCGAATGCCCGCCTTTCTCCGCCGTGGAGATATAGGCGGCCGATTTCTTCCTCATGGCGCTCTGGAGCGCGTTGATCTCCGGAAGGACGGGCAAGAGATCGAAGACGTGCATGAGCTCCGTGAGGTTCCCGGGCACGAAGGTGTAGGCGCACTTCTCCCCGGTCTTCCCGGCCTCGGCGAGGCGCTTGTAATGGCGGGCGAGCATGGCCTTTTGAATCTCCATGCTCCGATCTTTCTTGGCGGTCGTGCTCATGCCACGCTCCAAAGTTTGATGGAATCCGCAAAGGTCCCGGCCTGTTCCCGAATCACTTGGAACTGTCCGGTGTTCTCGGCGTACTTGAAGGCCGTCCAGGGAAGTCCAGCCTTCTCCACGGCCTCGACGAGCATCGGTTGGTCCAACAGAGCCGGGTCACAAAAACTCGGTGCGCAGAAAAGCACGCCCTCCGCGTGCGCAGCTCGAGCGCGCTCGACGAGTTCCTTGCCCTTTGCCCCCTCCTTGTAGAGGAAAGCGGCTTCGCGGCTCCTCTCCACGAAGGCATCCGCCAACGCCTGGTACGGGTCGCCATCGGTTCCGACAGGGCCGCGAATGAGTCGGAACCCGAGCGAGAGGTCATCGTCCACGACATAGCAGCCGGATCGTTCCAACGTCCGCAAGAGATTCAGAGGAGGCCGCTCACAGAAGCTCCCGACGAGGATGACCCGTGCGTTGTCGATCGGGGGTCTTCCCGATGCCTCTGCCGCAGCGACGTAATCCTCGAGGAGGTCGTTGTGTTCTTCGACGGGAATGAAACCACCCGCCTTGATCACGGACCAGACCTCGCTGATGGGAAACATCCATGGACGCTTCAAACGCCGCTCCTGAAGAGTGTCGAGCAAGGCGCGGTTGCGGTCGAAGACGGCGATCGATTCCCTGAGAGCCCCGTCGGTGATCTCGCATTCGGCCAGCTTCCCGAGTTCCCTGCCGATCCGCGAAAGCTCACCGCGGAAAAAGGAGCGTCCGATCTCGTCGAAACTTTGAGGCATGTCCAGATACCAGGCCGGCTTCTCGGGAAATAGCAGTTTCCACATGCCCGAGAGATTGCGAATCACGTCGCAGATGCTGGGGAAGATCATGCCGTCGAGGACGTCGAGGCTTCCGTTCAGCCCCATCTCGATCGTGCTTCGGGGGATGTGGCAGATATAGCTTTGGAAGTAGGCGTCGCCCTTGATGATTTCGACATCGTCACCCCCGCCCATGACGGCCACCGGGAGCCCTCCCGCCGCGTGAACGAGTTCTCGCGGCGCCCAGACGGGCATCGACCCGACGGCGATGCGGCCCGGATGCGCCTCTTTCCAGTCGCGAACGCTTGTCAACCCGGCGTCGTGGTAGAGAGTCTCGGCGAACTCGAGGATGTCTTCCAACGAGCGGCCCGTGTTCGTGGTCATCACTCGTGTCTCCATTCCGGGCGGCGTTTCTCGAGGAAAGCCTGCAGTCCCTCGGTCGGGTCGTGAAGCGTCATCAAGTCGCCGAGGTAGAGGCGTTCCAGCCGGGTCAACCCGTCGAGGAAGGCTGCATCCGCTACAGATCGCGCGGCCCGTGCGGCGAATCTGAGAGAGGCGGACGACTTCGCAAGCAGATTCTCCTCGACCCAGCGCGTGGCCGCTCGGGAGGGGTCCTCGTCGACCTCGTCCACGAGCCCGATCCTCAAGGCCTCCAGGGCATCGACGCGTCGACCCGTAAGAAGGAGATCGTCAGCGGCGGATTGTCCGACGCGTCGGGGAAGGACGAGCGACGCCACGGGAGCAAAGACGCCGAGGTTGATCTCGGGTTGCCCGAGCCGAGCATCGGGAGCGGCAAAAACGCGGTGCGCATAGGCAGCGAGTTCCAGACCACCGCCGAGGCAATTCCCGCGCACGACCGAGATGAGCGTGAGGCCGGATGAGATCAGATCGCGAAAGAGGCCGTGAAAGCCGTCCAGCATGCCCGCGACCCGGTCCGGCAGATGCTCCTCCACGCTGGCGCCGAAGGAGAAGTTCGTTCCCTCGCCTTCGAGAATGACCGCCGTCACTTCTCTCACCTCGGCCAGCGAAGCGACATGGGACCGGAGAGCAGCGACCATATCCGCATCCAGGATGTTCCCGGGGGGACGAGCCAGCGTGAGGCGCGCCACGCGACCGTCAAGGTCCCGTTCCAGACGAACGACGTCGTTGTTCGACATGATTCCTTCTCCTCTGCGGAGCATTCGGCTTCAGGCCTCTCCCTTGGGAATCAGAGATTCGATGAACCCTTCGGTCCACTCCGCTCCCTGGGCGAGTTCGCGGCGAAGTCGAATGAAGTCCACTTCGCGATTCCCCTTCGGTCCCTCATTGAACGCTCTGAACCCGAGACGGGCCTCCGTCATCATGTTGAGGGCAAGCCACGACCGATTGGTCTCCCGATTCTTGTCCCAATGGGCGAGTTTGTGTTTGCGGAGGGATTCGACCGTCTTGGACAGGCAACCGGGCATCGTCAACAACAGCCTTGTCGCCAACCGCTCGACGGCTGCGTCCAAGGGACCGAGGTTGACGGTGCCGGACCGAAGTTTCCCCTTGGCCTCCTTCGCCGCCGCGCCGGTCTTGAACTCCCCATAGCGAATTCGGCCCATTGCGTCGGGCGTGTTGTCCAGAACCACCAGCGGGTTCGGCGTGAGTTCGCCGTCTATCTCGAGAGCCGGAACCACGTCCGTGATCAATCCGTAATCGAGCGCCTGATAGGCGCTCCACATCTCGCAGAGAGTACCGCTCTGCATCGCCCGTTCGATGCCGCAAAACAGGGGCAAGAAGTCGGTGGAGCCGCCATCGGGAGCCGAGCCATGCTTGGGACCGGCCTGCCCGAACATGGCCAGATCGCTGGAGACGCTGAAGTCGCAAGCCATCCCCAACTCCTGTCCACCGGCGATGCGCATGCCGTTGACCCGGCAGATGACGGGTTTGTCGCAGTGCAGAATGGTCGTGACCATGTCGTTGAAAAGCCGCATGTAGCGGTGGTACTCGCCGGGCCTGCCGCTGTAGTACTCGGCGTACTCCTTGGTGTTGCCACCCGTGCAGAAGGCTCGGTCACCGGCCCCCGTGAAGATGACGCTCACAACATCGCGCGCTTCGGACGCGCGCCGGAACGAAAGGATGACGTCCTTGACCATATCGGTCGTGTACGAGTTGTACTGCTTCGGGTTGTCGAGAATGATCCAAGCGTTGAAGAGCCCCTCCACGTCATTCCCCTGACCGTCCGAACAGGGCCTCAGTTCATAGCGAACCTTCCCTCCTGCATCGCCTGATCCCTCGCGGGACGTCAAATCGTGATTCTTGAACTCGAACATGGGATCTCCTTCAATCGGTTCACGAGGTTGCGGGTTCCAAGACCACGCGTTCCTTGATTCTATGCTCTCTCAGGTCGTCGAGGGCCTCGTTGACCTGATCCAGACGACGTCGCGTCATGAAGGGTTCGAGAACGACCTTCCCTTTCAGGACGAGATCGAGGGCCGCCGGGTAGTGCTCGGGGAGACAACCCCAGTTGCCCTGAGCGGTGGCGTCATGAGCCATGAGGTGAGAAACGGGAACCGAAACTTTTTTGGGTGTGAAACCCACAATGCCCAGGTAAGCGCCCGGCACGAGCAAGCCGAATGCCGTCTCCTGACCCGCTGGATGGCCGGACGTCTCGAAGATGCGCCAACACCGCTGAAGGAGTCCCTCCTCCTTGGCGAACCCGCGGAGAATCTTCTTGATGTCACGAGGCGACTGATCCTTCGCGTCGAGCGTGAGAGCTGCTCCGTATCCGCGAATCCTCTCCAGCCGCTCGGCGTCCACATCGATGGCAGCCACGGTCGCGCCGAGGGCTCGGGCGATCTGGACTCCGAAGGCCCCGACGCCTCCCACGCCGATGAAGACCGCGAAATCACCCTCCCCGAGACCGCTGCGTAGAATGGATTGATAGGGCGTGGTGACGGCATCCGCCAGCACCGAAAGGCTGGCCAAGTCGACATCGGTCCCCTCGAGATCAGGCACGCGACACAGGCCGAGGGCCGGAACGACAACGTGATCGGCGAAGCCGCCGTCGATGTCGTTTCCGGGAAAGATCTGATGTCGGCATATGCTGCCGCGGCCTTCCTCGCAGGCGTCACAGGCACCGCAAGGGATGACAGCGGGAACAACGACCTGGGCGTGCAACCAATCCGCCGCTTCCTTTCCCGTGGCGATGACGGTGCCCGAGATTTCGTGACCGAGAATGAGGGGAAGGTCGTGCCGTGTCGGGACGCCGTCGTCCAAGAACCCCAAGTCCGTGTGACAGATTCCGCACCCCGCGACGCGCACCACCACCTCTTCCGGACCGGGATCGGCACCCAACCGTTCCGCAGGGCGGAGGGGCTCCCCCACAGCCACCATTTCGTACCCATGGATGTCGACCATGCGCCGTCTCCCCATAAACGGATAATCCTTCTTTTTATACCTAATAAATGGGGAACTGAAAACCCCTGGAACCTTTCTTCCGATCGAGGCGCCCCCCCCCCGACCGAATTCTCGCCACCCTCAGCACAAATCTTCCGTCTGGAAGGAGGATGACTCGCGAGAAGGCCCGTCGGAGAAACGGAAACATGATCTTCCATCTCGACCCGAGCACGTCGACGGCAACCTCTCGCCCGCTCCGGGCGACGGCGGCCGCCGCGCTCCTGACCCTCCTCGTCCTCTCTCAATCCCTTGCCGCGCAAATGGATCCGGCCATCGTCCTCGATGCGAATTGGCAATTGACTTTCGGCCCCAACGTGATTCCGGGATCCAGCGACTCCCCCGTCTCCACTCACACACAAAGTGCGTCACCCTCCTCCGGCGGTTCGTACTGGAGTTGGTGGGAGATCTCCGTGGCGAACGCCAATGATCGACTCGCGCAGGCCCGCGCTCACACCTTCACGTGGTCGTCGTCAGGAGGCACGAACTCGGGGGAACACTCCGCCGGCGCAACGACCCTTTTCGGAATGGTCGAGACCTGGCGATACGTTCCCCAAACGCAGACCGATCCGCCCCTCCCCCGTCGCTACCCCTGGGCCAAGACGCAAGCGTTTCTTTGGCAAGATGCCTCTCAAACTCGAATCACTCTCAACCATGCGCTCAGCGAAGCCTACTACGGCATGGTCCTCCGAATCACGGCGACGGGTCTCCCCATGGCCCAGATCGCCGTCGCCGACGGACGCACCACGCAAGCCGTCGTCCTCGGACAAACGGGAGCCGGAGGCGGCCCCGTGCCGTTCTTCATCACGGTCCCACTGCACACGTCGCAGGGATCAGGCGTCTACCCGGCGCCGCCGGTCCCGCCCGTGTCGCAAACGGGGTTCGTCTACACCCAACGCTATGATCGAGTCCACGCCGCCGCCGCAACGGCCTTTGCGAGGGCCAAGAGTATCAACCCCGGTTCCATGGTGACCGCCGATGGTCGCGTCAAGGGGCGCTATCACTCGGTGGCCATCCTCGGTTCCGATTGAAAGGAGTTTCGCCATGCCTCGAGCGTTCTGGTTCCTCGTCGCGGTCGTCGTCCTCATCTCACTCGCGTGGGTCGGCCTGTCCTTTCAGACCGAAACCGAGGTTCGCATCACCGCCACCGATGAGCGGCCAACTCCACCGCCCGCCCATCCCCATCGAACTGGACCGCCCGAGGCGCCTCCCACAACATCGATCGATGATCAGAACCCGGTCTTCAGCATCCTGGATGCTCCAACTCTGAAGCCCGTCGCAGGAGCGGAGGTCTGGATCGCCGAGACGACCTCGGCCCCGCCGCGATTCTTCGAAGCCGATGGCTCCGGACAGATTCCCCGCCCCTCCTCCTTCCCGGCCCTCGTCGTTGTCCGAGCCGCCGGACACCGGTTCTTCGCGGCCGAGCTGGACGGTGGGGCCCTCCGGCGAGGCATCGCTCTGCGCAGGAGCTTCGATCTCGAGGTGCGACTCCGGACCCACGAGGGCCTTCCGGTGGCGGGAGCAGAGGTGGTCTATATCCCCCCGCCCCCTTCGTCACCGGCAGCACGTGCCTCGATGACCGACGAAGAGTCGCAACTCATTCATTCAATCTTGGGTCAAAGGCGGCCCGGCGAGATGCTCGTCAACGAGCTCAATGAGCTCGAGCAGAGCGCCAGGCATCTCGAGGACCTCGTGAACCGCCTCGACCGGACGAAAGACAACTCTGGGGTCTTCGATGAGATTCGTGAATTGACTCGATCGGGTTCCACGATGGCACCCATCACCGGCAACCCTGAAGTCCTTCAAGATGCGACCATCGTTTTCCCGCGAGCCAAAAGAAGCGATGCCACGGGGACAATCCTTTTCTCCAGCCTTCTGCCCTTCGGGAAACTCCCGCCCGCGCACCTCGGTCTGAAGCGACACCACGTGCTCAGGGCACGCGACGCGAAGGGCGATCTCAGGGTGGAACGCAATCTGATGCGCCAGGGACCGGCTGTCGAACTCGTCGAGCTCTCACACCCTCCGAAAGAGAAGACTCTCCATGTCGACCTGGCCGTGACGACGACGGCGCAAATCCGGGGCCTGTGTGGGTTCGACGGCCATGGTGGACGCGGAATCGTCGAACTGCGCCAAATCGGGGAGGGAAAGACCGTGAACGGGGAGCCCTATCGACGCGTGCAAACCGTACAGTTCCACGCTCCGAGCCGGCTCGAAGCGTTTCGCTTCGAAAACGTCCTTCCAGGCTCGTACATCATCGAAGCCTGGTGGGAATCCGGCCCCCACGAGATCTCGATCGCGAGGCGGGAAGCAACGGTCGCAGGCGACGAAGTCGTCGATCTCGGTCGGCTGCTACCGGAATACGAATCTGTTTGGACCTTCGCTCTACGTCTTCAGAACGCGGACGGTCAAGACCTGGAGTTGGAAAGCACGCCGGATGACGTGCAGTTATGGATCGACACAGAATTCGATCCGCTTCGACCGCAGCAACCGTTCTACAGCGCACACCTCCAGGTTCCCCTGGGAACGCTGAAACTGCTGGGCCTCCCACCACAGACCCACACCGTGAAGGCTACACTCCTACGGACGCCTCCCGAAGGGCTCACCCTCATGCCATCGCACATCGAAGCGTCCCATGACTACGATCCGACGAAAACGGTCGACATCGTCTTTCGAGGTGTGAAGCAAGCTATGGTCCACCTACGCGTGCGCCTTCCGCTCCCCATGAAGGAGCCGGCAACCTATTGTTGGCTGGTGGGCCCCTCGATGGATCTCCAACGCTCGATCACCCTGGCCCCCCTGTCGAAAGACGATCCGAGTCTCCTCGGCGGTGAAATAGCCTGTCCGGCGTGGGGGAAGGCCGGGTTCTTTGCGCGATTCCGCGACGGCGCCACCGGTTCATTCCTCGCGGTCACCCGAGACCTGCATTCCCTCCCCGACCCCATCACGTTGCAGGCGCAAACAGGGGCAGCCCTGACGGGGCGGTTGCTCGACGCGAACGGAACCCCCTACAGGGATGTCCTGCTCGATTTCGCACTCGAATGGGGCAGCCAACCGATCCCCTCCGGCAGCCTGTTCACCGAGGTCGATCATGAGGGTCGGTTCCACATCCAGGGCCTTCCTCCCGGGGCAACCGTCCGGTTCGGATGGAGAAAACCTGTCACGGTACGAACTCCATCGACGGGGACCCGAACCGTGGACGTGGTCTGGCCGGATACCCAGTTCCCTCCCCTTCCCAATCCCAGAGCCTCATCAGGCCGATGAGGCGTCGTTCACGGCACCTCAAATGAGACGAGCCGTGCCGGGTGGCACGACTCGTCCAAGGCTCGTCTCACGCGAAAACCTCTCGGGGATTCTGACGCGAGTCTCCGCGACACCCCACTAGAGGATCGTGAGATCCACGGCGTTGGTGAACTTCACCACGGTACCGGACGCCGTCGCCAAGATGGCCTGGAAGCCGATGTTCAGCCCCGGGATGGCCGGAGAGGGCATCGTCAAGCTGAACTCGCCCGTCGAACCCGTGTTGTAAAGGGCTCCCGGGAAAGCCAGATCGAAACCGTTCCACACGACGGTGATGCCGGTCGGGATGAACGGAGGCAGGGGATTCGTGATTCCGATGTCGAATTGACCCTGGGGCGGCGCCAGCAGAGCGCCCACGTTCAAGGGACCTGCAAGCAAGACGAAGCTCTGGTTCGGCTCACCACGAATCGAGAAGGTCAGAGTCTCCGTTCCTCCCACGACTTGAGTCATGAAGGGACCGGGGAAGCCGGACCCGACGCCGAATCCGTTGGCTTCGGTGGCGCTGTTGATGTCGAGTCCCGCAACCCCCGGGGTTTCGGGCTGGCCATTGCCCAGCGGAGGCGCCTCGCCCACCATGACGTCATCGATGGCGATGTCATGAGTGAAGGTGTTGGCGCCGCCGTTGGTCGAATCCACGCGGAAGCGAATCCGAAAGCCGGAACTCGCCCAGGGCCCCAGCAGGAGTCCGGCCTGTTTCCAAGCGTTTTCCACGGAGCCGATCGGCGGCATGACGTCCAGGTGCACGGTTTGCGTCGTGTCGTCGATCACGTCGATGTGCAGGAAGTTCTGGTCGGAGTCCGGACCGTTGTTGATGCTGTGGTACCAGAAACTCAGGAATGGCACGTTCAAGGAGGACGTGTCAAAGCAGGGCGTAAGCAGGTTCACCATTGGGAAGTTGCCGCCGCTGTCCTCCACGTAGGCGTAAAAGCCGACGCCCGACATGCCCGTGGTGTGATCCGCGGTCGGTCCGGTTCCCGTGGAAGCCGTCGCCGTGTTCCGGAAAAACCAGTCGCTGTTCGAACCTGAAGCGTCGTTCTGGTCCTGCAACCAGTCCGCGGGAGGCGTCGTGGACTGATTTATCGTCGTGAACGTGTCGAAGTTCTCAAAGAACGGGAACGTGTTGACCACGTTGGCGCCTCCGCTTTGAACCTGATGGCCTCCCACCGTATCGTTCGCCGGGTTGGAATCTCCAGGAACCAGGACGCTCGCCGTGAGCGTGTAGAGGCCCTGAACGGAGAGGTCCGCTCCTTGCGTAAAGGTGTAAGGCACGGTTCCGCCGGGAGGCAGAGCCGCCTGGAGCACGACGGCCTCGCTGACCGTCACGACGGGATTCATTCCATCGTCGACGGTGAACTGAACCGGCAGAATCTGCCCGGCGCTCAAACCCACGCCCGCGTTCTGAATGGTGACCGAGACGGTGACGTTGGAGCCCAACGTGCCGCAGGTGGGGTCAAGATTCGCCGCTGGAGCATCGATGCTCTGCATGGCGAGATCCGGCGTCACGTTGTCGAACACCTCGACGTCATCGATAGCGATGTCATGGGTGAACGAGCCACCGTCCGATCGCCCCCGGAACTGGACGCGGAAAGGCTGCGCGGCGTACGGAGACAGATCGACCAGGATCTCTTGCCATGAATTCCCCAGATGCCCGATCGGCGTGATGATGTCCATCACGGTTCCGTTGGGGTCGACAATATCCAAGGCGAGGAAGTTCTCGTTGGCGCCGCCGGCTCCCTGAGAGTTATTACTGTGGACATAGAACCGTAGAGTCGGCGTGGAGAGCGCCGAAACGTCGAAACACGGGGTCAGAAGATTGACGGCCGAGAAGTTTCCCGAGTCCTCGACATAGCCGTAGAAGCCCATGCCGGAGACGCCCGTCGTGTGGTCCGCCGGCGGTCCCGTGTTGGAGGAGTTCGTCGGCGTATTGCGGAAGAACCAATCGCTGTTCGTACCGCCCGTATTGTCCGCCTGATCCTGAATCCAACCGGACGGGACATCCGTGGTGTTGTTGGTGGTCGTGAAGGTGTCGAACGTCTCGAGGAACGGGAATTGACTCGTTCCGCCACTGAGGACCGTCGTGGAACCCGTGTCGTTCGTGATGTCTCCGTCCCCCGTCAAGAAGCTGGTGACCTGAATGAGATGGGACCCCGGCGCCGATAGGTCGGCTGTCGCCGTAAACGTGTACTGAACGCTCTGGCCCATGGTCAGGTCCGCCGCCAACGTGAGAGTCTCCACGGCTGTTTGCGCACCGTTGTCCACGTCGTAGAACATGGGGATCATCGTTCCCGTGGGAATCGTCTGCAACCCCACGTTGGTCACGGTCGCCGTCACGACCTCCGAGGTCGTGAGCAAGGAGCAGTCGGTGGGAGTGACGGGAGCATCCACGCTGGTCACGGAAACATCCGTGAATCCGGCATCGATCACTCGCACGTTGTCGATGAAAAGACCGTCCGACGGAGTGCCGAAATTGTCACGCTGACGAAACACGAGGCGCATGTCCGTCGTCGGAACGAGGCCACTCGTCGCGTAGAAGTTGGCATCGATGATGAAGGTGAATTCCTTCCAAGCATTGTCGCCAGGGCCACCTCCCGCCGTCGAGAGGGCGGTGTTCCAATCCAGTAGAAGAAACTCTTGATGGCCGCCGTAGCCAGGCAGGCCCGTCGAGTTGCCCAATCGATCGACGCCGTTTCCGGGTGTCAATCCATCGGTGATGACGACGACATCCTCGAGATCCGTCTCGTCCCCCGTCTCCTTGAGGAGAAAGGTGATCGCGAATCCGGAGCCCTGATCCGAGTTGACTCCGTCAATGTGGAGGACCACCTCGTTCGTTTCGGCCACGGTGTTCATCGGGGCATCGAGAACGAGAACCTGGGGCCCGCCGACCGGCGGCAGGGGCGTACTCGAAGCTTGGACGCGAGCCTGCGCCGAAGTGGCACCAGCCGGCTGTGCATAGTCCCATTCGGCGCCGAGACCAGTGCTACCCGTCCCCGCGGTCAAGGTGAAAGGAGCGAAGGATTCGAAATCCTGTGTGAAGGGCGCGACGACGCCCTGAGCAGTCCCTAGAGTGCTCAGAACACCAACGCAGCCCAAAAGGAGGGCGATACGTCGAAACATGACAAACTCCATCGATGGGGAAGAGAATCACCGGTCGAGCGCAGGATGCGCCCGCCGATTCGGGGGTTTGAATTCATTGACAAAGGTAGGAGGCGCCTCACGCCCCCTCCGTCGACAAGACGTCAGCCTACACCCTCGAAAAACTGGGGTCAACGATGGACATAGCGTCATAGAATCCGTCAGCCTTGGGAAGTCCGTGGACACTGCGAGAGCAGCACGTCGACTCCAACCCACTCCACGGGCACGAAGCCGCCCCGCCGAATATCTTCCGGCGGGGCGGGATGAAGAACGAGTGATCCATGGTGGCGACCTTGCGTCGCCTCTTCGAGAAATCAGCGCCTCGCTTGGCGCGACTCCTCCTTCGTCTTCAGTTCCCAACCGAGAGCCTGGAAGAGTTCCTGATTGGGAGTGCCGTCAGCGTTCAGAAGTCCGGACTCGATCATGAGGCTCTGAAGTCCGGGGAGACCATCCATGAACGTGGCATCCTTGATCCGCGGACGGAAGAAGCGATTCGGACGAATGGTTTCGTGATCTTCCATCCCACGACGCAGTCCATGAACCGTCCAGGAAAAGGACACATTGGAACGCCCCCCCATCAACTCCTTCACCTCGAATCCGGTCCGGGAGAGCTGCTGGATCGGCGCGAACAGTCCGTTGCACTCACCCATCGGTGTCAGATGAACGGTCAATCCCTCCGTGGCAGCGACCAGAGTGAAGTTCTCGGGCAAGGAGATCACTGCTCGACCGTCGATGAGTCGCCCGCGACCGCGGACATAGACCCCGTTTTCGGGTCCTTCGAGAGCCGTGTAATGGATCTCCAGGGTCGGATCGACAGGATGAGGCTGCACGAACGACTTCGTGATGCCCGCCACGTCTCCGTTGTTGCCGTTGAGCTGGATGACGCTCGCCCCGTTGTCGAAGACCTCCAGGATGCCGTCGTCACCTCCGGCGGAGGCCGGGTCGCGCCCGGCCGCAACGAGCGTCGTCGCACCGGTGGCATCCGTCAGGGTCATCGTCCCATGGCTGGAACCGTCCTTGGAAAGAGCCGCCACACGATTGGCTCCATTGACACTCCCCACGGCCCCGCCGGCATCGATGTTTCCGACGGCGGTCACGTCGGCCCCCGCGGACACGTTGACAGTGGCATTGACGTTGTTCGTCGCGTTGACGTCATTGGAAGCATTGACGTCGTTGGCTGCACTCACGTTTCCTGTCGTGCCGTCCAAGGTGATCAACGTCGCCCCCGCTCCGGCGGCCACGTTGGTGGTCGCGGCCACGTTCGTGGAGTTCAGATCCCCGGTGGCCGTCACGGCGCCGGTGGTCGCATCCAAGGTGACCATATTGGCCCCCGTCCCCGCGGAGACGTTCCCCGCGGCAGCGACATTGCCTCCCGCGGTCACATTCGCACCAGCCGTCACATCGTTGCCGGCCATGACATCGCCGGCCGTGGCGACCACATTACCCGCCGTGGCGGTCACATTTCCCGCGGTCGCCGTCACGTTGTTGGCCGCGACGACATCGGCACCCGCGGTGACGTTGCCCGCCGTGGCCGCCACGTTGCCCGCTGTCGCGGTGACATTGTTCGCGGCGATGACGTCGTTCGCTGCGGTCACGTCGACACCGGCATTGACGTTTCCGGCAGGAGCACTGACGTTTCCGGTGGTGGCTGTCACGTTGTTCGCCGCCGCGACATCAGCGCCCGCGGTCAGGTTGTTCGTGGCGACCACGTCGGTGGCCGCACTGACCGCCCCGCTGGCCGTGACGTCGCCAGTGCTGCCATCAAGGACGATAGGAGTCGCTCCGCCGGGGTTCACATTCAACATCCCCGAGACGTCCAGGTTCATCACAGTCTGGTTCATGACGTTCTGCGTCGTCACGTTGAGGATGTCGGCCGTCAAGGTTCCGGTTTCACCGTCGAGAATGATGCGTGTCGCCTGGGAGGAGTCGAAGACGCGAAGGATGCCGTTGCCGTCCGTACCGGCGCCGTCCTTCTCGCCCGCGGTGACCAAAAGGTGCTTCATACCTGTTCCCGACTCCACGCTCTGATCGCGGACTTCGAGAATCTGGTTGTTGTTGGCGGCAATGTCCTCGTTACCGATGAGGAAAGCGGCCGAGGTCAAAGAGCGGAGCGTGGCGAGACCGAAAGCACCATCCATCTGAGCACCGACGTTGGTCACGATGGTCGGATCGTTGCCCGCGCGCGCAATGCCGCCAGCCATGACATCGGCGCCGGCGGCCACATTGTTCGTGGCCGTGACGTCATTGCCGGCTGAAACGTTCCCTGCCGTCGCCGTCACATTCGTTCCCGCGACAACGTTGCCGGTCGCCGAAACGTCGCCGCCCGCGGAGACGTTGATTCCTGCGGTCATGTTGCCCGTCGCCATGACGTCTGCACCCGCCGTCACGTTGTTGGTGGCACTCACATCGGCGCCCGCGGTCACGTTGTTGGAAGCCATCACGTCCGTTCCGGACACGTTGCCGCTCGCCGTCACGTTGCCGGCCGTCGCCGCAACGTCGCCTGCGGTGAGCGCTCCGGTGATGGAGGCCGTCGCCCCGTTCAGGGAGCCGGTGGCGTTCACATTCGTCGTGTTGACGTTTCCGGTCGCGTTCAGGTCGCCGCCCGCGGTCACATTGCCGCCCGTTGTAACGTTCCCCGCGGGAGCTTGGAGATCCCCGTTGGTCGCCGTCACGTTGTTCGCGGCGACCACGTCGTTGCCGGCGGTGACGTCCCCGGCCGTCGCCGAAACGTTGCCCATGGTCGCGGTGACGTTCTGGGTCGCGGTGACGTTCTGGGTCGCGGTGACGTCGTTCCCCGCCGTCACGTCGTTCGTGGCGGACACGTTGCCACCCGCCGTGACGTCGTTGCCGGCAGCCACGTTGTTTCCGGCGGTCACGTTCCCGGCGGTCGCGTTCAGGTTGTTCCCGGCGGTCACGGAACCCATCGACGTGACGCTGCCGCCGAAGGCCCCCGCGCCTCCGATCGAAAGGCTGCCCGATCCTGTGATGTTCCCCGTGACACCGTCGATCCGGTAGGCCTGCGTGCCTCCGCCGCCGGGAACAAAGCCCGTGATGCTGGAGTCGGCGCCATCGATACGCACCCGCGTCACCGTGGCGGGGAGCCGCCCCGTGCCCGGGCCGCTCAATTGGGGCACTCCGTTGATGGTGGAGGGAGCGAAAAGCTCGAAGACACCCGCGTCATCGGACGGGTCCGTCGCGACTCCATCGTCGGCGCAGAAGATGCGAGCCACGAGCGGGGCGAACAGCACGTTCGTCGACGCCTGCATCTCATCACAGGAGAGGAAAAATGCTTCGTCCGCACGCAGGGGACCCGCCAGGGACGTCGATCGCACGAGACCGCTCAAGCCTCGGGAGAAGGTCAGGATGAAATCGTCCGTAGGATCGTTGGGGTCGCCCGGGTCCACGAGAACCTGGGGGATGTTCGCCTCTCCGACGAAGTCGGCGCTCAGTGGATCCGTGATACGGGCGAGGTCCGGCGAGAGGACCGCATTCAACCGATTGAGGGCATCCTGCACGTTGGTCACGTTGTTGAGAACGGGCGGAACACCGACGGGAAGCCCGGTGGGATTCGCCGCGTTCGCCGTCGCAGGATCATTCACGTTGAAGAAAAAGGGCGTGAAGGAAATGGTCGACGAGGTCGAGGTGCTGCTCTGAGCGCCGCTCCCTCCGCCGCCGCAGGTGATCACCAGGCCGATTCCCGTGAGAAAACCCACGAACAAGAGTCCGAGTTGACCATAGTCCCGGATTCTGGCGCCAAAGGACTTCGTGACCATGATACAGGTGCTCCTTCTGCTGGAAGCCGATGCGGGACGCCCCGGGGCAAGTGGAATCACGGCGATTCTCCACCTCGAGCCCTCGGAGCCGTCGTTCCGGATCGGCGGTTTTTCACGTCACTCGACGGACCGAGCCCACGCTCGAGCCGGTCGGGCCTCACGCCCGGAGGTTAGAGGGGTGCGGGGACACTGTCAAGCCATAATCCCGCCCATTGCAAGGGGTTTCGCCCGCCGAGGCGGATCGGATCAGCTTGCCAACACGAGGACGCCATGGTATTTCGTGGGTGTACGCTCCTCGCCGTGGGGGTCCGCCGTTATCCTACGGGTGCGACGTCGACACGTCGTCGGTCATCGAACCGAGGAGACAGGAAAGAAGGAAACCGACCCGGGTCGGTGAGAAGGGAATCGCCCATGACCGGAAGATCCGCCAAGGCTTGTCTCGTGGTCCTCGCGCTCGTCTTCGGGACTCGAGCTGCTCGAGCCCAGAACGACGTTCAGGAAAGACTCAAGCGCCTGGAGGGAATGGTCCAGCGTCTGACGTCCGAAAACCAAGAGCTGCGTTCGACCGTCGAAGAACTCAAGAGTCAGCAGGAAGAGTCGGAGAGCGGAGAGCTCCAGTCGCGTCTCGACGAACTGGAAGCGGCCGTGGAGGGCATCGACTTGCGATCTTCGCTCGGGGGAAACCGCCTCTTCGCGCAGCAAGGCGGCTTCTTGGACCAAATCTACTTCTCCGGTGAATGGCGAACACGGTTCGACGTCCGCAGCAACACGGCTGACCTGCTCGACACCCTGGACGACGACGGATTTCGTTTGGACTATCGCTTCAATCTCGGGTTCGGTTTTCGCTTCGCCCCCATTCCTCAGGAGGGAGGTCCGGATCTGCGGATCACGACCCACTTCGAAATACAATCCGTGGGACGGGGTGCCAACAACACCGCCGAGAACATCGAGTCATCGATCGGGACCGCCATCGGCGACTTCGCCACCCGCGAGAACGATCTGGACGTGGTCCGGCTCTACCAGGCCTACATCCTCCTCGAGAACGTCTTCGGGTCTCAGGGACTCGACTTCAAGTTCGGGCGCCAGGAATTGGCTTTCGGCAGTTTCTTCGTTCTGGGGACGAACGAGTTCTTCACCGGCACCGTCCACGATGCGATCCGCATGGACTTCGACATCGACGCCATCGACGGACAGTTCCATCTGTTCTACGCGAAAGAGGCCGCCGCCGATGGTCAGGTCTCACCGACGATCTCGACGGGTGGCCTCCTGACCGCTCAAGTGAGGGCCAGTGGCGACGAGGACGAGATGCTGGGACTCTACAGCGAATTCAGTTTCGCCGACCCCATCGATATC
>CAZLGG010000008.1:0-56203 GCA_964559135.1 uncultured Planctomycetia bacterium
CGTGACGGCCAACCAGTTCTTGACGGTGACCGAGCCGAAGTTCGATGCCGTCGGACCGTTGTCACCGGGGACGCTGACCAGTTTCAACCTCGATCTCGCGCTTGATGCGGGGCTGGTCTTCGCAACCTGGCTGGGCGTCACGTCGGGGCCGCCCATCGTTTTGGCCGACGGGCGACGCATCCGTATCTCCGTCGGGGATCCCTTGGCCGTTCTCGCGACCACACCCGGCAATCTCCTTTGGAACGGGTTCCTGGGTGTCCTGAGCCCGAATGGCACCGGGTCCTCCACCCTCGGACTCCCCAATCTGCCATTCCTCACGGGC
This sequence comes from uncultured Planctomycetia bacterium, assembly GCA_964559135.1. Lineage (GTDB taxonomy): Bacteria > Planctomycetota > DRQF01 > DRQF01. Next base: position 323 of record CAZLGG010000008.1, read on the forward strand.
GCACGATTCCATGCGTATGCCGTGACGCTGGACGCCACGTTTCCCAGCGGTGTGCGGACGATCGTGGGTCCGCAGGGGTTCGTGATCCAGTGATCAGTGACGGGCCCCGTCTCCTTTGCGGGGCGGCAGGAACCTGTCTCGAAGACGGGTGTGACGCGACGTCGTCGCGACCGGTCGCCCCTTCACGAAGACCTCCTCGACGCGACTCGTGGCATCCAGGATGTCGCCCGTGGAAACGAAGAAGGTCGCTTCGGCTCCCGGACGGAGAATTCCGATCCGTCGGCGGAGGCCAAGAATCGCGGCGGCGTCACTCGTGAGTGCGCGCCGGGCGGCGGGGGCGGGCAGTCCGAAAGAAACCGCCATGGCCGCCTCGTAAGGCAGATTGCGCACGTTGCTCGAACTCCCCGTGGAAAAGGCGATGCGGACTCCGGCGCGCTGCAGGTGGAACGCATTGGCGTAGACCGCGTCGTACGGGTCGCCGAGGGCCGGTCGTCGGTAGACGCTCGAGAGGACGCAGTCGACTTTGCGCGCGGCGAGAAAGTCGGCGATCTTCCATGCGTCGCGACAGCCGTGGAGCACGATTTGCAAGTGCTCCGCCGTTCCGAAATCCACGGCTGCGGTGATGGCCTCCACGGAGTCGGCCCGAAAAAGCACCGGGAGTTTGCCTTCCAGCACGGGCCGGAGGGCCTCCGCGTGAAGGTCCATCGGAGGCGCATCGGTCCCCAGGCGGGCGGACTTCCTGCGGGCCGCCAAGTAACGACGGGCCGCCGCGAATCGCTTCTTCAAAGGAGCCAACCCCTCGCGCCCAGCCTTTCGGACACCTGGCGGAGTGCGTTCGAAAAGGGGGGGAAGTTCGAGACGAGGGACCGTGACCACGAGAAACGCCTCCGGTTTGACTGCCATGGAGGACGCCTGATCGCCGAAGAGCCTCACGAGGGGAGAAAGCCCCGAGACGATCCCCGCGTTCGCAAAGACCACGGAAAACAGGATGCCGTTGGCTCGTGCCACCGGTATGTGTGACGAATGGGGGTTGATCCCCGTGAGGATGCGCAGGTGCGGGTTGAAGCTCTCGGCTTCACTTGTGTCGACCGTGCCCCTTACGGAGCCGATCTCGGTCAAGCCGATCTGGTTGCCGAAGTCGATGAGACCGGGGTGGATCACCCGATCGGGGAGGAGAACGACGCGGGTGGATGCCTCGCCGTGAATCTCCGGTCCGATTTCGTGGATGCGTGATCCTCGGACCCAGACATCGAGACCCTCCACCAGGTGCCCATTGGGAACCTGGACCCGTGCACCCCTCAGAATGAAGTCCTGAGGGGCGGCCGTCGGGGACAAAAGCAAAAGAGCCAGTGCGAGCCGAGCGATCGGTGACCGAAAGAGAATCATCGGGTTGCCTCCTGATCGGAATCGACCGGTCCTCGGCGGTTCCCTCCGCGTTTGCGGAGGTCCGACCGACGATCGAAATACTGAATCCCCTCGATGAACGTCATGACGCACTTCGAGCGGTCGTCCAGTGGGTCGCCGTCGAAGACGGCCACGTCGCCGTCCTTGCCGATCTCCAGGCTCCCCACCCACCGATCGATGTGCAACTGTTTCGCCGCATTCAAGGTGACCAGTTGAAGCGCCAAGTTCCGGGGATATCCGCCGTATTTCACGGTCTTGGCGGCCTCGATGTTCAGCCGCCGAATGTGGTCGGCGGAGTCCGAATTGATGGTGACGACGACGCCCTTTCGGCGCATCAATTCCGCGTTGTAGGGAATCGCGTCGTACGCTTCGAACTTGTAACCCCACCAATCCGAGAACGTCGATGCGCCCGCACCGTGACGGGCGATGTCTTCAGCGACTTTGTAACCCTCGAGAACGTGTTGAAGCGTGGCGACGCGAAAACCGAAATCCTCCGCGACCCTCATGACCATGAGGATCTCGTCGGCCCGATAACAGTGGCAATGGACCATGATCCTTCCGTCGAGAATACCGAGGAGCGCCTCCATCCTCAGGTCGCGACGAGGCGGTACGCGTCCCGAGCCCTCTGAGACCTCACGCTTGTAGGTGAGCCAAGTGTCCCGATAGTTCAACGCATCCTGAAACGCCCGCCGCAAGATCTGCTCGACCCCCATGCGACTTCGGGGATACCCTTGGCGATCCGCGCCCGGAGTGTTCCGATTCGAGCGGCGGGGATTCTCCCCGAGAGCGAATTTCACGCCGGGCGGCGCTTTCTTGTAGACGAGTCCATCCGCGTCCGCTCCCCAACGCAACTTGATCACCGCGTCCTGTCCTCCGATGACGTTGGCACTGCCGTGGAGCAGGTGCGCCATGGTCACGCCTCCGGCCAGAGCGCGGTAGATGGAGGGATCGTCGGGACGGAGAGCGTCCCTGATACGCACCTCCGGGGTCACGGGGCCGGTGGATTCATTGAGCCCGCCGGCGAGAGCGATGTGGCTGTGGCAGTCGATGATGCCGGGCATGACGTGGAGCTCGCCGCGACCCTCCACGATTCGCGTTCCGTCCGGGACGTCCCTGACCCACCCGAGGTCCGCAACCCGTCCTGATCGAATCAAAACGTCGCCCAGGAACGGACGGGTCGCCGTGCCCATGTGAACGATGACGTCACGGAACAAGACATGTCCGCTGCCCCAACCCTTGTCCTGAGCCGCAAAGGGTAGCGAGATGAAGGGCACCAGTACGAGCATCATCGCGATCCGTTTCATCGTCGTCCTCCCTTCGTCTTGCCCTTGCCGGAGGGTTTCTCCGCGAGGACCTCGAGGCGTCCGTCGATCACGACGGCCTGGATGCGGGTGTTCCAGCTCCAAAGAGGCCCATCCAGCAACGTGAACGTGGCCGTGTGTCCGGGCCGCACTCCTTGATCGAGAGCCCTGGAAAACGGAAGCCTCTTGTCCGCACCCGTCAACGCACGCCGGGCCGCCGGTTGGGAGAGCCCTGCCTCGACGGCCAGTCGGGCGTAGGAGAGCAAGTCATCCGCCTTTCCCCTTGCTGTCGTGGCGAAGGCGAAGGGGACCCCCGCCTCCGACAGGCGCATCGGAGCATTCAGGAAGGTTTGGACGGTCGTCTTCTCCCTCTCTCGGACGATTCGCCTCTCGGCCCGGATCCACGCCTCGAGGGCCTTTGTTTCCGGGTCCTTGGAGTCGGCGGAGGGGGCGGGTCTTGCCGAAGACTTTTCTGGGGACTGCGGTCGATGGAGACGCCTTCGCAAGACGGGATCCGTCACTTCGGGGAATTCGGCCTGGAGGACGACGCCGGCTTGCGCCTTCGCGAAGGCGTCGCCGGCTCGAGCCAGACGAGGCGGGCCGGCGATGACCAAGCGCCCTTTCGTTCCCCTGAACAGGGCAAGAACACGTCGGGCTTCATGCTCGGTCCGACAGACAAAAAAGGCGGGGCGGCGCCCGTCGAGGACCTCCTCGACCCGCGCCAGACCGGGCTCGAAGGGCGGCCGCGGCACACCCGATGTGGCCCGGGAATGGGCCGCCTTCCACGCCTGTTGCCGCTGGGCGTCGGCGAAGAGCTGACGATGCACGGCGATCGCTCCCATGGTGGTGGAGGGGTAGCGGCCTCTTCGGCGATCGAGGGCGAAGAACAACCCGAGATCCGAGGCGAGCACGCGAGATCTCCGCGGTACGGCCGCCGTCGTGGCAAGGACCCCGCTGCCCCCGCAAAGCTCGGTGGCGGGGGCGTACAAGGCCCAGGCGATTCCGGCGCGGCGGCGTGGCTCGTCTCCCGCTGCGTCCCATGCCTGCGTGTCGATGCGCCGTCGGTCGGGGTGGAGACGATCCAGCGCCGCCGGTCGCGTGTCGATGTCGTCGTCTACGCTGCGAAGAGGAGGTGATGTCGGGGCGCCGTCCCTAGGCGGCGTCTTCGCAACAGGTGCCGTCGGCTTGGGTGCGAGATTGGCGAGGACACATGCGTCCAGGAAGACCGGTCCAAGAAGCAGTCCCTTGCCATCGAAAACCTGGGCGTCAAAGGGGCGCTGCAACGTGCCGCTTGGTCCGATCGCTTCGACGAGTCCGCGGCGAATGAGGATGTCGACGGTGGGGCGCCCGGGTGCGCGCTTGACGTTGCGGATGAGTAGAGGTTGCGAGTCTTGGCACACGATGCCGGCGGGGGCGGCGACGAGAAGGATCAGGATCGCGAGCACCTTCATGGATTGAGTCTCCTTGTCCGCAAGTTCGGTTGCGGTCATGGGTGGGGTCGGGGCCCGTGCTCCTTGCGAGCACGTCCGTGCGAAGGTACGCGTCCCCGACGTCTCGTATTCTCTCTTCCAAGGAACGAACTGTGAAGTCCCCGGAGTCGGGGTACGAAGACGACGTTCGTTCCAGGGAGGAGTGCCGATCGATGAGCCGGATCACCGTCGTCATGCTGGCCGCGACCCTGTTTGCGGGGTGTGCCACTGAAGAGCCGAATGCCTCGACGAAGGACTACGCACGAGAGTTGCGGCCTGGCGAGAGCGCTCTGGAGTTGGTCACGGACCGAAGCCAGTACCCGGATTTCCGGGCCATGTGGGCCGAGCGGCAACGGGTGAGGGCAGCCTACGAGAAGGGCCTCGAGTGGTTCGGCAAGCCGTCGTCGAGAACGTTCTATCCCTTCGAGGGCTTGACTCACGAGCGGGTGCGCAAGAGTCTTGCACGGTTGGTCGAGATCATCGACGAGGCCTCCTCGCCGGAAGAATTCGCCGGCCGGATCGCCCTCGAGTTCGACGTCTATCGCTCGGTCGGTTGGGACGGCTCGGGGACGGTGTTGTTCACGGCCTACTATCAGCCCATCTTCGATGGTCGTCTCGAGCCGGACTCCGTCTATCGGTATCCGTTGTACCGTCTGCCCGACGATCTCGTGAAGGCCGAGGATGGAACGCCTCTCGGCCGCAGGGTGGGGGAGAGGGTGGTGAGCTATCCCACCCGTCGTGAAATCGAGGAGGGACACCTTTTCGACGGGAAGCGACTGGAACTCGTTTGGCTGAAGAGTGCGCTCGACGCCTTCATCATCCATGTTCAGGGTTCCGCGAAGATCCGGTTGGACGATGGGCGATTCCTCTATGTCGGCTACGCCGGGAAAACGGACCGACCCTACAGAAGCCTCGGGAAGGCGCTCGTCGAAGACGGTCGCTTTCCCGAGGAAGACCTCTCACTGCCTCGCATTCGGCAGTACTTCTCGAAGCATCCGGAACAGTTGCGTGACTATCTGTGGAAGAACGAGTCCTACGTCTTCTTCACAGCGACCGGGCCCGGTGGCCCATGGGGTAGTTTGGGCGTTCCCGTGACGCCGTTCGCGACCCTGGCCACCGACAAGAGTATCTTCCCGCGTGGCGCTCCCACGGCGGTCGAGACCGTCCTGCCCGTCCCTTCGGAAGGGGTCGTGTCGGCCCGCCCGTTCGTCGCGTTGACCGCGGACCAGGACACGGGAGGGGCCATCCGCTCACCAGGTCGTTGCGACATCTTCGTGGGGATCGGTGACGAGGCGGAGAAGATCGCCGGTCGGACCAAGTACGAGGGGCGACTGTTCTACTTGTTCTTGAAAGCCGACGTCGCTCAGGAGGGAGCGGAGGGGCCGACGCTTGGTTTACAGGACTCTCGCCCGTAGAATGCGCCGCTTTCCGTGATCCGGCCGTCGAGCGGCGGGGCACGGACCCGCCATGCAAGTGCTCGGGGTTCACGGAACCCAAGGAACGGCCATTCTGCCTTCCCCCCCGGGCCGCGGGATCACCAAGGTACCTAGGAGAACAGCGAATCCATGGAGCGATTCAACGTGGAAGCTACGCTTGATGCGCCCGGCGGCTCTCCGGAGGGGCTTGCCTGGGACGGCGAGCATCTCTGGGTGTCGGACAGCGCGGAAAACCGAGTCTACAAGCTCGACATCGAATCCGGCGACTCTCTCGTCACGATTCCCTTCAATGGGAAAGTAGCGGGTTGTGCGTGGGATGGCAGCCATCTTTGGCAGGTCGACAACAACACGAATACGGTCTCACAAATCGATCCCGAAAGCGGGGAGATCAAGGTGGCCCTCGCGTGCGACCCAGGAGCCGGGAAGCTGGGAGGCCTCTGCTTCGACGGTGAGGATCTTTGGCTTGCCGTCACGGGGATCGGACAGTTGAGGCGCATCCGTGTCAAGGACGGTGCGATCGTGAAGATTCACGCTGTCCAGGACAACGTTCTCGGCGTGGGCTACGACGGCCGTCGACTGTGGTTCACCGAGGAGGGTTCGGACCGGATCCGTCTGCTCGATCCGCCGACCGGAACGGAGATCATGTCCTACCAGCTCGAGGGTCAGCCGAGCGGTGTGGCGTTCGTCGGTCCCCGGGAGTTCTGGTTCGCCGAACGGAACGAGAAGAAGCTCGAGCGCGTTCGACTCACCCGTCGCAAATGACGAAGTGAGGCAATGAGCAGAAGACTGAGGCCCGCCTCCACGAGGCGGGCCTTGTTTGTTTGACCGGCGCGCGCGCCGAGGCGTCTTCCCTTTTCAGGAGGAGGACGAGGAACCCGAGGAGCCCCGTCGCCGCGATGACCCACGAGACCGGCGTCGGCGCGGCCTGGGAGGATCCTGAGGGACGATGGCCATGTCCATGGTGCCTTCGACGACAGGGCGGTTGCCGGGGTCGTCCTCTCGGCGGTGGGAACGAGAGCGTGGGGTGTCAAGGAGGTCGTCGGAATGGCCCCAATTGTCCTCCATCAATTCCACCGGCTTGTCGAGTTCTCTTTCCTCACGTCGACGGCCATTTTCGCGGCGACGTGATCCGCCACGTCGCCGGGAGGAGTTCGGTCTTTCGGGCTCCTTGCGGTCGCCGTTCCCGGAGTCCCGTCCTCGACGAGAACCCCGGGAATCGTTTCGTCCCCGCGGCTTGCGAGAGGACGACGTGTCATCGGTCTTGGGGCTTTTTCGTCGCGCATTCGAATTGCGTCCGCCGCTTCGTTTCGAACGGTTGGAATTCCCTGGCTGCGCCTCGGGCGCTTTGTCTGCCTTTTCCGCCTTGTCCGCCTTTGAATCGTCGGACGCGCTTCCGGATCGCCCGCGCCCCCGTCCCCGGCCACGCCCCCGACTCCGCCGACGGCGACTCCCACCACCTTCGCCATCTCGGTCTTCGCCACGGCGCGATCCCGCGCTCGGAGAGTCGGTCCTCGGCGTATCCGCGGTTTCGGGGGCGGGCTCTTCGATGTCGATATTGGCGCCGAACACCTCTTCGGGGGAGGGTTGCTCCGCGGCGTCGGCCGGGTCCGCGGAAGGAGCGGACTCGGCGATGGGGGGGGTCGCACGGGATGGCGCATCGCTCCCGCCGGCGGTGGAGCCGAGGCGGGCCGTGGCGGCTTCCAGTGGGACCATTCGGATCTCGTCGCCCAAACGCTTCTGGATGCGTTGGAATCCCATGCGGTCTTCGCTGCCCACGAAGGAAATGACAATCCCGTCCCGACCGGCCCGCGCCGTGCGTCCGATGCGATGAACGTAGTCCTCGACCTCTGAAGGGACGTCATAGTTGATGACGAGACCGACGTGGTCGATGTCCAGTCCCCGCGCGGCGACATCCGTGGCGACAAGGACGCGGATCTCCCGGTTGCGGAATCGTTCCATGACCTTGAAGCGGACGGACTGGTCGTGGTCACCGGAAAGGGCGGCGACCGAATAGTCCTTGGCCCAAAGCTCCCGGTCGACCTGTCGAACCTGTTTCTTCGTGTTGCAGAAGACGATCACGGTGCCGTCTTCGTCGAGGGCATGGTCCAGGAGTTTCTCGAGCGTCATCAACTTCTTGGAGCTGGGGCACCGGATGGCGCGTTGCTCGAGAGTGGAGACCGTGTTGATGGCGCGGTCTCCGATCTCGCAGAGGACGGGGTTCTTCATGATCGCATGCGCTTCGTCCATGATCTGCTTTGGAACGGTGGCGCTGAAGAGAACGGTTTGGCGTTCCTTGGGGAGGCGTTTCGCGATCCGGCGGATGTCTTCGATGAACCCCATCTCGAGCAGGCGGTCGAACTCGTCGAGGACGAAGTATTCCACCCATTCCACCGGCAGGAATCTGTCTTCGAGGAGATCCACGATGCGTCCAGGTGTTCCCACCACGACCTGGCAACCGGGGATTTGCATCCTCTGTGTGCGCACGTGGACGCCGCCAACGACGAGAGCCACCCGAATTCCCTTTTCCTTGCCCGTTTCGGCCAAGTCCTCGGCGACCTGGGACGCCAATTCTCGGGTGGGGCAGACGACGAGAGCCTGAATGCTGACGCGGCCCCCTTCGATCTTCTCTATGAGAGGTATGCCGAAGGCCAGGGTCTTGCCCGATCCGGTTTCGGCTCGGCCCAACAGGTCTCGACCCTGGAGGAGAGGAGGAAGCGCTTTGTCCTGGATGGGGGTGGGATCGGAAAACCCCTGTCGGCGGAGACTCTCCGCCACGGGCTCGCTGAGCCCGAACTGGTCGAATGACATGTATATTTTCTCTTCTTCGGCATGAGCCGAAAGTGTCTCTTTCAATGGGTCCGTTGACGTTTTCGAACCCGATCAGTCAAGGCGCGGGCGCCCTTCGGATTTCCGGCACTCCCGTGAGTGGCCGGGCCCGGCACAGGACGGGGCGATCATGAGGCCTCCCGTCCAACAGCGTCGCATCTTCCCGGAGTCAGTTGTCTCACGGGGAGCCCATGCGAAACGGGCGTTGCGACGTCCCAATGCATGGATGAGTCTATGCGATCGGGGGGGCGCTTCCAATCGACCCCTGTCTTCATTGAAGTCGGGGCCCCGGCAGGGATACAATTCGCGGCCGGTGCGGAAGGCGTCGATCCCCCCTTCGTCGTTCTCCTCCGAGTCGTTTATCGACAATGGTTTGCGGTGACCTGTCCGAAAAAATCTGTTCCTCGAGGGGACTCACTCCGCTCATGAAAACCATTCGTTCCAAGGTTCGAGCCGAATCCGAATCCTTTCAAGAACAAAGGGAGGCCATGCTCGCCTTGGTCGCGGACCTGAAGACGAGCCTGGACGAGATCCGACGGGGCGGGAGTGATCGGGCCCGGGAGCGCCACGCCGCGCGGGGGAAGCTCTTCGTGCGAGATCGAATCGAACGGCTTCTCGATCCCGATACCGCGTTTCTCGAACTCTCGCCTCTCGCCGCATACGGCGTCTACGACGGGCCGACCCCCGCGGCGGGGGTCGTGACCGGGATCGGCCGGGTGGCGGGACTCGAATGCATGATCGTCGCCAACGACGCCACCGTAAAAGGAGGCAGCTATCTGCCTCTCACGGTCAAAAAGCACATCCGCGCCCAGAGGATCGCCCTCGAAAACCATCTGCCGTGCATCTACCTGGTCGACTCGGGAGGCGCTTTCCTACCCCTCCAGGACGAAGTGTTTCCCGATCGCGAGCATTTCGGACGGATCTTTTTCAATCAAGCCCGCATGAGCGCTCTGGCGATCCCGCAGATTGCGGCGGTCTTGGGCTCCTGCACCGCGGGCGGCGCCTACGTTCCGGCGATGTCCGATGAGTCCGTGATCGTCAAGGGGAACGGGACGATTTTTCTTGGCGGTCCTCCGCTCGTGAAGGCGGCGACGGGCGAAGAGGTGACGGCCGAGGAGCTGGGCGGCGCGGACGTTCATTGTCGGATCTCCGGAGTGACGGATCACCTCGCGGAGAGTGATGATGAAGCCCTCGAGATCGTGCGATCCATCGTCTCCACGTTGAATCGGACGAAGGAGGTGCGCCTGGATCTCGATGAGCCCGAGGATCCGATTTATCCCGCCGAAGATATCTACGGCATCGTCGACCCTGAAAACCGTCGCAGTTACGACGTGCGAGAGGTGATCGCCCGCATCGTCGACGGGAGTCGTTTCCACGAATTCAAGGAGCTCTTTGGTCCGACGCTCGTTTGCGGCATGGCCCGGCTTTTCGGAATGCCCATTGGAATCGTTGCGAACAATGGGGTGTTGTTTTCGGAGTCCGCGCTGAAGGGGGCCCACTTCGTGGAACTTTGTTCCCAACGTCGTGTTCCCCTCCTCTTTCTCCAGAACATCACTGGCTTCATGGTGGGGAAGCGATACGAAAACGGAGGCATCGCGAAGGACGGAGCCAAGCTGGTTCAGGCCGTCGCCACGGCCGCGGTCCCCAAGCTCACCCTCATCATCGGCGGTTCCTACGGTGCCGGAAACTATGGAATGTGCGGCCGGGCCTACGATCCCAGATTCCTCTTCATGTGGCCGAACGCCCGTATTTCGGTCATGGGCGGGGAACAGGCGGCCAGCGTGCTGACCACGGTGAAAAAGGACCAGATGGCCCGGCATGGGGAGACGATGAGCCCCACCGAGGAGGAAGCTCTGCGGGCTCCGATCCTCCAGAAGTACGAGATCGAAGGACATCCTTATTACAGCTCCGCCCGTCTCTGGGATGATGGTGTCATCGATCCCGCGGCTTCACGCGACGTTCTGGGTTTGGCGTTGTCAGCGACGATGAACGCTCCGATCGGGGACACGCAGGCTCCCGTTTTCCGCATGTGAGGACAACAAGGCGATGACGAAGAGCCTCGAAACCCTGGAATGGCGGTCGAACGAACGAGGTGTCGCAACCGTGACGCTTCAGCGGCCCGATGTCCGCAATGCTTTCAACGACCAACTCATCGAAGAACTCACTCGGGTTTTCACGATGATCTCGGCGGAGCCGTCCTCCCGTGTGGCAGTGCTGAGGGCCGCCGGTCGCGCATTTTGCGCCGGAGCCGACCTCAATGGGATGCGGAAGAGTGCTCATCTCTCCTTGGAAGAGAATCGCATCGACGCCGGCAAGATGTCCCGAATGTTTCGCGCCGTCGCTGCGTGCGACGTGCCCGTCGTGGCGGTCGTCCACGGCCATGCCATCGGAGGAGGGGCGGGGCTCGTCGCCGCGGCCGACATCGCCATCGGAGTCCCCGAAGCCAAGATCGGATTCACCGAGGTGAAGTTGGGAATCGTCCCCGCCGTGATCTCGCCCTTCGTCCTCAGAAAGATCGGACGCAAGCACGCGGCCAGGTACTTCGCGACCGGCGAAGTTTTCGACGGGCTGGAAGCGGAGCGCATCGGGCTGTTGCAGAAATGCGTGCCCTCCTCCGAACTGGAGGACGAGGTCGATGGGATCGTCGGCTCCATCCTCGCGGCCGGGCCTCTCGCCGTGAGGGAATCCAAGCGTCTCATCGACCTGGTGGAAAACGTGCCGGTGCGGGACTGCGATCAGGTGACCGTTCCGCTCATCGCAAGGCTGCGTGTCTCCGATGAGGGCCAGGAAGGGATGTCGGCGTTCTTGGAGAAGCGGCGCCCGGCTTGGTTTCCGGAGGGGGATTCCTCCCATGACTAGGCGACGGATCGAGAAGGTCCTCGTGGCCAACCGGGGCGAGATCGCGGTGCGCATCCTCAGAAGCTTGAGGGAGGAGGGGATTGCCTCTGTCGCGGTGGCGAGCGAGGTGGACCGGGACGCGCTGTTCGTGCGCATCGCGGACGAAGTGGCCTTCATCGGTCCGGCTGCCCCTCAGGCGAGCTATCTCAGCGGGTCGAGGATTCTCGCGGCGGCGGAATCCACAGGTGCGGACGCGATCCATCCGGGTTATGGATTCTTGGCCGAGCGCGCGGAGTTCGCCGAGGCCGTGGAAAAAGCCGGGCTCGTGTTCATTGGACCCACTCCGGCCTCGATCGCGTTGATGGGCGACAAGAGCCGCGCCATGGAAGCCGCCGCCCTTGCGGGGGTTCCGGTCCTGCCTGGCCGGCGAGACGTGGACGACGCCGAGCTCGAGGCGGCCGCGAAGGAGTTGGGTTTTCCACTCCTCATCAAGCCGTCGGCGGGCGGTGGCGGGAAAGGGATGCGGCGCGTCGAGAATCCAGCCGCGCTCCTGGATGCGGCGTGCCAGGCGAGGAGGGAGGCGAAGGCGGCCTTCGGTGACGATCGCCTCATCCTCGAACGTTGGGTCCATCCCGCGCGCCACATCGAGATTCAGGTCGTGGGGGACGGCCGGGGCGCCGTCGCGGCTTTGGGTGAACGGGAATGCAGCCTTCAGCGCAGACATCAGAAAATCCTGGAGGAGTGCCCCTCGCCTGCCGTGTCGAACGCTCTGCGAGAGAAACTGCAGGAGGCCGCCGTGCGTCTCGGTGAGCAGGTGAAGTATCGGGGCGCCGGGACGGTCGAGTTCTTGCTCGCTCCGGACGGTTCGTTCTTCTTTCTCGAAATGAACACACGCCTGCAGGTCGAGCATCCCGTCACGGAGATGGTCTACGGCGTGGACCTCGTTCGGGCGCAGCTGGCGGTCGCCCGGGGAGAAGGTTTGGATGGGCTGCTCGGGCTGAAACCCCGGGGCCACTCGATTGAAATGCGCCTTTACGCGGAGTCGCCGGAAAGAGGGTTTCTTCCCACTCCGGGGGACGTGTGGCGATTCATCGAGCCGAAGGGGCCGGGGATTCGGATGGATGCCGGTTTGGAAGGGGCTGGGAGCGTGTCTCCGGACTACGATCCGATGGTCGGAAAGCTGGTGGTGTGGGGTCCGGACCGCCCCCAGGCCATCCAGAGGGCACGGCGGGCCCTCGATGAAACCCAGTTGATGGGGCTGGAGTCCAACCTGGATTTTCTGAGGGCCATCCTCCGAACCGATTGGTTCGAAGACGGGGATTTTCACACCGGCACTGTCGAGAGCTGGATCGAGGCGGGAGAATTTCCAGGCCCGGAGCCTCCGATCGATGACGTATTGCTGATTCTCGCCGCGAGGGCGTTACGCCGTCGAGGACGACGTCGGGAAACCGCCGGGCTTCGGCATTTCTCCGACCCCTTCGAGATTCTGGGAGCTGAGCGACCGACGGGAGAAGGCTCATGAAGGGGCTGAGGGAAGTCCTGGACCTCGGCGGGACGCCGATCGAGACGCGATGGAGCAACGACGACGCGTTCCACGTTTCCGGCGCCGTTGACGGGCGCCCCGTTTCGTTCCGAATCCTCCACGAATCCGGGGGCGAGTGCGTGATCGAGACGAATCGCGGCCTGAGACGGGTCTTCCTGGAAGTGCGCGACGGAGTCGTTGAGGTCTTCAGCGCGGGCACGGGTTTCCGCGTGAAGAAGGCCTTGCCGACCGAGAGTGCGGCCGCCCGGGATGATGCCGATCATGCCAACCTCGTGGCGCCGATGACCGGTCGCGTGATTCGCCTGGAGGCGGCTTTGGGCGACACGGTCCCCGAAGGGGCGACGCTTGCGGTCGTGGAAGCCATGAAAATGGAACACCCCTTGCAAGCACCTTTCTCCTCGGTGGTCGTCGAACTCTTCGTGGGCGAAGGTGATACCGTGGACATGGGACAGACGATCGTTCGGCTCGAACGCCGGACCGAAAACTGAAACGGAGGAATTGAAATGAATAGCCCCTATTCCGTCGCCGTGACCGGAGCCGCCGGCAACATCGGATACAGTCTCCTTTTCCGCATCGCGTCGGGCGAGGTCTTCGGAGAGAACCGGCCGATCGTTCTTAGACTCCTGGAGATCCCGCCGGCCATGAAGGCCTTGGAGGGAGTCGTCATGGAGCTGAATGATTGCGCCTTCCCGTTGCTCCAGGACGTCGTGACCACGGATGACGCGAAAGTGGCGTTCGATGGGGTCAACAGAGCTTTCCTGGTGGGTTCCAAGCCCCGAGGCAAGGGACAGGAACGTAACGATCTGATCCGCGACAACGGCCCCATCTTCACCGGTCAGGGGAAGGCCCTGAATGAGGGAGCGGCGTCCGACATTCGCATCGTCGTCGTCGGGAACCCCTGCAATACGAACTGTCTCATCGCCATGCATCATGCTCCCGACATCCCGAGGGATCGTTTCACGGCCATGACGCGTCTCGATCACAATCGTGCGCGCCACCAGTTGGCCGCCAAGGCCGGCGCGCCTGTGTCCGACGTGACCGGTGTGACGATTTTCGGAAACCATTCATCCACCCAATACCCGGACTTCGAGAACGCGACCATCGGTGGGAAGCCCGCGGCGGAGGTGATCGGTGATGTCAACTGGCTGCGGAATGATTTCATTCGCACCGTTCAGCAGCGCGGAGCGGCCATCATCCAGGCGCGCGGAAGCTCTTCGGCGGCTTCGGCGGCCAACGCGGCCATCAACCACATGCACGATTGGGAGTTCGGCACTCCGGAGGGGGAATGGGTCAGCATGGCCGTCCCGTCGGACGGTAGCTACGGAGCGCCGGAAGACCTGATCGTGGGAATGCCATGCAAGACCGATCCCGACTCGGGTTGGTCGATCGTCCAAGGGCTCGAACTGGACGATTTTGCCAAGGGGAAGCTCGAGGCCACGTTCGATGAATTGAAGCGGGAGCGTGAACTCGTCAACGACCTTCTCTGAGGCTTCGCTGGACGGTCCTCGTGCTGGGCGCTCTGCGGGAGGCCGAGGCGAGGACCCTCCTCAGAACATGTTGAGCCGGAGTTTCGCGGCCTCGCTCATCATGTCCGGTGTCCAAGGCGGGTCCCAGACGAGCTCGACCTCGGCCTTCCGCACTCCCTGAATGCCCGCGACCTTCACTTCGACCTCGCCCGGCAGGGAGCCCGCCACAGGGCAGGCTGGAGACGTCAAAGTCATCCGGATCTGGACATCCTGCTCCGGCGTGACCGTGACGTCGTAAATCATTCCCAGCTCTTGGATGTTTACGGGGATCTCGGGGTCGTAGACGGTTTGAAGGACGGCCACGACGTCCTGCTTCAACTCCTCGATATCTCGCGACGCGACGGCGACCTCTTCGCTCGGGGGCGTGGCCTCGGTCGGCGACGGGGTCTGTTCCATCTCGTCGTTTTTGGAAATCGGATGATCGCTCATATTCAGGTCACTCCGTTGAAACCGGGTCGTGGCGTCCCTCGAGAGCGGCCATCAGGGTGTGCCAGGCCAGCGTCGCGCATTTGACGCGGACGGGGAATTCCGAGACGCCTTCCAGAACCGCCAACTTGCCGAGAGATCCGGGTGTCGTTTCACCGCCTTCTCCCGTCACCATCCCGTGAAATCGTTCGAACAGGTCGTTCACTTCCTCGACCGACTTCCCCTTGACGACGTCCGTCATGAGGGACGCCGAGGCCTTGGAGATGGCGCATCCCGACCCGACGAACGACACGTCCTTGACGATGCCGTCCTCGACGTCGAGGTACACCGTGAGGGTGTCACCGCAGAGGGGATTTTGACCGTCCGCGTGCGCTGTGCATGACGTCATCTCTCGAAAGTTGTGGGGGCTTCGGTTGTGATCCAGGATCACCTCCTGGTACAGGTCACGAAGGTCAGACATCGGCGAACATCTCCTGAACCCTGAGGACGCTTTCGGCCAGCGTCTCGATCTCTTCCATGGTGTTGTAGAGAGCAAAGGAAGCCCTTGCGGTGGCTGGAATTCCGAAATGGCGCATGACGGGCTCGGCGCAGTGATGCCCGGCCCGAATGGCAACCCCATCCCGGTCCAGGATCGTCCCGATGTCGTGGGGGTGGGCGCCCTCGATCACGAAGGAAAGAACGCCGGCCTTGATGGGAGCGGTGCCGATGACTCGGAGTCCCGGGATGCCACTCAGGATCTTCGTCGCATGTTCGAGGAGAGTCGATTCCCAAGCGGCCGCCTTGGCGATGCCGAAGTCCATGAGCCATGCGAGAGCAGCGCCCAGGCCGATGGCTCCACCGATGTTGGGCGTGCCGGCTTCGAATTTGTGCGGAATCGAGTTCCACGTGCTCTTTTCGAAGGAAACGCTGGAAATCATCTCCCCGCCGCCCTGCCACGGAGGCATGGCCTCCAGGTGCTCGGCCCGACCCCATAGAACGCCAACTCCCGTGGGGCCGTAGACCTTGTGACCCGAGAACGCGTAGAAATCGGCGCCCAGTGCTTCTACGTCGATGGGGATGTGGGGAGCCGCCTGGGCCCCATCGATGAGACAGGGGATGCCCTTCTCGCGGCACAGAGCCGTGAGGGACTCGACCGGGCTCACGGTCCCGAGGGCGTTCGAGACGTGGGCGAAGCTTACGAAACGGACATCCGGCGTGAGTGATTCCGCGAAGTCTTCCACGGAGATACTCCCGTCGTCGCGCAGCGGCACCACTTTCAGCCGCACTCCCGTCGCCTCGCCGAGAAGTTGCCAAGGAACGATATTGGAGTGATGCTCGAGTCCGGTGATCAGAACAGAATCTCCCTCGGAGACGCGGGGGCGCACAAAGCTCCAGGCCACGAGGTTCACCGCCTCTGTCGTTCCCCTCACGAAGACGCATTCCCTCGGTGATGAGGCCCCGAGGAAGCGCGCTGCGGTGGTTCGCGCCGCCTCGTAGTGTTCGGTGGCGCGGACGCTCAGAGCATGGACTCCGCGATGGATGTTCGAGCGATCACGTGTTTGAAACTCGCGCACCGCGTCGATGACCTTGCCAGGCATCTGAGCAGTCGCAGCGTTGTCGAGGTAGACCAGGGGATGGTCGTACACCCGTTGGTCGAGCGCTGGAAACTCGGATCTCACCGCGTCGAGGTCGTAGTCTGGGCAAGGGATGCGGGTCATTGGATCTTCTCCGACGTGTTGCCGAATTCCATACGGGTTGAGAGGAATTCCTGAACGCGCTGACGGATGAAGTCGATACGAATGCGATCGACGACATCACTCGCGAACGCGTACGTGAGGAGGCTCTCGGCCTGACCCCGAGGAATCCCCCGTGTCCGGAGATAGAAGAGTGAATCCGGGTCGAGTTGCCCGACCGTCGCACCGTGGCTGCAAGAGACCTCATCCGCGTAGATCTCGAGCTGCGGACGGGTGTTCACCGTCGCGTCGTCGGACAGCAACAGGTTGTGATTGGACTGTTGGGCGTCGTTGCCGTGGGTCCCCTCGTCCACGACCACCTTGCCGTTGAAGACCCCCGAGGATCTCTCGTCCAGGATGCCCTTGAAGAGTTGCTCCGAGCGGCCTCGATCCCCGCGGTGACGGATGAGAACGCGGTGGTCGATGTGCTGCTTCCCCTCGCCCAGAAAGAGGGCGCCGAGGGACGTCTTGGTTTCGGTGCCGGTGCACAAGATATCCGTGTCGTGGCGAGCGAGGCCCGCACCGATAGTGAAGGTCGTCTGCCGGAACTCGGAGCGATCGTCCTGGCGAACGCGGCGAGCCCCGAGATGGATGGCCCGTTCCGCTTCCCGTTCGAGAGTGTAGTGGTCGAGACGCGCATTCTGCGCGAGGAGGATGTCGGTGACCGAGGCGGTGAAGCTTCGAGGTGAGGATGCGAGATTCGCGTAGCGTTCGACGAGTGTGAGTCGTGACGCGCATGCGAGGTCGACGACATGGAGGAGGGGGACGTAGGCATCCTCCGCGGAGTCGTCGGTGAGGCACAGGACGTGGATCGGTCCCTCGACCTCGACGCCTTCGTCCAGATGGACGACCAATCCATCGCGCGCCCCGCCGGTTGCCAAGACATCCATCGCTGGGCGATCCGCGGCGAGTCGCCCGGTGACGAGAGACTCGAGCGTCGGGTGCTGACCCGCCAGCACCTCCGAGAGAGGGACGACGGCAAGACCGTCCGTGGGGGTACGGTGAACGGAGAGTTCCGGAATGTACCGGCCGTTGAGAAAGACGACGCGGACGGCCGACGCATCCCAATAGGTGAATGAACGTATGTCGTCCTCCGTGGGTGGG
This sequence comes from uncultured Planctomycetia bacterium, assembly GCA_964559135.1. GTDB lineage: Bacteria > Planctomycetota > DRQF01 > DRQF01. The sequence goes on from CAZLGG010000008.1 coordinate 17,908, forward strand.
GACGACGGTCCTTCGACGTGCACCCTCCAATCCGCGGCAAGAAGGGGGGCGGGGTCGGTGTAGCGCCAGTCCTCGTCGCGCATCGTGGGAAGTCCCTTGGCCCGCAATGCGTCCGCAGCCTCGCGCTTGGCCGACACGACCCATGCGGGGTCCTCGGGGCGCAGCGTCGACATGATGCGATCGGACCAAGCGTCGAGGACCGATGTGTTCAGAGTCGTCATGCTCCGGTCTCCGAACCTTCCAGGAGCCATGCGTAGCCCCGTTCTTCCAATTCGAGAGCGAGACGACGGTCACCCGACTTGATGATGCGGCCACGGGCGAGCACGTGGACCTTGTCGGGGACGATGTAGTCGAGGAGCCGTTGATAGTGGGTGATGAGGAGCGTGGAGCGGTCCGGCGCACGGAGGGAATTGACGCCGTCGGCGATGACCTTCAACGCGTCGATGTCCAGGCCCGAATCCGTTTCGTCCAGGATGGAGAATGTGGGTTCGAGCACCGCCATCTGAAGGATCTCGTTCCGCTTCTTCTCACCTCCAGAGAATCCGTCGTTGACGCTCCGCTTCAGGAGGTCTCGGTCGAGCCCCACCAAATCGAGCTTCCCTTCCAGGAGACTCATGAAGTCGACGGCATCCAACTCTTCTTGCCCGTTGTGCTTTCTCTGGGCGTTCAGCGCGGCCTTGAGAAAGTACATGTTGTTCACGCCCGGAATGGCGACGGGATACTGGAAGGCGAGAAACACCCCCTCGGCGGCCCGTTCCTCCGGAGGCATGTCGAGGAGGTTCTTCCCCTTGTAGAGAACTTCTCCGGCCGTCACTTCGTAGCCGTCCTTGCCCGCCAGCACGTACGAAAGAGTGCTCTTGCCGGAGCCGTTCGGCCCCATGATGGCGTGCACCTCTCCCATGGGAACGACCAGATCCAACCCGTGTAGGATCGGCTTCCCCTCGACGCTGGCTTCGAGCCCCTTGATTTCCAATAGATTCATCTTCGTATTCCCTCGGCAGGCGTTCAGCCGACCGCTCCTTCCAGACTGACCTCGAGTAGTTTTTGCGCCTCCACAGCGAACTCCATCGGGAGTTCCCTGAAGACTTCCTTGCAGAAGCCGTTGACGATCATGTTCACTGCGTCCTCTTCCTTGATGCCGCGCTGGCGGAGGTAGAAGAGTTGGTCCTCGCTGATCCTCGACGTGGTCGCTTCGTGTTCGACCTCGGAATGTCGATTCTTGACCTCGATGTAGGGGAAGGTGTGGGCTCCGCAGGTCGAGCCCATCAGCAGCGAGTCGCACTGGGAGTGGTTCCGCGCCCCCCGGGCGCCTTTGCCGATGCGCACCAAACCTCGGTAGGTGTTCTGCGCGACGCCCGCCGAGATCCCCTTGGAGACGATGGTGCTGCGGGTATTCCGACCCAGGTGGACCATCTTCGTGCCGGTGTCGGCCTGCTGATGGTTGTTCGTCAGGGCCACCGAATAGAATTCGCCGACCGAATCGTCCCCCTTGAGGATGCAACTCGGGTATTTCCACGTGATGGCCGACCCGGTCTCCACCTGGGTCCATGAGATCTTCGAACGGTCCCCTTTGCAGAGGCCACGTTTGGTGACGAAATTGAAGATGCCCCCCTTCCCATCCTTGTCCCCGGGGTACCAGTTCTGGACGGTCGAGTACTTGATCGTCGCGTCCTTCAGCGCGATGAGTTCGACCACAGCGGCGTGGAGTTGATTCTGATCGCGCTTGGGTGCCGTGCATCCCTCGAGGTAACTGACATGGGCCCCTTCGTCCGCGACGATGAGAGTCCGTTCGAACTGACCCGTGTCCACCGCGTTGATGCGGAAATAGGTGGAGAGTTCCATCGGGCAGCGAACGCCCTTCGGGATGTAGACGAACGACCCGTCCGAGAAAACCGCCGCGTTGAGCGCCGCGAAGAAGTTGTCCCTGACCGGAACGACCGACCCCAGATACTTCAAGACGAGATCGGGGTGTTCTCGCACGGCTTCGGAGAGGGAGCAGAAGATGATTCCCATCTCCTCGAGCTTGTCCTTGTAGGTTGTGGCGACGGACACGGAATCGAAGACCGCGTCCACCGCGACTCCCGCCAGAGCGGCGCGCTCGTGCAGGGGAATGCCCAACTTCTCGTAGGTCTCCAGCAATTCCGGGTCGACATCGTCCAGGCTCTTCGGACGGTCGTCGTCGTTTTTCGGCGCGGCGTAGTAGGAGATGGTCTGATAGTCGATGGCCGGATACCCCACTTTGGCCCAGTCGGGTTCCTCCATCGTCTTCCACGCCTCGAAGGCTGCGAGTCGCCATTCGAGCAGCTCTTTCGGTTCCCCCTTCTTGGCGGAAATGAACCGGATGACGCCCTCGTTCAGCCCCGGCTCGAGCTTCTCTTGCTCGATGTCCGTGACGAACCCCCATTCGTAGTCCTGGGAGGTGACTTTTTCGATGTGGTCGGTGTCGGAACTCATGCCTCGTCTTTCTGTTGAAGCGGGCTCGAAGGGTATGCGACGCGGGACGCCTGGGAGGCCAAGCCGACGAGGCTGGGAAAGGGCTGCACCATTTCGGCCAATGTCACCTGGGAAAGGGCGTGCTGGACGACGTCGTTGATCCGTTGCCAGTTGACCTGAACATGACACCGGCCCTCCAAACGACAGTCGCCGCCGGCGGCATCCGAACATTCCGTCATGGCGACCGGGCCCTCGAGGGCCGCGACCAGGACGTCGAGAGTGATCTCCCGGGGGGGGGCGCTGAGTTCATAACCCCCTTGTACACCGCGATGCGACCTCAGGATTCCCGCGCGGACGAGGACCTTCATGGCCTTGCTCACCGTCGGCAACGGCAGACGGGTCCGTTCCGCAAGGTCTTTGGTCGAAAGCCTTTCGGAAGGATCGGCGGCTGCGAGATGCGTCAGGAGCAAGATCCCGTAGTCGGTCTGTTTCGTAATGCGCAGCATGGAGAACTCTAAATATGGACTCTTTCGGTCCTGTTTCGTCCTCATCCTAAGCGGAAGGCGGCTCCGAACAAGGGTTTTCGGAAGAAAACGCTGATTTTATCCACCCCCCGTCAGGTGTCCGCCGGAGGGCTATGATGTCCGTGGAGTTCGAATCCGGACGCAGGTCACAACGGGGGCGGGCCATGGAATGGTTGGCGGTGGGGGTGGGCGGCATGTTGGGGGCGCTGGGACGCTATGCCCTGTCGGGGTGGGTCCATCGTCTGACCGACGTCTCGGGTTTTCCCTTGGGTACCCTTGTCGTCAACGTGGTGGGATGCAGCGTCCTCGGCGTCCTCATGCAGTTGGTGGAACAGGGGCGTTTCGCGTCCGCCCCATGGCGCCTGTTCATCGCCGTCGGTTTGCTGGGTTCGTTCACCACGTTTTCCACCTTCGGATATGAAACCCTGGAGCTTCTGCGAGGGGGCGACGGGCGTTGGGCCGCGTTGAACCTCATGGGAAATCTTCTCCTCGGCGTCGGCGCTCTTTTTGTCGGTCGACTGGTCGTGCGAGGACTCGTCCCATGAAGGAGGTGACACCATGAGGATCGAGGGCGAAGGAAAACTGGTGCGGATCTTCATCGGCGAGAGCGACCGATGGAAGGGCCACGCCCTCCACGACGCCATCCTCATGGAAGCGCGTCAGCAGGGACTGGCCGGAGCAACGATTCTCCGCGGCCTCGCCGGCTTTGGCGCCCACAGTCGGGTTCACACCGCCAGGGTTCTTCGTCTCTCCCAGGATCTTCCGATCGTGGTCGAGATCGTGGACCGTGCGGACCGCATCGAGGCTTTCATGCCGACCCTGGACGCGATGATCCACGAAGGGATGGTCACCGTGGAGCGGGTCGAGATCCACCGATACCGTGCACCGGAGTCCGAGTCCCAGTGAGCGAACCCGACGCGAACGACGTGCTCGAAGGGGAGAAGACCCTTCCAGGGGAGGTCAAGGCGTGGGGCGTTGCCTCCTTTTTCTCCGATCTCTCACACGAGGCTGTCACCAGCGTCATGCCGGCTCTTCTGATCGGCCTGGGTGCCGGACCCGTGTCATTGGGGGTCATCGAGGGGCTCTCGGATGCCCTCGCATCGGTGGCCAAGTTTCTGGGCGGAAAAAGCGCGGACACGTTCCGACGCCTGAAGCCGTGGGTCGTGGGAGGATACCTGCTGACCTCTTTGGCCATGCCCGCGGTCGCTTGGGCGAAGTCGTGGGGATGGGTGTTGGGTTTGAGAGGCGTGGCCTGGATCGGTCGCGGTTTTCGCTCCCCCATGCGCGACACGCTGCTCGTGAGGACGATTCCCGCGGGGCTCGAGGGGCGGGCGTTCGGGCTCGAACGCGCCATGGATCAATGTGGCGCCTTGCTCGCCCCTTTACTGGCCGCGGCCTTGCTGTTCTGGGGCTGGAGCGTCCATCGCATCGTCGCTTTGACCTTGCTTCCAGGGCTTCTCTGCGTCCTCGTGGTGGCATTCTTCGTGAAGGAACATCCGCGGCCCCGGAGGCGCTCCGGCGGTGCAGTGGAAGCGCCGGTTTCGAAGGTATTTCGACATTATCTCCTCGCCCTGGGAGTCTTCGGCAGCGGGGATTTCGCGAAGATCTTGCTCGTGCTGTGGGCGCTCGGCCCGGATGCCTCGGAGGGGGCGCCGTTGGTCACGTTCGGACGTGCCGCCTTGCTCTACGCCTTTTTCAATCTCGTGACCGTGGTCTCGGCCTATCTGGGAGGACTGCTGTCGGACTCGAGGGGCCGGAAGCCGATTCTCGTCGTCGCGTACGGGGTGGGTGCTCTGGGCGCGTTGGTCCCGGTTCTGGCGTCGCCCGGATGGGTCACGGGGGCGTTCGCGCTGTTCCTTTCCGGCTGCCTGGTCGGGGCCGAGGAGTCCGTGGAGCGGGCTTGGGCTTCCGATCTTGCCGGCGACCGGCACGGACATGCTTTCGGCTGGATGCATACGATCAACGGCCTGGGCGACCTGATCGCATCTGCGACGGTCGGCTGGCTCTGGGAGACCACTTCGCCTCAAATCGCCTTCGGCGCGGCCGCCTCGCTCATGGGACTGGGGGCGCTCCTTACGGCGACCGTGCCCGAGCGGCCGCGGGAGATCAGCCGGCCGTGACGCTGACGCCGTCCACCAGGAGGGCGGGCATCGTGTGTAGCCCGAGGAGCCGTTCCGTGTCTTCGGAGACGGCCAGAACCGATCGATAAGCATCCAGAAGGTTTCCGGCGATCAGGACCTCCGTGACGGGCCGTTTTTCATTTCCCTTGCGAAGGAAGCCCGCCTTGACGACGCCCGAGAACTCTCCAGTCACCACATTGGTGCTGCCGCTGAAACGGGTCACCTCGATGATCTCTCCGACCGCCTCGATGGCTTCGGAGAAGCCTCCGGGACCGGCCGCGAGTTCAAGCCGGGAGAATCCGACGCCGGGAAGGTTTTCGGCGCCTCCCGATGCGTGACCGGTGCTGCCTTCGGGTTGGTCGGCCGCTCGCGCCTCGTAATGGTTGTACGGAATCGCCGCGAAGCGCCCCCGATCGATGAGGGTGAAGGGGCGGCGCGGCTGACCCTCGCGGTCGAATGAGGACGCACCGTAGGCGCCGGGTTCGTCCGGTCGGTCCGTGAGGGTGAGAAGGGGAGATGCGACGATGTCTCCGAGCTTCCCACCGAGGGGGCTGCGGCCCTTCCGAATGAATGGTGAGGAGATCATCGTGGATAGATTGCTGACGAGGAGCGAGTGCACCGCCTGGGGAGAAAAAAGGACGGCGCCTCGGTAGCTTCGACCCTTGCCCGGGTTCAAGGCTCCCAAAGCCTTCAGTACGAAACCTTCGGCGCAGCCTTCGATGTCCTCGGCGATTTGATCGGCGGATCGAGATCCCTTGGCCTCGACCACGAAGCTGCCCGGTCGGCCGTCTTCGACGGCCATCCCGAAAAGTGACGTCGTGATGCGACTGGTCCGCTCACCGACCCGGACCCCGGCCGTGGAGACGATGGCGCGGCTGACGACGACGGCGCCGACCGTTCCGGAGTCGATGGAGGGCCGCGCGTCGAGTTGCCTCACACGCGCCAGCAATGTGCCGGCATGTCGTGTCAGCGAGCCGACCGTGAGGTCGGCCACTTTCTCGTCATCGAGTCCCGCCACGAACTCCACGGGCCTCGGGGAGGGAAGACCGTTGTGGGGATCGGGCAGGGACGTGGCGGCGAGGGCCAGAGCGTCCTGCACCGTTTGGTGCAGATGAGCGACGTCATTCGCGGTGGCAAAGCCCGAGCGACCGTCCTTGAACACCCGGACCCCATAGGAGAGTTCCTCATCCGAAATCGCCACCGCGATATCATTGTTCTCGAAATCGACGGAGGCCCCCTTGGCGAAGGTGACGGCGAGTTCGGCCTCGTCCGCCCCGGCACGCCGCGCGGCGTCGACGGCCTCATCTCCCAGACGCAGCAATTCTTCCGGATCTCTCATCCGTCCTCCCCCTGCAAGCCCCCCAAGAGGACCTGGCAACGAACGTAGGGGCCGCCGGCATCCACCTTCGCGGGCTGACCCTTCCCGCAATATCCCGAGCCGAGATCCCAATGGAACTCGCGGGAAATGGCATCGACGGTCTGCATGACCTCGAAAGCGACTCCGCTGATCGTCACGCCGCGCACGAGTTCTTCCAATCGGCCGTGGCGGATGCGCCGAGCCGTCTGCACGGCGAACATGAACTCTCCTGTCGCGTCGGCTTGGCCGTTTCTGGGCCCGTCCAGGAGGTATCCGTCCTCGACCCCCGCGATCATCTCCTCGAGGGTGCTGTCGCCGGGGCAAAGATAGGTGTTGCGCATGCGGATCAGGGGTTGGTCCGAGTGATTCCACGCCCGAGCATTCCCCGTCGGCGCGACCCCGAACCTCGCGGCGGATTCCCGGTTGTGGAGATATCCCTCGAGGACTCCTTCGCGAATGATCGTGGCCTTTCGACACACGACACCCTCGTCGTCCACGGGCAGCGTGCCCCCCGCTCCCTCCAGGAATTCACTGGCTCCGCTGTCGCAAAGAGTGACGAGGTCACTCGCGACGCGCTGGCCGATCTTGCCTTGGGCGACGGAGCCCGCCTGGACGAAATCCGCCTCGACCGTATGTCCGATGGCCTCGTGAACGAGCAGCCCCACGATGGAGGGGGCAAGGATGACGGTCTTTCGTCCACCGTCGGGGGACTCTGCATCCAGGAGATCGACGGCGGTCTTTCCCGCCTCCTCGATCATCCGGCTCCGAGGATGTTCGTGGAAGAGGCAGTCCCAATCTCCGGTCACGCCGACGGCCTGGAAGGCGACGGCCAATTGGCCGTTCTTCTCGGCGACGGCCTGGACGCGAAACTCGGGTCGGAGGATGCGAAAGGCCACATCCGCGCCGTCCGTCGTCACGATCACCTTGGATTCGTCGATCTCCGTGTAGGCGGAAGCGGCGCTGCGGATACTTCGACTCTCCGCCCGCAGGGAGCGTTCGGATTCGAGAACCAGAGCGACCTTTTCCTCCATCGAGATCGACGCGACCCGCTCCGCATCGGGGTTGGGAATCGATCCCACCGCCAAATCGGCCGAGGCGAGTTCGGGTACGGTTTCGGAGCGCATGGATGCGCTGGCTCGAGCCGCTTCGACGGCCTCGTGCAGCGCCCGTCGAATCGAGGCCAAATCGAGGAGGCTCGTGCTCGAGAATCCCCACGTACCGTTTTCGAGGACACGGACGCCCACGCCCCCTTTCCTCTTGACGGCCGCGGCTTCGACTTGGCCCTCCTCGACGGAGATGGATCGGGTTGTTTTCTGTACGGCTCTCAGCTCCGCGTGGCCGTCATGGCCATCGAGAGCTTCCCGGAGCAGTGTGCGGATTTCATCGGACAAGAAATGGTCCCCCAGGGTTGTTGCGGCCGACATCCTCGAACGCCATGCCTCGACGGATCAAGGATAACCGACCGGACCGGATAGTGCGTCGGACTTCAAGAATGGGCGAGCACGGCGCCGACGAATGCGTTCATCAGCGGGTGGGGTGCGCCGAGGTGCGAACGATTCTGAGGGAGCCACGCCACTCCGATGTGGAATGGGTGATCGGGCAACTCGATGGCCGCGGGAAAGGTGGTTCCGCCCAGGTAGCCACGGGCGGAAACCCGCGCGCCGTTTTCCTCGAACGTCGAGACGTAGTCAGGGTTGCAGGCGTAGTGCCCCCTGAAGGATTCCCTCTGGACGCCAGGCCCCCCGTATGCCCCGGCGAGCGCCGTCTCCGGATGGATTTCGAAGTCCACCAGCTGGGGATGGAATTTGTCGATGGGACTCGATGTGTGATCGAGAGCGGTGATCACCGGGTGAGCCGTTTGCTCGTCGTAGGCGGAACTGTTGGCCTCGGGAAGCCCCGCAAGGTTTCTGGCCACCTCGATGAGCATGTGATGGTAGCCGTACTCGAGAGCCAAAGTCGGCAGATCGCGTTCTCTGAGCCAAGCCAACGCTGCCAGAATCTCGGGCCATAGCTGGCGTGGGCTCTTCGGGTTACGGGGAGCGATCAAAGCTCCGAGAGTGCCTTCCATGGCGGCGTCCACGTCGTGCATCAGGTCGGGAGTGATCCATCGCGTATTGAGGACGGTGCCCCAAGCCTTCTCCGCATGGATGATCGCCTCCCGCGTCGCCACGTGGGGTGCGTACTCCGGGTCGAACCGGCCGATGATGCTGATGTGTGCCTGAGACATGGGGTCTTCGGTCTCCTCGAACGAATCCGGGGCCGTGAGGACGGCCCGCGAGAGTTTGCGGCCCACCTTCTATCTCGACCGCGGCGCCGGTCGGTATTCTCCAAAAGTCGCAGGAGCGCGATGGCGGAGTGCTTCCTATACGTGCGGGATTCTCGATGTTGGCACGCGGCGGGATTTCCTCCAGCGCGGTGCCCCTTCGCTGCATGGCCCCCTATTGCTCCTTGTGGCGGCGATACTTAGAATTCCCCGTTTCCCCGCGATGTGCCCCAAGACCACGCCTTTTGATGTTCTGGAGACCACTCCGATGGAACGGCGAATCGACCATTACCTGAAGGACCTCATCGACGAGGATCGTTACACCTTTTATGAGGCCGTCCGAGGGTTTTCCGACGACGTGATCGCGCCCCAGATCCTGGGATGGGAAAGGGACCACTCCCTGGTCTCGGAGACCGCCATCCAGCAGATGGCCGAACTGGGTCTGTTCGGTCTTCCCATCGACGAAGCCTACGGTGGGCAGGGGGGCGATCATCTGGATTTGGTCCTGATGGGGATCGCTCTCGGCTATCATAGCCAGTCCGTAGCCATCACACCCGGCGCGGCGGTGAGTCTGGGCGCCAAGCCCCTCATGCTCTGCGGCAACGAGGAGCAAAAGAAAGCCCATCTCCCGGACCTTGCGGCGGGAAAACGGATGTTCGTCTTCGGTCTCTCCGAGCCGGGCCGCGGCTCGGATGCCGCGAATCCCGAGGTGACGGCCGTCAAGACCGACAAAGGCTGGCGTCTACGAGGCGAGAAGTGTTGGTCGACGAACGCCGCTTGGGCGAGCCATGTCGTCGTTCACGCCTTGACGCACCCCGATGCCAAGAACGGTTATCGGACGACCTGCTTCATCGTCCCCATGGATCACCCCCAGGTGCACTACCAGGAGATGGCGGGCAAACAGGTCTGGAAACAATCCAGCACCGGCTCCATCTCCTTCGACGGCGTCGAGGTGGAGGACGACGCCATCCTCGGCGAACTGCAGGGCGGGTTCAAGGTGATGGTCACGACGTTGAACGGGGGACGGCTTTTCGTCGCGGGCCTGGCCGTCGCATCGCTCGCCTTCGCCTTGGACAAGTGCCGCCGATATGCGCAGGAGCGGATTCAATTCGAAGATAAGCCCATCGGTCGGTTCCAGAGAGTCCAAGACGTCATCCTGGACATGGATATGGCCTTGGAGAGCGGAGTCACATGGCTCATGCACGCCTGCAACCTCTATCTGGAGAACAAACTCGAGCGTGAACGCGCTGCGAAAGTGAAGATCGAGTGCAGCCGTCGGGCCTCGGATCTTCTCGTCCAGGCCATGGAAATCTGCGGAGGCGTCGCTTGCCTCGACGAATTCGGCCTCATTCGCCATCATGATGACCTCTTCGTGACCCGGGTGGGCGAAGGCAGCAATCTCGCTTTGAAGACGCAAGCCGTGAGACCGCTCCTTCCCGACATCGCCCGTATTCTTCAGTGATCGACCTCGGCCAGCTGGTCCGGACGATCCGCGCCCACCAACAGGCCGGCCGGAAGGTCGGCTTCACCTGCGGAGTCTTCGACCTGTTGCACCGGGGGCACGTGGAGTATCTCGCCGAAGCGCGACGCCGGTGTGATTTCCTCGTCGTCGCGGTGAACACGGATGCGTCCGTCACACGCCTGAAAGGCCTGGCTAGACCCATTCAGCCCGCCCGGGACCGTGTGGCCCTGATCGCCGCCCTGAGGGCCGTGGACGCGGTGATTCCCCAGGACGACGACCGCCCTGAACACCTTCTGCACACGCTCCGCCCCGATTTCTACTTCAAGGGCGGCGATTACGATCCCGCGCAGCTCCGGTCCAGCTCCGTGCTTGGGGAATGGGGAGGGGAGACGGAGGTCATCGACGTCGGCGTCGATGTGTCCTCTTCCGATCTCATGGCGCGTGTGTTGGCGGGCGATCGACTCCGCATGGACGAGACCGTCGTTCCGGATAGAGCCCCCGGTTTGCTCGTCGATCGGGACGGGACGCTGAACGAGGAGGGGGGAGTGACGCTCCTCAGCGGCGCGGGTGAGGCTCTTCGACGGCTCCAAGACGCCGGCATGCGCGTCGCCGTCATCACGAACAGACAATCCCTGGGATTGGGGATCGTGAATCCGGTCGACGCGATCGGGGAACACGGGGCGGTTCTTCGCGCCCTCGGGGAACACGGCGTCGATGTTTGGCGCATCTACCAGTGCCCCCATGTCCTTCCGGAGAGATGTGATTGTCGAAAACCGCGGCCCGGAATGATCCTGCGGGCTCTGGACGAACTCAATCTCGACCCTCGCTCGAGTTGCGTCGTCGGCAACCGGGACGCCGATCTGGAAGCTGCGCGGGCAGCGGGTTTATCGGCCTGGTCCGTGGCGAGGACGCCGTGGAGGCGGGTCGCGGACGAGATTCTCGAACGGCTTCAGCGTCTATGAAATGGAGTCCGGCATGAGGGCGGATGTGAGGAAGCGTTCCACGAGGTCGATCAGACCGTCGGGATCGAAGGGTTTGGAGAGTGTGGCACAGGCGCCTGCGTCAAGGGCTTTGACGTCGCCCTCGTCGCTTTGCGATGTCAACATGAGGATCGGCACGTCGCGAGTGCCTGGAGCCTCCTTGAGCCGCCGACAGATCTCGAATCCGTCCACCTTCGGCATCACCGCGTCCAGAATGACGAGACTCGGAGGACTCGCCTGAGCCAGGTCCACCGCCAGCTCGGGCCGCCGGACGCTCTGCACGTCGAATTCATCTTCAAAGAGTCCTCGGAGAATCCGCAGATACCGGGCGCTATCATCGATGGCAAGGATGCGAGGTTTCACGATTTCACCTCCCCTGTCGGAGCCGCCCGTCGCGCGCCGAGGATCTTCCTCAGAATCGGCACATGGATTCTCAGAACATCATCTGCGAGTTGAAGCTCGGAGAGGACCTTCTTCTCGAGTCGGAGTCCACGCGTACCGAAGGTCTCCCTGTAGCCCGCTCGAATCGCCAGGCATTCCGCTGCGTAGAGTAGGAGCGCCGTATAGCGGTGTTGGCGCGGGGCCGCCAGGGGATCGTGGTGAAAGGCAATGGGAGCCAACAGGCTGTCGGGAATGCCCCAGCTTCTGAGCATCGCTTCTCCCGCCTCGCAGTGGTCGCGTCCGCAGTGGAGGCATTCGTACTCCACGGTTGAGCCTCTCTCCCGGGCCGCGTCCTGCATGGCGGCGAGGAATTCCGTCGGACATTCCCTGAGAAGGACGAAGACGCCTATGTCGTGGAGAAGGCCTGCCGCCCGCGCCTGTTGATGGAGCGGGAGCCTTGCCGCGTGAGACATCAACTCGGCCGCTCGAGAAACGACGTAGCTGTGCCGAACGAGGTGCTCGATCGCCTCTTCGTGACAGGCCGGGTCATCGGCGCTCGACGTGCTGAGAAACTCGACTTCGTCGACGACGGCCTCACGACCGAGAAGCATCACGGCCCTGTCGATGCGGTCGATCGACATCGCTCCGGATTGATCCGCCTGGTTTGCCAACGCCAGAAGGCGCGCGGCGCAGATGGGGAGCTTCGACACCTCCCTGTGGACCGCTTCCGATGTGAGATCACTCGACTTGAGGAGGGTCAGAAGTCGCACATAGCGCCCCGGGGTCTCGACGGCGATGGAGGGGGTCATAGACGGATCTCCTCGGTGGGGCAAAGGTCGCTCGGATGTGTTTCAGGGGTCTCCAAGGTTCCGAAGACATCCAGCATCGTTTCGAATCGAGTGTTTGCTTGCGTGCTGGCGGCATGAAGGGTCGCCCAGAGCGACTCCGGGATCTGCTTGAAGATGTCGAAGAGCTCGGGATCGAAATGAGCGCCTCGCTCCGGGAGCATGATCGCCAGGGATTCCGCGTGAGTGAGCGCCTTCTTGTAGCAGCGCTCGCTTCGTAGGGCGTCATAGACGTCACAGAGTGCGAACATGCGGGCGGGAATGGGGATCTCCTCGCCCTGGAGGCCCCGAGGGTAACCCGTGCCGTCCCACCGTTCATGGTGGCACCAGGGGATCTGGACGGCGTTGTGAAGGTGGGGGACGCGCTCGACGAAGCCGCGCCCGATCATCGTATGGGTCTTCATGACCTCGCGCTCCTCGTCGGTGAGAGGTCCCGGCTTCAGAAGGATGGCGTCGGGGATGGCGATCTTGCCTATGTCATGAAGGACAGCGCCGCGATAGACGTCTTGGAGAGCGCGACGCGTATACCCCACTTCTCGTGCGAGGTAACAGGTGTAGTAGCCGACGCGAATGGAGTGGCCGGCCGTTGCTTGTTCTCGCAGGTCCAGCATCGCGACGAGGGCAGCCAGGGTTTCCTCGTACGCATCCTCGATGCGGAGCACGGCGTCGCCCAAACGCCGTGCGCGGCGCCCGAGTTCTCGCGTGAAGGCTTCCGAGATGCGTTCCTCGGAGATCTGAATACGTCGCCGCTCGATCGCCAACTTCACGGACGGAACGAGATCGTCAACACTCTTCCGCGCGTCGACGGCGTCGATGATCCCCGAGCGAAACGCGGAGACCAGGGCGGGGGACGCGTCTCCCGGATGGGTAATGATGCCGATGAGCGCTGCACCCGGAGCCCGCAGACGAAGTTCCTGAATGTTCTGGGTGCAAGCGTCCGGACCGTCTATGCCGAGGAGCACGGCCAGGGCACCGGGAGGGTCATCCTCGATCAACGAGATATCCTCGATGACCTGGAAGCGGGCCCTTTCGAGGGCCTGTCGGCAGTTCGCGTTTGCTTGACCGGAAACTCCACAGAGCAGAACCGTTCCCGATCGATGGCTGAGCCCACCCACGGTCATCCTTTCCGGAATCCACGCCCGGATTCCATCACGCCGTCAGGACATGTCAGCTGATAAGCCAAACTCCCTATCGTCGGGAAAAACGACGGAGGTTGAGCGAGGATGGAACAAAGCCCGCGTTTCAGTCGAGATCGGAGCTCAGTAGCACGTAGTCCGAGTTCCGTTTCCGGGGCCGGAAGCCCGCTTGGGACACGTACTTCCGGATCAGCGGCTCGGTCATGCAGGTGTGGGTGGAACCGGCGGAACTGACCACGTTTTCTTCCAACATGGTGGAGCCGAAATCGTCCGCGCCGTAGGAGAGCCCCCGCATCGCGACTTCCGGGCCCATGGTGGGCCAGGATGCTCCCACATGAGGGATGTTGTCCAGGAAAAGTCGGCTGAGTGCGAGGTGACGCAGGTACGCAGGTTCGTCTGCGCCGAGGGTCCGCCCCAGGCGATCGCCAAAGACTCGGCCGAACCGACTCTCGTGTTGCAGGGGCCACATGACGAATGAAAGGAACCCCCGCCCGAAGGCCTCGAGACTCTCGTCCTGCCGATCGCGCACGGCCGCCAAGGCCTGAAAGCGGTGTTCCGGCGTCTCGCCGAACCCGATGACCTGAGAGGCGCTGGTCACCATGCCGAGCGAATGGGCCTCGCCCATGATGCGCAACCAGGGACGCGTCTTCAGTTTCTTCGGGGAAACCTGCTCGCGAATACGGTCGTCGAGGATTTCGCCACCGCCTCCCGGGAGTCCGCTCATTCCGGCCTCTTGAAGCGTTTCGAGGACCTTCAATGTCGGCAGATCCTCGACCTCGGAGATGTGAGCGATCTCGGGGGGGGAGAAAGCATTCAGTTCCACCGTGGGGAAGGCGCGTTTGATGTCCTCGAGGAGTTCGACGTACCAATCCAAGGGAAGATCGGGGTGGTGCCCACCTTGCAGCAGGATGCGCGTGCCGCCGACGGCGACGGTTTCCTCGACTTTCCGCAGGAGGACTTCGCGGTCGAGAACGTAAGCCTCCTCGTGGCCCGGTGGACGATAGAACTCGCAGAACTTGCAATCCGTCACGCAGACGTTGGAGTAATTGATATTGCGATCCACGAGGTAGGTGACGACATCCGGATCGTGCAGACGATTGCGCATCGCGGCTGCCGCGATGCGGAGATCATCGAGGGATGTCTCCGCGTGGAGGAAGCAAGCCTCCTCGGGCGTCAGGCGATGGGCGCCGTTTGCAACAGCGTCGAGTCGATCTTTCCAGGATGTCGATGTCACCGGTCGGACTCCTTGTCCAGCTTTCGATCCTTCCACTTGATCTCCTCGGCAGCGGCCTCGAGAGCCGCATCGAGGACGCCAGAGAATACCGAGGACGGAATATCTTCCAAAACGACGACCCTCGTTCCGAGCACCTTGACCGCTGAGACCGGTCCTTCCGGTGTCCCGCGCCAGACCTGCATCGAAGAGGCGTCCGATGTCTCCGTTGTCTGCCCGGGACTCGTGCCTTGATGATGTTTTTGGACCGCCGACCGCGCCGCCTCGGCGAATTCGGCTGCGTCCTTCGGGGAATCCCATTCCGAGATCCAGACCAGGGCATCGGGGGCATCGTCTCGGCCGAACAAGGCATAGCGGTCGCCGTCCCATCCCTTGTGGGTTCGCGTACGATCTCGCCGTTTGAGACCAAGATCGCTCAACCATGATCGTAGCTGCAGCTCACCCATGACGTTTTGGAAAACGACCGACCACGGCTCGCCGAAAGCCCGGATAACGCCGTCGAGGGAGATGTGCTGAGGGAAGTCGGGCGCCGAACCGCTGTACTTCCTTGGATGCATGACCTGCTCGGTCGACAACGGAGGGCGTCGATAGACGGCATCGATGCGCGAGAAATCCGGAACGCCGTCCTTCGCCTTCGACCCAAGGAGCGAGGCACAGAACTTGGCGCCTCCCATGTATTCGAAAATCATGGTGTCGGCGATCACCGCCGGTGCATCCATGATGAGTCCGCCCCCGGGCATCCCCAAGTCCGCGCCCGCGGCTCCAGAGAGCTTCATGAAGGCCTTCAACCCGTCCCGCGTCGTGGGGAGGAGCATGAGGGCCTGCTTCATTCCCGCCGCCTGTGGCGACTCCATCAACATCATCGCAAGCGTTGCATCACCTTCCACGAGGGACTTGACGGCCGCTGTTCGATCGTCATCGTCTTCGATGGACTCCAAGAGAGCTTGCAGATTGAAGTGCTGATCCTGGAGAGCGTGGACGAGTTCGTGGCTCATGACCATTCGGTCCAGAGCGGCCTTGTCCTGTGCGTCCTCCTCACCGCCCCGAGCGATGAGGAAGAGCTCACGGGCGGCCGGGTCGTAGAAACCCGCGACCTGCTCCTCGAGGAGGTCCAGAAACAACTTGTGGAGATCGGTGTCTCGGGGGAGCAGGCCGAGCTTCTTCAGGGCTCTTTCCTGGGCCTTCAACGTCTCGGGCGGCATCTCCTTGGCGGCTTCCTTGATGAGGAAGGCCTTCAGGGATGCCCTGTCCTTCAAGCCCACCGGTGTCGGATGCAGGATCTCCAGTCCCCTGAGTTCCGCCACTTCGTGCTCGATTTCGTGGGCCAGGGCGATGATGCGGTCTTGATCGGGCTTCGGGGACTCCTGAGCGAGCGCGACCGTGCCGCGAAGGAAAAGGACCGAGAGGGTGTAGAGGAGGATGCGTGGCGACATAGGAGACTCCTGAGACTTTGGGGGCGACTATAACTTCCTCGGAAGTCGGTGGGTACTGGATATAGCCCCCCCGCGGGAATAAACTTCCCCAGCACGGTGCCGCGGGGGAGCCGTCCGAACCAAGACCAGAGGATGAACCGTCATGGGCAACGCGATCGAGATCACGACCGACAACTTCGAAGAGAAGATTGTGAAGAACGAGGGAGTCGCCTTAGTGGACTTCAGCGCGACCTGGTGCGGTCCTTGCCAGGCGCTCGCTCCCACCATCGAGGAGTTGGCCGCCGAGTACGGGGACAAGGGAGTCATCGTGGGCAAGTGCGACGTCGATGATCAGTCGGAGTTGGCCGCCCGTTTCGGCGTGATGAGTGTTCCGACGGTGATTTTCTTCAAAAACGGCGAGCAGCAGGATTCCATCATGGGGAATCAGCCCAAAACGACGCTCGAGCAGAAGATCAAGAACTTACTGGGCTGATCCGATCGACGGGATGTCCACAGATCGATGGGTCGGCGTCGATGAATTCGTGGGGTTTTTGAAATCCCATGAAAGAATCCTCTTCACCACCCACATGACGCCGGACGGCGACGGGCTGGGAAGCGAGTTGGCGTTGATGCGCCACCTGCGCTCCGCGGGCAAGGACGTTCGTGTCCTCAATTGTTCTGGAGTCCCCGCGGATTTGCGTTTCCTCACGCGCACCGGCGAAGTGACGACGTTCCAGAAAGGAAAGCACGAAGAGCTGATTGCCAAGGCCGACGCGATCGTGGCCTTCGATCTTGGAGGCGCCGGACGTTTGGGGCGAATGGAGGGTCCCGTTCGCTCCTCCGGCGCCGCAAAGGCACTCCTCGATCACCACATTTTCGACAACGATCTTTTCGACTTGCTGTACGTCGATACTCATGCATCTTCGAGCGCGGAGCTGACCCACCGTGTCCTGTTGGCTCTCGGTGCGCGACTGACCTTGGACCTGGCCGAACCCCTCTATGTGGGCCTCGTCCAGGACACGGGTTCGTTCAACTACAATTCCACCTCTCCGCTGACTCACAGGCTTGCCGCCGAGTACATGGAGGCCGGGGTCAATCCGTATCGGATCTGGAAGAAACTGCACTGCCAAAAGCCCTTCGACCGGGTGCGGTTGATGGGTCTGAACATCTCCCGCATCCAGCTCACGCATGAGGCCAAGATTGCCAGCCTGCAAGTGAGTCTCGACTTTCTGAAAGAACACGGCGGTGAAGTGCGCGATGCCTTCGAGGTGGTCAATCACTTCCTGTCCATTCGAGGCGTGGAAATCGGGTGCCTCGCTCTTCAGATTGGCAGTGAGCGAACCAAATTCAGCCTCCGTTCCGCCGGCCGTCATGACGTTCATGCGGTCGCAAGGAACTTTGGAGGAGGGGGACACCGGTTCGCCGCCGGGTTCACGGTCGACGGACGGCCCAGCACGGAGGTCTATGAGGAGGTCATGGAGCGCCTTGGGCGTCTCGTGGTCCCCGACGAGTCCGTGGAAGAGACTCAGCCCTCCCGACCTTGAATCCGTAGTCCGAACCGTCCACCCTGGACGAGGTAGTTCCGAACAGGAGCAAAGACGTGCAGGCCGAATTGGCACCCAGAAAAAAGACCCGTCCTATCCGCGTGGGCGCGGTGACGATCGGGGGCGACCATCCCGTCGTCGTCCAGTCGATGACGATTACGGATACCCGGGACGTGGACGAGACGGTTGCTCAATGCGAGGCCCTCGCCGACGTGGGCTGCGAGATGGTCCGAGTGGCCGTTGTGGATGATGAGGCCGCTCGCGCCCTCGGCAGGATCAAGGAGCGCATTCGTCTGCCTCTGATCGCGGATATCCACTTCAACTTTCGTCACGCTCTCACGGCCATCGAGCAGGGCGTCGACAAGGTACGAATCAACCCCGGAAACATCGGAGGCGAGGAGAAGTTTCTCGAGGTGATTCGTCGACTCCGCGACGCCGGGATGCCCGCGAGGATCGGCGTGAACGCCGGCTCCTTGGCCATGGACCTCATCGAAAAGTACGGCTACCCCACGTCGGACGCGCTTGTCGAGTCGGCGATGCGGTACATCGAAGTCTGCGACCGGGAGGGCTATTCGGAATTCGTCGTGAGCCTGAAGAGTTCGAGCGTCCCCATGACCGTTCAGGCCTATCGAAAGTTCGCCGCGCTGGAGACGGGTGTCCCCTTGCACATCGGAGTCACGGAGGCCGGCGACCCGGCCTACGGCGCCATCAAGTCGGCAGCCGGTTTGGGAGGCCTGTTGGTGGATGGCATCGGGGACACGATACGCGTCTCACTGCTGGGTGACCCCACCTTGGAGATCCCCGTTGCCTTCGACATCCTGAAGGCGACCGGTCGTCGCGTCATGAACCCGGAAATCGTTGCGTGCCCCAGTTGCGGCCGCATCGAGATCGACCTGGAGCGCATTGTGGCGGAGGTGAAGGAACGGCTGGGGACGTCGAAACTTCCGATCGTCGTCTCCGTTCTGGGCTGCGTCGTCAACGGCCCGGGAGAGGCGCGCGAAGCCGACATCGGGATCGCCGCCGGCCGAGGTTTCGGCATGCTCTTCAAAAAGGGTGTGATGGTGAGAAAACTCAAGGAAGACGAGATGGTCGACGCCCTGGTGGAAGAGATCCAGCGCATGGAGACCGAGGTCGAGACGGAGTCTGCTTGATCCTCGAGGAACGCCTCCTCAATCCCCGAGGGCGGTCTCGATACGGTGTCGGATTTCAGGGGAGGATTCCACCCTTCGTCGGACTCGCAGCGATTCCTCGAGGCCCTCGTCCGACGTCGTCCTCCGGAAATCCAAGGCCGCTTTCACCGCGCCGGCACGCCGAGCGTCGTCGCCGTGCCACAGGTCGCCTCGCACTCGGTCGAGAACTCCCGGAACAGGCGCTCGTACGGCGAGGCGGAGAGAATCGGCCCAGATCGGGCGCGCGGCGGCCTCACGTTCGGTCATGAACTCGAGAAGGCTGGTGGAGAGGTTCGGGTTGGCTCTGTGCTCCCAGCCGGGAAACCGATCGAGTGCGAGATCCATGAAGGCCGCCTTCAAGATCATGCGGTTGTAGTCCTCGTCGTCGAGGACGCGTGCGGGCAGGTCTCCATCAGCCATCGCCGCCTCGAAGAGAAGCGAGTCGTTGCATCGGTGTGCCGTAAGAAGCAAGGTCTTCGTCCATGGTCCGACGGCGAGGGCATGAAGAGCGCGAAGGATCATGCGACGCTCGTCGGCATCGCCGTCCTCAAAGAGTTCGAGGAGTCGTTTCTCGTCGCCCTCGGGAACGTGGGCGTGGAGAGTGTGTACGGCGGCGAGGTCACAGGCGCGAAATGCGTGCCAGCCCACGATGGGGGAGCCGGCCACGTCGGGCTGGACTCCCAGGAAGGCACGGCCGGCGCGTCGAGGGAGGGCCGCGAAGAAGGTCGCGAGAGCCGACGGGCCTCGTTTTGCAATGAGTTCGGTCAGCCAATCGTAGGCTTCGCGAGGCTCTCCTGTAGGGAGAGGAACGAGGGGAGCTTCAGCCTTCATGGCGGCGGTCCATCGCTTCCGGGGTTTGGCCCCGCAAGACACTGTTGCCCTCGTGAGTCTGGCTCCAATCGAGGGATGGTTCCAACAACCATTCATCCTCTGAGCCCCGTCCAAAGCGTCCAAAGAAGCCTACGGGATTCTTCCAGACGAGAGTGTCCACATCTTCTTCGGAGAAGCCGGCCTTTCGCATCGCGTCCACGGTCTTCGGCACCGACATGGGATCGCTGACGCCCCAGTCGCAGGCGCTATTGATGATCATACGCTCGACCCCGTAGGTCTGGAGCAGCGCGACCATACGTTCAGGGCTCATCTTCGTGTTCGGATAGATGGAGAAACCCTGCATGGCACCGGAGTCGAGGGTGATCTTGACGGTCTCCTCGTTGCCGTGGTCCAGCAAGACCCGATCCATGGGGATCCCCGAGGCCTGGACGATCTCGAGGCAACGCCTGAAGCCTCTCTTCTTGTCGCGATGAGGGGTGTGGACGAGGATGGGCAACTCGTGATCGATGGCGAGCTGAATCTGTTTGGCGAAGAATTCCTCTTCGACCGGCGTCATGTCGTCCAAACCGATCTCGCCGACTCCGACGACGCTGTTCTTTTCCAGGTATCGCGGTAGCAGGGCGAGCACATCCTCGTTCACCCTGGGGTCGTTGGCTTCCCGGGGGTTGAGCGCCATCGTGCAGACGTGGTGAATGCCGAACTGAGCCGCCCTGTGCCTCTCCCACCCGATCAAAGTATCGAAGTAGTCGATGAAACTGCCAACCTGGGTGCGAGCTTGTCCCAACCAAAATGCCGGTTCGAGGATGACGCGGACTCCGGCGCGGGCCATGTTTTCGTAATCATCGGTGACCCGTGAGAACATGTGGGCGTGAGGTTCGAAGATTCTGGGTGCGGCAGACATGGAGTGAACCTTTCCGATCGGGGCTTCGGTGAGCGTGTGCCGGGCTCACTGCGATCATATCCCTCCATGGCGGGAATCTCCAAGCCGGCGGGTCGCTTTTGAAAGCGTCGGAGGCGAGGCGTAGAATCCGGCGCGGGGCACGGATTGTCCCCAAGGATGCGGGTCGCCTGCATCGTTCATGAGATCGTGAATCATGCGGGTTGGGAGCTCAGCGCCGATGGCACCATTTCGAGCCCTTCTGTTGGCCGCCCTGGTTCTCGTGGGCTGTACCAAGTCCACCGGCGAATACCTCTCGGATCTCGATGCCATCTCCCCGGATAGAGGTGATCTGACGACGTTTGAAGACGCGAGTCTGATTTTCGATGAAGGCCAACTCGGCCACGAAGCATTCGCGGGGCTGGTGACAGCCGATGAGATGACCCTTCCGCAGGCGATTCGAACTCTTTCCCACGCCACCAAGTTCCTGGGGCTGGCTCGGGACAACACCCTTCTGCAGTCCGACGCTGCGGTCGCAATCGGTCACATGGTCACACGGATTCCCGTGCCCCCCGTCGCGTCGGAGTTGAAGAAGCTCGAGTCTGGGCAGGAGGCGTACGATCATTTCACCGAACTCTTGAAGGCCCGGGAGCCGATGGAGATCGCCGGCGCCATCGACCGACTGAATTCCTCGGACGCCGTCGTCGTGTCGGAGGCGCTCCAGCTCCTTCGGAGCAAGACCGACCAGAACTTCGGCCGAGACATCGAAGCCTGGCGTGGGTGGTACGAGACGCGTAAGGCGGATTTTCACGCGGAGTTCATACGGCTTAGTCGCGGGCCGCTCGAAATCCTCGGCGGGTATCGCTACCAGAACGCTTCGCAGGCGCGGGCGGTTCTTCGCGTCCTCTCGGCCTGGTTGCTGAAGTACTTCGATCCAGAACTCCGAGACGTGGCCGTGCCCGCGGCGATGAAAGTCGGACGGCAGGCCGCGGTCTATGCGCTGAGCGAAGCTCTCATCGGCGCCCGCGACCCACAGGTACGCGCCGACGTGGCGGACGCCATGGCAGCCATCACGGATGTCACATTCCAGGTCCCTCTGGCGCGGAGACTCGAGCGCGAGAAGGACCCGCGCACGGCCACGCGCATCATCAAGGCCCTCCGATGGTATCCGAGCCGCCGGACGATCCTCGCGATCCTCACCGCCATGGCGACCTTGGACGACACCCGCGTGGATATCGTGGGCTCGGAGGTCTTGAATGCGTTGACCGGTGCTGGGCTCGAGGGTGACATCGAACTTTGGACCTCGTGGTGGAAAGACAAGGGACACGATCAGTGGCCCTGATTCGCCCCGCGACGTTCCTTTCGGAGGAGTGCCTCCTCTACGACGGCACCCAATTGCGTTCCCATTGGATTCTTGAAACCTTCGGTCTTCGAGGCGACGCCATCGTCACGTGGGAAGGTCCCGTCGACGTGCGCGACGAGCATCTCGTCGATCTGGACGACCGATCTCGTGGACTCTTCATCGCCGGGGCGGCGATGCGTCATTTCATCCTCGAGTCCTTCGGCCCGGACCTCGATCGCGCGGTTTTCCTTCAACGTCTTCTCGTCCTTCTCGTGCGAGAACTCCTGACCGAGGCGGGTATTCACGACGTGCGGCGTTCCGGAGACGACCTCTTCGTCGGCGAAGGAAAGCTCACGGTGTCGATCGCCACCGTATCCCCCGTGAGTTGCCTCGTTCACTTGGGCGTCAACGTGACCTCGGAAAAAACGCCGGTGCGCACGTCCGATCTCACCGATCTGGGGCTGGATCCCCAGGGATTCGCCGAGAGTCTCGTCCGCCGATTTGCCGATGAGATCGATGGCATGGCGAGCGCAACGGGAAAAGTCCAAGGGGTGTCATGAGTATCGACTCGAGTCGCAGCGAGCCCGGAAGAGTTGGAAAGCGGTTCTTGCTTCTCATCCTCAAGTTGGGGCTCCTCGGGGCAGCTGCGTGGGTCGTGTCGCGCCAGGTGTCTTGGCATGACCACCTGACCCTGAAGGACGGGACGGTGCTCGAGGGACGCATTCTGGATGCGCAACCCAACAGAGATGCCTCCGTCGCGTTTCGAATTCAGTCCGGGGAGACGCTCCACCTAGCCTCGGATGAGGTTGCTGAAGGTGGACGGGTTTTTGGACTGCGAACGACCTTCCGAAATCTCCACCCCGGCTGGTTCCTGTTGGGAATGACCCTGATCTTCGGGATGTACGTGTTGGGGGTGACACGGTGGTGGATACTCCTGGGGGCCCAGGGGATCGCGGCCTCCTGGAATCGGGCCTTTCGTCTCACGTTCATGGGGTTTTTCTGGAACAACTTCATGCCGGGCATGACCGGAGGCGATGTGGCGAAGGCCGTGCTGATTGCCAAGGAGTCACCCGGCAGGAGAAGCCGCGCCGTATCCACGGTGATCGTGGATCGCGTGATCGGCCTTGCCGTGCTGGCCGGGCTCTCGGCCGGCGCAATCCTGATCAACTTCAAAACGTTCGAGAAGCAGGGCTACGTGGTCTTCGGAGTTCTGGCGATCCTCGCCATCATGGGATGCTGCATACTCAGTCGGCGGGCGAGGAGATGGCTGCGAATCGACCGCATCCTGAAGTCACTTCCCGGGAGCAGCATCCTCATGCAGTTGGATGAGGCGTTTCGACTCTATCGTACGCAGCCAAAAGCCATCATCTGGGCGGTCATGTTGTCCTTTCTCGCCCATCTGTGCAATATCGGGTCCGTCTGGGTCTACGGTCAGGATCTGGGAATCCCGGCATCGCTTCTGACCTATTTCGCGACCGTGCCGATCATCTTGATCGCCGCATCGGTTCCTTTGTTTCCCGGAGGGTGGGGAGTCCGAGAGGTGGCGTTCATCACGGCGTTTCAGGCCGTGGGCGTTCCGGCCGCCTACCGCAGCGAGTTGGTCCTGCTGAGCGTCCTGTTGGGAATCTCGGTGATGATTTGGAGTCTCCTTGGAGGCGTCTTCCTCTTCGTGGGAAGCAGTGCGGAGCCTGCGGGAGTGAGAAGGTCGGCGGTCACCACGGGGTCGCCCGACAGGAAAGAGCTGAAATCATGAGCTTGTTGGTCGTTGGTTCGATTGCATTCGACTCCGTTGCCACGCCTTTCGGGGAGCGCCGAGACATCTTGGGCGGAGCGGCGTCCTATTTCTCGGTGGGAGCCTCCCTGTTCACTCCGGTGCGTTTGGCCGGCGTCGTCGGTGAGGACTTTCCCGAAGAACACATTCAGCTCTTCCGAGAGCGCGGGATCGACCTCGCGGGCCTGAAGCGAATCCAAGGTGGATTGACGTTCCGGTGGGCCGGTCGCTATGAGGGTCGGATGGACGTGGCCGAGACACTGGAGACCCATCTCAACGTCTTGGGTGAGTGCACTCCGGAACTCCCCGAGAAGTTCCGTGAGACGGAATACGTGCTTCTCGCCAACGACCACCCCAAGAACCAACTTGCGGTGGCCCGGGCGATGCAAAGCCCGAAGCTGTTGATGATGGACACGATGAACCTGTGGATCGACCACAACCGGGACGAGCTTCTGGAGGTCCTGACTGCGGTCGACGCTCTCGTCTGCAACGACGAGGAGGCGCGCAGCCTGGGAGAGAACGCCAACCTGATCGGAGCGATGAAGACCATTCGGGAGTGCGGGCCGCGAATCGTACTCGTGAAGAAGGGAGAGCACGGCTCGATCGTCCTCATGGACGACAGGTTCTTTGCTCTCCCCGCGTGGCCGCTCGAGAAGGTCGTCGATCCGACAGGGGCCGGTGATACCTTCGCGTCGGGAGTCATGGGTTGGATGGCGAGGCAGGATCGTGTCGATTTCCCGACCCTGAAAACGGCGATGGCTTACGGAACCGTGGTGGCTTCCTACAATGTCGAGGCCTTCGGGCTCGATAGGCTCCGAACCTTGAAATGGGGCGACATCGAACAGCGCTACCGGGAATTCGTTCGCTTCCTCGATCTGGGTTTGGAATGAGCCGACGACTCCGATGCTTCGTGGGGATCCCGCTTCCCGATCAGGTGCGTCAACGCCTGGAAAGGGAGATCGGCTTTCTCCAACTCGCAGGGGCACCCGTTCGCTGGGTGCCGAAGGACAACATGCACATCACCGTGCGATTCCTGGGAGAAATCGACCCGGATGAAGTGATCCCTGTCTGCCGCGCGCTCGAGGAGGTCGCCGATGAGGTGCCACGCCACAGAATCGAAATCCGCAAGCTGATCTTGTTTCCTCCCGCGAAGCCCCCACGCGTCATCGCCGCCGGTGTGGAGGGGGACACCGACAATCTCCTGGCCACCTTCAATCTCCTCCAGGACCGCTTCGAGACGATCGGTTTCCGGCGCGAACAACGGCGTTTGATGCCGCATGTCACTCTCGGTCGTCTCAAGGGGCCGCCGGGGGAGGACCTTCTCAACCGAGTGGAGCGGGCCAAGGCTCGCGGTTTCGGCGTCGTCGACGTGACGGCGCTGCACCTGATCCTCAGTGAACGCAGTCCGAACGGCGCCGTCTATTCGAGCATGGAGGCCGTGGAGCTTCTGGGCTGAGCCTCTAGCGACGCCTCTCACGCTTCCGCATTTGCTGGCAGGCAGAGAGAAGTCCCGCCGTCGAGGCGTCGTGAGGGCCTCCGCGGCTACGTCCCTCGATCTCCGGGAGCAGCAGTTGAGCCAATTCCTTGCCGAGCTGAACCCCCCATTGGTCGAAGGAATCTATCCCCCATAGGACGCCCTGCACGAAGATTTTGTGCTCATAGAGAGCAAGGAGGCTTCCCAGCGACCGAGGAGTGACCTTGTCCAGGAGCATCGTGTTGCTGGGGCGGTTTCCTGGAAATTCCTTATGGGGGGCGAGAGCAGCCACCTTCGCGGGCGGGGCACCCGCGGCTTCCAGCTCCCCTGCGGCCTCGTCGATCGACTTTCCCCGCATGAGGGCTTCGGATTGAGCGAAGCAGTTGGCCAACAGGATCTGGTGGTGATTCCGCAGAGGGTTGAGGCTGTTCGCGGGAATGATGAAATCCACCGGCGCGAATTCGGTGCCCTGGTGCAAGAGCTGGAAGAACGCGTGCTGTCCATTCGTGCCGGGTTCGCCCCACACCATGGGGCCCGTGTGGTAGCTGACCGGCCGGCCCGTTTCATCGACTCTCTTGCCGTTGCTCTCCATGTCGAGCTGTTGGAGGTAAGCCGGAAACCGATGGAGGTATTGGTCGTAGGGGACGACGACGTGATTCGTGGCGCCGAAGAAGTTCACGTACCAAAAACCCAATAGGCCGAGAATCACGGGCATGTTCGATTCGAATGGCGCTTGCCGGAAGTGTTCATCCATGAGGTAGGCGCCCTCGAGGAATTCCTCGAACCTCTCCATGCCGATTGCCAGCGCGATGCTCAGCCCGACGGCGCTCCACAGGGAGAATCGCCCTCCGACCCAGTCCCAGAACTCGAACATGTTGGCCGTATCGATGCCGAATTCGCGGACGGACTTCTCGTTCGTCGAGACCGCTACGAAGTGTCGTGCGACATCGGAGGCGCTCGTCGAAGCCTCGAGAAACCATTCCCTTGCCGTGCGAGCGTTGGTCATCGTCTCCAAGGTGGTGAAGGATTTCGAGGTCACGACAAACAGCGTCGTCGATGGCTCCAGGTTCCTGAGAGTCTCGGCCAGATGGGTGCCGTCCACATTCGAGACGAAATGGATCCGAATGTCCGGCGACGAATAGGCTTTGAGGGCCTCCACGACCATCTGGGGGCCGAGGTCGGACCCGCCGATCCCGATATTGACGACATCGGTGATGGCCCTGCCGTCGAACCCCTTCCACTCGCCGCTGCGGACCTTCGATGTGAATTCTCCCATGCGCTTCAGTACTCTTTTGATGTCAGGGAGAACGTCCTCTCCGTTGACCAGGATGGGCTCGTTCGAACGGCGACGCAGAGCGACGTGAAGAACGCTACGCCCCTCGGTCTTGTTGATCCTCTCGCCCGAGAACATCGCGTCGCGGCGCTTCTCGAGGCCGACCGTTCGAGCAACCTCGCAGAGCAGCGGTAGGGTCGCCTGCGTGATTCGGTTCTTGGAGTAGTCGAGAAGGATGCCGTCGAAGCGCAAGCTGAACCGCTGGAACCGGTCAGGGTCCTTCTCGAAGAGGTCGCGCATATGGAGATCCGCCGTCTCTTCGAAATGCTCCTCGAGGGCGGGGAGTGCAGGGCTCTCAATCCATCGCATGGGGGTCTCCGTGGCGTCTCGACTTCGATGGGTCACCTGACGGCGCGCCAGTATATACCCGAGGGGAGTCTCCGGTTCGCATCCGCCTCGGGGATCGACATCTCACCGCTTGTGTGCTCCCGCCAGTTGTTCTCGAAGGATTCAAGGATCAGGTTCTCCAGGACGAGTGGAGTGAACCCCGGGCTGTGAGAGGACATGTGAAGGAGACAGGGTTGCCCGTTGGTGAGGCGCGCCAGAAGTTGCAAAAGGTCGCCGATCCCGTCCTCGAGCTTCCAGACCTCCCCCTTGGCGCCGCGACCAAAGGTCGGAGGATCGAGGATGATGCCGTCATAGTGCCGTTCGCGTTTGATCTCACGCTTGAGGAATCGTGCGCAGTCCTCGACGATCCAGCGGATCGGAGCATCGGCGAAATTGTTGAGGCGGGCATTGCGCGCGGCCCAATCGACGATTCCGCGCGCGGCATCGACATGGGTGACCTCGGCGCCTCCCGCCGCGGCGGCCAAGGTGCTTCCGCCGGTGTACGCGAAGAGATTGAGAATGCGGGGGGGCTTCGCGGAGCACTCCGCCAGCCTTCGGATCTCGTCGCGAAGCCAGATCCATTGTGCGACTTGTTCAGGAAAGAGTCCCAGGTGGCCGAACGGGGTGGGTTTGATCTCGAAGTCGAACGGGCCGTGTCGCACCTTCCAGTTTCTGGGTTGAGGCTTCTCCCACTCCCAGTGCCCGCCCCCCCGGTCGGAACGAATGTGGCGGCCGACGACGCCATCCCAAA
The DNA here is from genome assembly GCA_964559135.1 of uncultured Planctomycetia bacterium. GTDB lineage: Bacteria > Planctomycetota > DRQF01 > DRQF01. The sequence continues at coordinate 45,471 of CAZLGG010000008.1, forward strand.
GTTCGGGATCGCGTCGGCGCCAGATGGCGACTCCGGCCTGGCGCTCGATCACGATGCCGGAAAGGCTCTCCAGCTTTCGTCCGTCGCCGGAATCGAGAAGGCGATACGTCATCGGCGTCTCTTCGTCTTTCCCTTGGGACGCGCGAGCTGGGTCAGCCATTTCGCCTTCAAGGAGGCGAACTCTCCCCGCTCCACGGCCTCCCGTATCTCTCGCATCAGATCCTGATAGAGCTGGATGTTGTGGAGGCTGGCCAGCGTGGCGAAAAGCGGTTCACCGGCGTAGAAGAGATGGCGGAGGACCGAACGCGTGTAGTTGCGGCAGGCATAGCATTCACAGTGCGTGTCTACCGGGTACGTGTCCTTCCGAAACTTCTTGTCGCCGATGCGAAGGCGTCCCGACCGGGTGAACAGAGTCCCGCCGCGTGCGTAACGGGTGGGAATGACGCAATCGAACATGTCCATCCCGCGCTCGACGGCTTCGAGGATGTCCTCGGGATGGCCGACGCCCATGAGGTATCGCGGAAGTTCGGGAGGCAACAAGGGAGCCGTCCATTCGGTGACCGTCTTCATGAGGTCCGGACCCTCGCCCACACTCACGCCTCCGATGGCGAAGCCGTCAAAGTCGATGGCGGTGATGGCCCGCGCGCTCTTCTCCCTGAGATCCCGGTACGTTCCGCCTTGGACGATCCCGAAAAGGAACTGGTGGGGCGATAGCTTGGCGTCGCGACACCGCTCGGCCCATCGGGTGGTTCGCTCCAAGGAGGCCTGAACGTAGTCGCGAGGAGCCGGGTATTCGACACACTCGTCAAACGCCATGACGATGTCGGCGCCGAGATCCTTCTGAATGGCCATCGACGTTTCGGGATCCAAAAAAAGGTCGGCTTTGCTGTTGGGGTCCCGAAAAGCCACCCCGCTCTCGCCGATGTTCTTGTCCGGGATGGAAAACACCTGAAACCCGCCGGAGTCGGTCAGGATAGTCCGGGGCCATGCCATGAACTGGTGGAGACCTCCTGATCGCCGGACGAGTTCCCGCCTCCCGTCGTAGGAGAGATGGTAGGTGTTGGCGAGAACGACCTCCGCTCCCGTAGATAGGACCTGCTCCGGCGTGAGCGCCTTGACGGCGCCCTGTGTGCCGACGGGCATGAAGGCCGGGCATTCGACGGGCCCATGCTCCGTTTCGAATCGGCTTCGCCGTGCACCCGTGGGGTCCGTGGCGATCAGCTGGAACTGGATGTCCTTGCGCGGCATGCCGAGAATCTAACGCTGGGACGGCTTCGGCCCCACGGTGGGTGGCGGGGTGTCCAACTTTTTCAACACGTTCCGGAAGTCCCTGGACAAGGGGGCTTCGACCCGGATCGTGGAGTTCTTCCAGGGAAGGGGAATGGTGAGAGAGCGAGCGTGGAGGAGTGCTCGCTTGTGCCTCACGACGGCATCCCGTCCGAGTGCGAACTTTCTCTCACCCACGAGGGGGCAATGGATGTGCGCGAAATGCAAGCGGATCTGATTGTGTCGGCCGGTGATGGGATTGGCCCGCACGAGCGCGCACCTGCCGTGCATGGAGAGCAGTTCGTAGCGGGTTTCGGCGGGCTTTCCCGAGCCGGCGATGCGGGCCGAGGCTCCCATGTCGAGGATCGGAAAGGTAAGTCGTCCGCGGGGTGCTGGAGGACGTCTCTGCAGAAGCGCCGTGTACTCCTTTTCGACGGCGCGCTTGCGGAACAACGCGACCAGGATCTCCCGCGTCTCCTCGTCCTTCGCCAGGACGAGCACGCCCGACGTCTCGTAGTCGAGCCGATGCACCGGAAAGACGCTGAGCCCCTCGGATCGGAGGCGGCGGTCGACGGGGGGGCCCTTGGCCTGGGCCCGTCCGCCCGGTGCCGCGACGCTGAGGACGCGGGGCGGCTTGAGAATGAAGAGGCACCTTTCGTCTTCGTAGAGTCGAGTGAGAGGGCGTTGCATGAAGGACCTTACCGGGGCAGTGGCCCGCCTTCGACCCCGCGAGGGCAAGTTCCTCCTCGAGGGGTACTCAGGGCGTCTTGCGCTTGCCATCATGAAGCATGATGAACGAGACCATTCGAGTGATTCAGGTGGGGCTCGGCCCCATAGGTCGGGAAGTCGCGAGCCGCGTTCTGACACGAAGGGGATTGCAACTCGTGGGAGCCGTCGATGTCTCACCGGCGATGGCGGGGCGTGCCCTTTGCGATGTCCTCGGATGCGACGTGCCCGGCGGAGTCGTCGTGACGGCCGACCCGGGCGAGCTCATCGCCGAGGAGAGACCGGATGTCGCAATCTTGTGTACGGCGTCGAAACTGGCCACGGCCGCGAGTCACATGCGCCCCTATCTTTCCCAAGGCGTTTCGATCGTGACGAGCTGCGAAGAGGCGACGGCTCCCGATCTTCAAAACGACGCCTTGGCGGGAACCGTGGACGACTGGGCGAGGGCCGGGAACGCCGCCGTGCTGGGAACGGGGGTCAATCCGGGGTTTCTCATGGATCTTTGGCCCGTCGCCATGAGTTTGCCCTGTCTGAACGTTCGTTCGATCGAGGTGGAGCGGGTACAGGACGCCGCCCCGCGCAGGGAGCCGTTTCGAGAGAAGATCGGAGCGGGGCTCACTCTCGAAGACTTCGACCAGAAAGTAGCCGTCGGGGATTTCGGACACGTGGGCCTGGAAACGTGCCTGCACATGATCATCCGGGCCTTCGGGTGGGAGTTGAGAGAGTTCGAAGAGGGGCTCGAACCCGTCTTGGCGGAGGTGACCACGCCTTGTCCGGGCGGCCCCGCGATCCCCGCGGGCGGCGTGCGCGGGATTCACCAGTGGATCCACGGATACGTCGGGAACGACGAGAAGCCCCGGGTGCGCCTGCGTTTTCTCGCGGCCGTGGGAGAAAAGGAATCAAAAGACAGCGTCGTCCTTCATGGCGAGCCCGAGATCCGTTGCGTCATCGAGGGCGGCACGCCCGGTGAGCAGGCCACCGCCGGCGCGCTCATCAACGGGGTTTTCGTGATCCACCACGCGTCCCCTGGGTTTCATGCCGCGATCGACCTGCCGTGGGCGCACTACCGAGAACGGTGAATCACGTCTCGCCGACGGGTTCGGCAAAGAAAAAGGGCTGGTCCTGACAGACCAGCCCTCATCGAGTGATGCGCCTCATTCACGAGGCGATCTCTCCCTTTGGCCTTCCGCCCATGGAATGGGTCGGGCGGGAGACCTGCCCACCTGGCGCCTCAGCCTCGAAGGCCGAGTTCGGTCGAGCGCGTAGGGCGCTCCTTCACTCACTTGACTTGTATGACCTCGCAAGATGGGGGGGATCGCGAGGCTGCGCACCCCCATATCCTCGCGAAACGGGCCTTGTTGTCAATCAAGAAATCGGATTCCGAGGATGAGAACGACGCTCAGGCCCCATCCCAGGAGAACGAGCACCATGGTCGTATGCCGACGTTGCTCCGATACCGCGCGAAGCCTTTGGTCGTGGTCCCGGCGTCGCTGCGCCGACTGCCAGGACGCGGCGATTCGCCGGGAAGCGTCCAGCGTCGGGAAATCCACGATGGGCGGGGAAGAGGCGCCATCGGCCAGGGGCGGGCGCAGACCAAGGACCGCAGCCACCGTTCCCACAAGGGCTTGGGGCGAGACGACGCTCTCCCCGGGATCGGGCCGGATGCCCGGCCCGGCCGCCGCCCATCGGTATCCCTGTCCCTCGGAGCCGTAAACCAGGATGACGGGCCCCCCTGAGCCGAGGAGTCCCGCGATGCGCGCGCAACGACGGTCCTCGTCCAGGATCGCCCGGGCCCGTGGGGTCGCGACACCGTCGACCTCCAGAGCGCCATCCAGCCCGGGGGCGATCCGGAGGCTCCCCACGATGAGGTTCCAAAAGTGCTCATCCAGGGCGAGCCCCAGGTCTCTCTCGGAGCCCGCCCACGGGACGATGGACTCCACCCGTGCCGGGGCGGTTCCGGTCCCCAGAACGCGACGGCCGGCCCGACGTAGCAGGCCAACCAGATCCTCCTCGCCCGGTCCGTAAGGGAAGCGCGCAGGCAGGGCACCTCCTGTGAGGGGAGCCGCCGTCCCGGAGAGTCGTCCCCCGCATCCGCGTCGCAGAACGTCTTCGAAGAACGGCACGAGGGCCGGCCAGGAAAAAGCCTCGTCGGGGACGCCCTCGAGGACGACAAGAGCAACCTGGCCGGCGGCCCTTGGAACCTCTGCTTCGAGGGGAGGGGGCGGCAAGGGTGTCACGGGCCGGGAGACGATCGCGAAGAGCAGGCCCCAGAACAGAAAAACAAACGCGAGGCACCAAGCGTCCCGGGGCGAGCGGCTCACTGAAGGAGCAAGAGTTCGCGGTACTTCGGCAGAGGCCAGAGGTCATCGTCCACCCACGCTTCCAGCGCATCGCCCTGGGCTCGGACAAACTGCATCGCCGGGATGATCTCATCCCGAACGAGAACAGCCTTGTCCATCGGGGAGGCCTCGACGGCATCGAATCTCTCGATGCGCTCGCTGAGATCGTCGAGGCCGTGACGGAGATGCCCGGCGAGGGTCGTGATCTTCTCCAGCAGTGCCTTCTGGCTCGCCTGATCGATGCCCGGGATCGCGGCCTCGGTGGTTCGAATCGTCTCGGCCACCTGTTTTTGGAAAGAGAGAGCCGCCGGAAGAAGCAACGACCGGCCCAGGTCGAGGCTCGTCAGCGCTTCGATCCGAATCGCCGCGGCGTAGTTCTCGATGAGGACGTGCGCACGCGAGTGGATCTCGCGCTCACTGAGGACCTTCATGCGTTCGAAAAGGGTGATGTTCTTGTCGTCGGTGAGGCGCGCGAGGGCGGAGGGTGTGTCCTGGAGATTCGGGAGGCCCCTGCGTTCGGCCTCGATCGCCCAGTCGTCCGAATAGTTGTCACCGGAGAAGAGCACCTTCCGGTGATCGGCCAAGACCGACTTGACCGTCTCCTGAACGGCCGTATTCAGCTCGGAGGATTTCAGGCGTTCCTCGATCATGTCGGCGATGTCGTCGAGACTCTCCGCGACGATCGTGTTGAGGACGGTTGAGGGATAGGCCACGCTCTGGGAGGAGCCGACGGCGCGGAATTCGAATTTGGCGCCGGTGAACGCGAAGGGAGAGGTGCGATTGCGGTCGCCCGTGTCCCGTGGGAGAGGGGGGAGCGCAGAAATCCCGAGGCGGATGGGCTCCGTGGCTGCCCTTCCAGCACTTGAGCCCCCACTGAGGAGCGCCTCGACGACATCTTCCAACTGCTGTCCCAAGAAAACGGACATGATGGCCGGGGGCGCCTCGTTCGCGCCGAGTCGGTGGTCATTCCCCGCGTTCGCCACCGTAAGACGCAACAGGTCGGCATGGAGATCCACCGCGCGAATGATGGCCGAAAGGAAGACCATGAATTGCTGATTGCTCTCGGGTGTCTTCCCCGGGGCGAGAAGGTTGCGCCCGGTATTGTCCTGAAGGGACCAATTCGTGTGTTTTCCCGAGCCGTTGATGCCAGTGAACGGTTTCTCGTGGAGGAGGCAGAAGAAGCCGTGGCGCTCGGCCACGACGCGCATCATCTCCATGATGAGCATATTCTGGTCCGTGGAGACGGCCGCACGGCGGTGGATGGGGGCCAACTCGAATTGCATTGGAGCCACTTCGTTGTGTCGCGTCTTCACGGGGATTCCGAGCCGCCACAGCTCGTATTCCAACTCCTGCATGAATCCCAAGACACGGGGACTGATCGCGCCGAAGTAGTTGTCATCCAGCTCTTGCCCCTTGGGCGGGGCGGCACCGAAGAGGGTCCGGCCCGTCGTAAGGAGGTCCGGCCGACGGACGGCGAGGGTGCGGTCGACGAGGAAATACTCCTGCTCGCATCCGATCGTCGAGAAGACTTGGTCCACATCGTCGTGACCCATCAGGTTCAGGATGCGCACCGCGGCGCGATGGATGGCGTTCTCGGAGCGCAGCAAAGGAGTCTTCTTGTCCAGAGCTTCTCCGCTCCAAGAGCAGAAGACCGTGGGAATACAAAGAGTCATGCCCCCCGGCCCGTCTCGTAGAAAAGCGGGAGAGGTCGGATCCCATGCGGTATAGCCCCGCGCTTCGAACGTAGAACGCAGCCCTCCGCTGGGGAAGGACGACGCATCCGGTTCCCCTCGGATGAGATCCCCGCCGGAAAACTCGTTGATGATGCGATCGTCGGCGGTGATCGCGAGGAAGGAGTCGTGTTTCTCGGCGGTGAGCCCCGTCATGGGCTGGAACCAGTGGGTGTAGTGGGTGGCGCCTTTCTCGACGGCCCAATCCTTCATGGCACTGGCGACGGCGTCGGCGATGTCGGAGTCCAGCTCCTTTCCTTTCCGGGTCGTGAGTTGGAGTTTGGCGAAGATGTTCTCGGGAAGGCGCTCCCTTTGAACGTCCTCGTTGAACACCCGTGTGCCGAACACCTCCGTGACGGCCACCTTGACTTTTGGTGAGGCGGCGGGAGGGGGCCGGCGGGCGATATCCCGAATGGCCGAGGATCGTGCGTCGGTGGGCATGGTTCAACTCCGGTTGCGCATGGATGCGAGGAGAGTATCAGTGGGGAGTGACACACGAAAGGCGCCTCGCGAGTCCGCGCACCTCCCGGCCTTTACAAGGGATGGAGGACGGCCCAAGCTTGTCACCGAAGCCAAAAGGAGACGGTCATGAACTCGGAAACCTATACGCGTCGGCGGGACGCTCTCCGGAAGCATCTGAAGGGATGGGTCCTGCTTCTGGGCCACGAGGAGGCGGCCCGGAACTATGGGGGGAACCCCTACCCGTTCCGCCAGAACTCCCACGTCCTCTACTACTCGGGGATGACGAGACCGGGCGTGGCGCTGCTCCTGGACATGGAATCCGGGAAAGATCGCCTCTATGGGCCCGAAGATTGTGTCGAGGACGTCGTCTGGCACGGCGCGCAACCGAGCCTCGTCGACCTGGCCGACGGCGCCGGTATGACGGATGTGCGGTCGATATCCCGGCTGGGGTCGGATCTCGGGGATCTCGCCGGTCCGCTCCATTATCCGCCTCCCTATCGAGGCGAATCTCTTCTTCGCCTCATGGAGCTACGGGACTCCACGGCCGATGAGATCAACCGGGGAGTCTCTCGGGATCTCGCCGTGGCCATCGCGGCGTCCCGCAATCGGAAGGACGAGGAAGAGATCGCCGAGATCGAGGAGGCCCTGGGAATCACGGCTTCCATGCACGGAGCCGCCATGGCCATGACGCGGCCAGGTCTTCTCGAATCCGACGTGGCCGCGGAGGTCCAGAGGATCGCCCTGGGCAAGAGTCGGGCTCAGGCCTACACGCCCATCGTCACCGTTCACGGCGAGATCCTGCACAACGTCACCTATGAAGGAGAGCTCGAAGCCGGCCGTCTGCTCCTCAACGACTCGGGGGCCGAGTCCCCACTCGGCTATGCCTCGGACATCACGCGCACGTTCCCGGTTTCCGGTTCCTTCGACGAGAGGCAACGTGCGGTTTACGAAGTCGTTCTTCGGGCCCAGACAGAGTGCATCGAGAAGATCGCACCGGGTACGAAGTATCTCGATGTTCACCTCCACGCCGCGCGGGTGGTGGCCGCCGGAATGAAGGAACTCGGCCTCATGCGGGGCGACGTGGATGAAGCGGTTGCCCAGGGCGCTCATGCCCTCTTTTTCCCCCATGGGTTGGGCCACATGCTCGGTCTCGATGTCCACGACATGGAGGATCTTGGGGAGGACGTCGTCGGCTATGACCCCGACCAGAAACGCAGCGATCAATTCGGCCTCGGGTATCTTCGCTGTGCGCGCCCTTTGGCCGCTGGAATGGTGGTGACCTGCGAACCCGGGATCTATTTCATTCCTGCGCTCATCGACCAGTGGGAGGCGCAAGGGCGCCACGCTTCCTTCATCGACTACGATGCCCTGCGCGCGTGGCGCGACTTCGGAGGCATCCGGATCGAAGACGACGTCCTCTGCACGGAGAATGGACATCGCGTTTTGGGCCCCGCAATCCCGAAGGAGATTGCAGACGTCGAGGCCGCGATGGGCGCCTGATTCACTCGCAGGGCGACACCAGGGAGGACGCCTCGATGAATATCCTCCCAGCAGCGGGGACGCGTTCTTTGATGGCGACCTCGATTCGGCGGACCGCGTCCTCGATGTCCTGGGTCGAGAGGTTCTCCCTGAAATCGACGTTGAGGAGGACGAGCAGGGTGTTCGGTCCCACATGGAGCGTGATCAGCTCCAGGGTGCAGTCCACATCGGGATCGGCATCGAGGACATCCTGAATGCGGGTGCGATCCTCCTCGGACGCGGATTCGCCTATGAGGAGACTGTGACTCTCCTTGGCGAGGAACCAGGCGACGTAGAGAAGCACGCAGCCGATGACGATGGACGCTCCCGCGTCCCACTTCGAAGAGCCCGTCCATACCGAGAGAGTTACGCCCGCGAGGGCCACCAGCAGACCTGTGATGGCCGCCGAATCCTCGGCCAGTAGGGTGGGCAGCGTGGGGTCCTTCGTGCGCGACAGGGTCGCGAGAAGGCCTCCATTTTTTTCTCCTCTCAGGTGCTGGAACTCCTTCCATGCCACCCGAAGCGCAAAACCTTCCATGAGTAGCCCGATCCCGAGGGCTCCATAGCTCCAGCCGAGGTTCTTCAGCTCCCCGGGATTGGCGAGCTTGTGAATGCCTTCGTAAATCGAAAATGCGGCACCGAGGGCGAAGATGATGATGGCCACCACGAACGCCCAGAAGTAGCGCTCCCGGCCGAAGCCCAAAGGGTGCTCGGGGGTCGGCGGGCGTTGGGCGCGCCGCGCGCCCAACGCCAAGAGCAGTTGGTTGGAGGAGTCGGCCGCCGAGTGCAACGATTCCGCCAGCATGGCGGAGCTTCCTGTGAACAAAAAGGCAGCGAATTTCGTCACCGCGAGGGCGAGATTCGCCGCAATCCCGGCAATCAGCGCCTTCGTCGGGACGGTCGAGGCGGGAGCGGCTTTTCGGGAGGATTCAGTCAACCCCGGTTCTCGATAGCGGTCCAATGGCGCTCCGGCGGCCCCACGTAGACCTGGCGCGGTCGAGAAATGCGACCGGGATTCTCGTGCATCTCCTTCCAGTGCGCCATCCAGCCGGGGAGGCGTCCGAGGGCGAACATGACGGTGAACATGCTCGTCGGTATTCCCATGGCCCGGTAGATGATGCCGCTATAGAAGTCGACGTTCGGATAGAGCTTCCGAGAGATGAAGTACTCGTCTTCCAAGGCGGCCTGCTCCAACTCCTTGGCCACATCGAGAAGCGAGTCGTTCATTCCGAGCGTCGACAGGACGCGGTCGCAAGAGGACTTGATGATCTTCGCCCTCGGGTCGAAATTCTTGTAAACACGGTGCCCGAATCCCATGAGGCGTACCCCGGAGGATTTGTCCTTCACCTTCTCGATGAATCGTTGGCAACTTCCGTGCCCATCGCGAATCTGCTCCAACATCTCGATGACCTTCTGATTGGCGCCGCCGTGGAGAGGCCCCCAGAGGGCGCAAATCCCAGCGGCGATCGAGGCGTAGAGACTGGCGTCGCTGGACCCGACTTGGCGCACCGTCGAGGTGCTGCAGTTTTGCTCGTGATCCGCGTGGAGAATGAGAATGAGGTTCAGCGCTTCGGCCAACTCCTTCTTGATTTCGTAGGGCTCGCAGGGAACCGCGAACATCATGTTCAAGAAGTTCGCGCAATAGTCGAGGTCGTTCCGCGGGTAGATCACGGGCTGTCCGATGGACTTCTTGTAGGACAGCGCGGCGATGGTCGGCAGCTTGGCCAGGAGGCGGATGATCGAAAGCGTCCGGTGCTCGGGGTCGTGTGGGTCCTGCTGATTCGGATAGTAGCTCGAAAGACTGCAGACCATGGCCGAAAGAACCGCCATCGGATGGGCATAACTCGTGACCGCATCGAAGAAGTGCTTCATGTCTTCGTGAAGCATCGAGTGACGGGCCACGGAACCGGCGAACTCTTCGAGCTGGTCCTTCGTCGGCAAATCGCCATGGAGAAGGAGATAACTCACTTCGAGAAACGATGCCTTGTTGGCCAGCTCCTCGATGGGATAACCGCGATACCGAAGGATTCCCGCTTCACCATCGATATAGCAGATGGAACTTTTGCACGAACCCGTGTTCACATACCCGGGATCCAGCGTGATGTAGCCGGTCTGGGCTCGCAACTTTCCGATGTCAACGGCTTTCTCGTGTTCCGTGCCCTCGACGATCGGCAGGTCGATCGCCGTGTCGCCGAGATTCAGTCTCACCTTATCGGTCATCGCTTCCTCTTCTTACTTCCGGGGACTTGTGGTGACAGAAGTTTGCCAGTCTGAACCGTCTTTGTCATCCCCCTGCCCTCGGATCCCGGCCGGCGGGCAGGTTCTCGAGGGGGGGATGATGAATGATCTGGATGACGAGCCCCTCGGGGGCCTCGAAGTAGAAACTGGTGGCGCCGTCCCGGTGCTTTCGTGGTGCGGCCGTGACCTTCGCCCCGTATTCGACGACCCGAGTGTGCCAGACCTCCACGTCCTCGGCACGTGTGACGACGAAACCGAAATGGTCGAGGGCCCCCGCGCCGGGGCGGGTCTCCACGCGATGGAGAGCCAGGTTGTCCTGGCCGGTGGTGAGGTAGACGTTGTCGGGGTCGGGGCGCCATTCGATCCTGAAGCCGAGCAGCTCGGTGTAGAAACGAAGATTGGCGTCCAGGTCGGTCACGGACAGTGCAAGGTGTCGGAGCCCCAGCCAGTGATC
>CAZLGG010000008.1:56213-63068 GCA_964559135.1 uncultured Planctomycetia bacterium
TCTCGTTCACGCGTCATGGTGTCGCACCTCGCTCGGGAGCACATCGTCGCAGGATAACAAGGCGAGGGCGCACCGGTAGGTGACGTCCTACGCCGTTTGCGGTGGCCCGGGGCGGTTTCAGGGTTGTTTCGGGAGGCGCGATCCCACGAGGCCGTCGGTGGCCGGTGCGACGGCCCGGGAAGCGGTCAAGAATCGGTCCAGGAGCACGGCCAGCCGGTCGATGACATCACTTGCGACGCCCGAGTTGGGCAGTCCTGCGGGGAGAGGGCGCCGTTCCAGGGACTCGAGGGCGGCCTCCAATTGAGAGCGGGCCTCATCGCGGCTCGTGGATTCGCGGGGGGGGCGCGCCGACACGGTCCCCGACAGGCCTTCGCGACGGCGTGGGTCCGCAACGGCTTCGGCGCGGCGAGCGAGTTCGTCGAGGCTGAGAGTCCCCGGCAACAGCCCGTCGATATGGGGGTGCTGTCGGGCGACGAAGGCGGCGGCCGCTGTATGGCTGATGCTCGACAGGAGTTCGGACACGGTTGCGACCGGTTGCAACTCGGCCAGAACCACTCTCAAAAGATGGGTGGGGAACGTGAGAAGGGAACTGAGGCCGGGAACGGGCCTCGCCCCTTCCGCCAGGGTGAGGCAGGCTCTCGCCAACCAAGGGTTCCCGCCGGCGGCCCCTGGCGGTGTGATCCCGGCGAGCGCTCCCGAGCTCATGGCGCACTCGGCGTGCATCAATCTGAGGGCCTCGGGAACGAACCTCAGCCTTCCGTCAGCGAGGAGGACATGTGGCGCCTCCACGCGATCGAGAACACGGGAGAGAATTCCCAGGATTCCTCCCGCGCCGTAGGTCATGGAGGTGAGTCGTCCGTCTTCCCACCAAGACGGTGGGGGAGCAGCCTGCGACAAAGGATGGACGAGGAAGACCTCAAAAGCGTCGGGGGGGAAGTCCGATCGTGCCAAGGTATCGACGCACGGGACGAAGTCCGTGTCCTCGTCGACGACAACCACGACGGCAAGGCGCGGGTGTTCGACGGAACGGCGGCCAAACGATTCGCGTGCGGGAGTTGGAGACAAGCCGGCCTTGGAAAGGCGAGCCGCGAGGTGCTCGGACAGTCCGTCCATGGCGTAAGGGACGGTGAACTCTCGTGTCAGGACGTGAAGGAAACGCCGGGAGAGGCGCATTTCCCTCGGGTCGAGGTTGGGATGCGCCATCGTGAAGGAGATCAAGGCCGGAAGCAACTCGGGGTGCGGAAGATCCCGTGTGAAACCCTTTCCTGCATAGAAGGCATCCCCGGCGACGAGACACGCCTTGCCTTTCTGAACCATTTCCAGGCCGCTCTGGGAGTTGATGGTGATGCCGAAGTCCGACAGATCCATCAGGGAATACGTATTTTCCTCTTCACCGCGAACGGTCACCACGTTTGGAGGAAGAGATCCGTCCCTGGCCAACCTCCTCGCCGTGGCGTCACCGCCCTCCTCCGCCTCCTTGGGGTGGAAACGGAGGATCAAGTTCCAGTCCGGGTGTTCCGCGAACACATCGACGACGGCTCGAAGGAAATGGTAGCTCGAAGGATAGTGCGGGTTGTCGAGGGTCACGACGGAGTCGTAGGGGATCTGGGCCAAAAGAAGGGCCGTCGGACGGTCGCCGAGCTTCAGATCCCGTCGAAGGGTTTCCGCATCCTTGGAGGCGGGTTGCCGAATGCAACCGTCGAAGCTGGTCGACGTGTCGCGGGCCGCGAAGTAGGCCGCGAGGTCCTGCTCCTCATGAGCCGTGAGGGCTTTGTGTCGCTCTCGGTCGAAGAGAAACCGTCCGAGAGACTGCTGGTTTCCGACCGCCCCGGTGACGTCCTCGAGGAAGAACCGATCGCTCAGAAACGAATTCTCGAGAGCCCACACCGGGATGTTCATGGCCTGTGCGGTAGTCGATGCGGCATACGGGAGCACGTGGGTTCCGTTTACGCAGACGACGAGATCCGGTCGCAGACGCTCCATGATCTCGGCCGCTCCGCGCATGGCACAGCGACCCTGTTCCCGCACGAGCGTCAGATCCCGGGCCGTGGGCGGGCTGTCGAAGAGAAGCTCGAGTGCCTCCTCTCCACGGACGCGCTCGCCGATTTGACGCATGAGCGTCACGCGACAGATGTCTTCGTCGAGATAGCGTTCGAGTTCGGGCCTTGCCGGAGCGTCGACGCCTCGGGCGAGCAGCTCGACCTCGTCGAGGTCTCGAAGCCTGAATCCCAGAGCGCCCAGCACCAAGCGAAGTTTCCGGTGGGTCGTCTTCAGCCAACGGGGATGATCGAAGAGGAGGACGAGAGGGCTCGGTACGCGTCGTCGGAGGCGTCCTCGACTCAGCGCGAGGACGCGCTGCGCCGGTGCCGGATGGCCGGGTTGAATGATCCCGTCGGCGTTCCAGCAGGCCGTATCCAGGAGGGTCCAGCCGGAGGGCAGATGAGGCAAAGGCGCGTCGCCCGGCCAGCCGAGATGGAGGACGCCTTCCGGGGCGAGGCGGTCACGGAGCGCCTCGAGGAGAGAGGCGATTTCGCCGCCCATCCCGTCTACGAGGATGTGATCGGCCCGAGAGATGTCGTCCGTGGTCGCGGCGTGGTGGACAGCCGCTGCGGGAAGGTGGCGGGACACCTCCATCGCCGTCGGGAATCCCTTCTCGCCGACCACGACGAGAGTCTCGTCTCTCCGGACCCAGCGCCTCAGGCGGATCAAAGCGGAACAGACGGCCGGATTCTCCTGGAAGAGACCTTCCAGAGTTTGAGGCGTGTCGGTGTGCACGGTTGGACCTCCTCCTGCATCTTCATTCGACCAACCTCGGTGGGTAAGTTTTGGAAAACTTGACTTGGCCGGGCCGTCTCGGTCAGAGCAGCGTGAGGACCTGCCCCACGACGTCCGAGCGCAGCAGGTCGTTGAAATCCTCTCTGAGGGGCCGGAGGAGTGGAATTGGACTCTTGTCGACGAGGAGGCCGAGAGCAGAGGCCGCCGTCGCCCGGGTGGCCGCCGGGCACTCCTCGCCGTCCTCGAGAATCCCGAGGAGGAGCCGACCGGCGGTCGTACCGCCGATGCGTGCGAAGGCGCGGGCCACGGCCCCGAGGACGGCTGGATCGTTCTTCGGATTTCTCAGCTGTCGCTCGAGGACGTCGAGGGATGCGGAGTCGCCCAGGAGACCCAGAGCCATGGCGGCCTGCCTTCGCGTGTCCGTGTGGCCGTCCCCTTGGAGAACCTTCTGGATCACCTCGGTTGCGGGCCCGTGACCCAAGAGGCCCAGAGCCACGCAAAGGGGGCCCGCGAGGCGACTGGTGGCGTTCGGACGGAGGGCTTTCAACAGGTTGGGTGCGGCCTTCTCGTCTCCCAGGATTCCGAGGGCCACGGCGTGGGCGCCCCGGACCTCGGAGTCCTTCGTCCCGAGAAAGGCGGTCCAGAATCGTCTCGCGACGGCGTCCCGATCCGGCTCCATCTGGGCTTCTCCGCGGACGAAACTGATGGCGAGAGCGAGGGCTCGAAAGGTGACCTCGGATTCATTGGCTTTGTCGAGGCCCTGGAGAAGGAAATCGCGATTCACGGCGCCGCCGATTTCTCCCAGTGCAATGAGGCCGAAGTTCCTGGCCATGACGTGGCGACTTCGGTGGACGAGTTTTCGGAGTCTTCGCAGATCCTCTTCCTGAGCCGGGTCGAGGCTGGAGGCCAGCCCGAGAACTGCGGACTGCATCAGGGCATTCTGCTTGTCCCGAAGGGCCTTGACGAACACGCGGCGTGCCGCCTTGGCGTCAATTCTTGGGAGGGCCCAGAGGGCATGGCTCCGAGGCCAGGCGTGCATTCGGGGGTTGGAAGCATAATCTTCGAGAAAGGGGAAAGCGGACTTGGCTCTCGTCAAGCCGAGCGCGATGATGGGCGGGATCTGGAGGTCCCGTTCGTTGGCGGCATTCGTCTCGATCATCGCGATGAGCGCGGAAACGGCACGAGGAGACGCTTGGCTTCCCTTTCGCGCACCCAGCAAGCCCAACCCCAGGGCCGCGAAGCCACGGGTGGACACCCGCGTGCTCCGGGACACTCTCCCGAGGGCCTCGCGAGCCTTGGCCGTGTCGCGCATCACTTCCGTCAAGAAAGACTCCGCTGATGGGTTCCCCAGCAAGCCGAGAGCGAGACACGCCGATTCTCGGACGAAAAAACGGGGGTCCGCTGCGGCGGATTTCAACACTTCGAGATCCCCGGGGCGCCCCATCTTGCCGAGGGCGATCGCGGCGGCCGCCCGAGTGTCGGCGGAGGGATCGTCGAGGGCTCGCACCAGAGCCGCGTGGATCCGGTTCCGCTCGTCGCGGGCCAGGTTGGCGTGCGGCGGGCGGGAGCGGTCGAGGAATCGATCCTGATTGAAGAACCACCACGCTTTCCATGTGTAGAGGTCGGACAGCGGCGCACGGGAGGTGCTCGAGGGGAAGCAGGTGTGGAAGGGAGCCCGGACTTGGGGAAGGGGTCGAGTCCAAGGAGCGAATCCGTCGGGCGACGTGTAGCGGCCGCCGCCGTGGGCACACGCGGGAGCGGACACCAGTAGTAAGAAGGCGATCAGCGGCAGAAAAGGGCGACGCGCCGGCATCTCGGACTCCTTTCTTGGAGGTGATCGGTCGGGAACGGTTCGCAAGGGCCAGAAAAAAGCCCTCCCCCGCGGGGGAGGGCCGATAACGCCTGACGCAAGGGTTCAGGACATGGGGTGCCTCACAGAATCGTGAGAACCTCGCCGATAGCGTCCGTGCGGATGATGTAGTTGCTGTTCTCGGGGATGCGATAGATGACCGAGATCGAATCCTTGTCACCCAACAACCCCAAGGCCACGGCCGCGAAGGCACGCGTCGCGTCCTTGTATTTGGAACGCTCCTTGACCATCTCCACCAAGGTATCGACGGCGCTGACATCACCGATGAAGCCGAGTCCCTGAACGACCGCGCCCTGGACGGCCTGGCTGTTGGCCGAGTCCTGGATCTCCTTCTTCAGGTAATCCACCGCGCCCTTGTCACCCATGAGACCGAGAGCGATGGCGGCATTACGACGGAGGTCGACGTCGCCCTTCTCCTTCACGATGTCCTGGATGGCCTTGATGGCCTTCTCGTAGCGCATGAGACCGAGAGCCACGCACAGATGGGCCCTCATGCTGGCCTGGCCACCCTTCAGAAGAGTCTTCAGGATGTCGGGAGCCGCAGTGTCGTAGCCCATGATGCCCAAAGCGATGGCGTAGGCGCCCCGCTCGATGGGGTCCTTGGCTCCGACGAAGGCCTTGTGGAGCATCTTCGCGACTTCGCCGCGCTCGGAGTCGCCCGCGTTCTTCTGGTTGTTGAAGTACACGGCGAGGGAAAGAGCACCGAAAGTCTTCTCGAACTTGTTGCCCTTGTTGACGAGACGGACGAGGAAGTTGCGGTTCGAGACGCCGCCGATCTGCCCGAGGGAGATGATGGCGAAGTTCTTGGCCGCGAGGTCGCGTCCGCGACTGACCGTCTTCTGCAAGGCGCCGATGGTCTTCTTGTCGTCCGCGGGGGTGAGAAGGCCGAGGCCCATCGCGGAGGACTGCACCACGGCGTTCTGCTTGTCGCGCAGACCCTTGATGAGAACATCCTTGGCGGCCTGATCGCCGATCTTGGAAAGGGCGGTGATCGCGTAGGCGCGCTGCCAGGGACCGTTGTCACGATCCTTCGCGAAATCGATGAGGAAGGGCACCGCCTCCTTCGCCTTCATGAGACCGAGGGCGGTGAGAGGCGCGACCTGGAGATCCCGGTGACCGTCCTTGTTGTTCTTGATCATGTCGATGAGAGCGGAAACGGCCTGCGTGTCGCTGACATCGGTGCGATAACCGATGAGCCCCAAGCCCAAAGCCGCGAAGGCGCGGGTCCGGGTGAGGACATCGCCGGTACCGCGCCCGAGAGCCTTCTTGGCCTCCCGCGTGTTCTGCATGACGTTGATCAGGAAAGGCACGGCGTCCTTGTTTCCGAGGATACCGAGGCCGAGGCACGCCGACTCACGCACGCGATGATCGTCGTCCGCGACGGCTTTCAAGATGTGACCGATGTTCTCGGGGAAGCCCGTCTTGCCCAGCGCGATCACCGCCGCGGCGCGGGTGTCGAAGAAGTCGTCGCCGAGAGCGTATTCGAGGGCCGGGTTGACCTTCTCCCGAATCTTTTTCGCGGGAACTTTGACGATGGTGTCCGAGGCGCCGGGAGACATGAAGAGGTCCGACGTATCCGTGTCCTGTTCCTGGGAGCGAATCTTCGCCTTCAGGTTGAGGAAGCGGTCGTCATTGAAGAACCACCACGCTGCCCAATTGGTGTTGGCGTCCGAACGCCCCTTCTTGGCCGCCCCGGTGAAGCCGGCGCCGCTGACGGGCAGGCCGCCGCCGCCGGTGGGGACGCCGCCCGGACGGACGGGGCCCGCGGTGGGAGCGGGCGTCGTGGTGCCGCCGGTGGTCGTGCCGCCGGTGGTGGGGGAAGGAGTCGAGCCCGTTCCGGTACCGGCGGGGCCGGGGCCGGGGCTGGGGGTGCCGGTGCCCGCGGGGGCGAAGCCGCCCGCCGAACCCGCACCCGCGGGACCCGTGTACTGACCGCCGTGGGCCAAGGCCACACTCGCGAGCAGCAGGAAGAGCCCCATGAACGATGCAAGATACAAAATCTTTTTCACGGTTTGATCCTCGTTTCCTGTTTCTCCAAAGTCCAGGAGAGCGGCTCGCGAGAGCTCGCCTTCTCTCCCGTCGAGGCGCCCGAGCACGCGCCCGGGGACGCCCTCTACGGAGGACGACTTTCGAGAAGCAACAGGGATGCCGCAGGTCTCCTTTCCGGTCGGAAAACGAGGTGTTTTTCCATGTTTTCCAATCCACGATCA
>CAZLGG010000009.1:0-22787 GCA_964559135.1 uncultured Planctomycetia bacterium
ACTGTGGCCCGAGCACCTGGGGTCGTCGAAGCACTTCGGGTCGTCTTGGGCGAGGGCGGAGAGGGCGAGGACAAAAAGAAGCGGGAGGACGCGAACCGCGGCGCTCAGAAAAGACGACACGGCGACGGGGACATCCCCACCCCAGGAGTCAGTCCTGCCTTGCTGCCTTGCTGCCTTGCTGCCTTGCTGCCTTGCTGCCTTGCTGCCTTGGGATGAATCGCCGACATGCTCGTTCCTTTCTGCTCGTGGGCCCGGTTCTCGAAGAAACATACAGGTGACACAAGGTGTCTGTCAAGACTCGCAACAAACATGATCAGCTTATATCTTAGACATCACATGGCTCTTCTGATGAGATACAAGACGTTTTTTCGCAACACACGTGGAGGACTGAGTCGGGCAAGGGTGGACGAGAGCTTGAGCGTCTCTTGCGCGGCATGGTGCTGCATCATCCATGACGTCGCCGCATCACGGTGGGGAGATTCGCTGTGGAGGCTCTGCTCATCACGCGGAACCCGAGATCAGGAGCCGATCACCCCATAACCCCTTATCACGATCAGCGCGTCGTCTCGGGTACGGAATCGCCGCCACCCGAGGCGCCTCTTTGCGCGGACGGCTGGAAGATGGGGTCCGGAAAGTCGTAGATTGTCAAAGTTTCCCTTCCGATGGAGATCCCATGAGAACTCGATTCGTTGGGCGCGCGATGGCCGCCTTCTTCCTTCTGCTCCCCTTCCTGCCCGCCCAATACGCGGGCTCCACCCCGGTCGACGAGGCCAGAAAGGAGGGTTTCGCGGACATCGACGAACAGGCCTGCAAGGGCTGGCTCGAGGTCTTGGCCGGACCGGCCATGGAGGGCCGCGGCACGGGCACCAAAGGCTATCTGAAAGCCGCCAAGTGGATCGCCGCGCGGCTGAAATCCTTCGGGCTCGAGCCCGCCGGAGAGCAGGGGAGCTACTTCCAGTGGGTTCGCCTCGTCCGATTCCTCCCCAATCAGCAGGCTTCCAAGCTCGCCGTCGGCGGATGGTCTCGGAAAGGAGGGGACGGGCTCGTCTTCGAGTCCTGCGAAGGCAAGGCCGAGGGCGAGGCCGTCGTGATCCGGGGCAGGGGGAGGGACCTCGCCCTTCAGGACCCGGAGTCCGTTCGCGGCAAAGTCGTCATCCTGGTGGTGCCGCTCAGGGATTATTTTCGGTCACCCCTTCGCAAACAGCTCAAAGAGGCCTCCCCCGCCGCGATCTTGAGGGTCGTCGGTCGCGCCGCCCAGAGGCGAGGCATGGGCCGCTATCAGCTCGCTTCCGCCGTCCAGATGGGCGCCAAACTCGAGGAGGGCGTCGCGAAGAAGTTGCTGAAGAAGTTGGAGTTGCCCGCCAAACTCGCCACGAAGTCCAAGGATGCGGGGCTCCAGATCCATCCCTCGAAAAAGGTCGTTCACCTCACCGTCAAGGCAACAAAGGAGGAGATCAAGTCTCCGAACGTTGTGGCGCGGCTGGAGGGCTCCGATCCCGAGCTTCGGGACGAGGTCGTCATCTGCGGCGCCCACCTGGATCATCTCGGCAAACGCGGCAACACCATCTACCCCGGAGCCGACGACGACGGGTCGGGCTCGACGGCACTACTCGCTCTCGCCCGGGCCATGAAGAAAAACGCGACGCGGCCCCGACGGTCCATCGTCTTCCTCTGGGTCTGCGGCGAGGAGATGGGGCTCTACGGCTCCAAGTGGTACGTGGAGAACCCGCTTTTCCCCATCGAGAAGACCGTCTGCGAACTCCAGATGGACATGGTCGGTCGCAACGAGGAGAAGCGAAACGAACGTCCGGAAGACAACATCCAGACGATTCATCTCGTCGGCTCGAAGAAACTGTCGATGGACCTCCACGAAGTCGTCCTCGAAGAGAATCGTCACGTGGGCTTCGAGTTCGAATACGACGAGGAGGGCGTCTGGAATCGCTCCGACCACTACAACTTCGCCGAGAAGGGCATTCCCATCATCTTCCTCTTCAGCGGGTTCCATCCCGACTACCACAGACCGACGGACACGGTCGACAAGATCAACTTCACGAAGATCTCCAACACCGCGCGCCTCATGTATCTGGTAGCCTGGAGAGCGGCGAATCGCATCGAAAGGATTCGCCACGACGGTGAACTCTCGAAATAGGAGGCGTTCCACCTGCGCCAGGTCATCGTGGATGATCAGGTCTTTCGGGGAGACGAAGCGTTTGCCTTCGGCGGACGGGTTCGCGTCCTGTCCGTTCCCGCCGAGGCCATCGGGCCGGGGTTGCTCAAGGAGACCCGCGCCGACGCACTGATCATTCGCTCCACGACCCTCGTCGATGACACGCTCCTGGAGGGATGTTCTCTCGAGTTTCTGGGCACCGCCACCGTGGGCGAGGACCACATCGCACACGAGGCCCTCCATCGGCGCGGTATCGCGTATCGTGCGGCTCCCGGGTCAAGCGCGGGTTCTGTCGCGGAATTCACCCTCGCCGCCATTCACCTGGCCCTGGATCGCCTCGGACGATCAGCCGACGAGGTCATCCTGGGCGTCGTGGGAGCCGGGAGGATCGGCGAGCGCGTGGCGCGAGCCGGAGAGTCTCTGGGATGGAAGGTCATCCGGCACGACCCTCCGCTCGCCGAGCGCACCGGCGACGGGCTGCGCTACGCCCCGCGGGGGGCCCTCCGGGAAGCGAACATCGTGTCCCTCCACGTGCCCCTCGTCGCGGAGGGGCCCCACCGCACGCGGGGCATGGTGGACGAGGGATTCCTGGAAACCTTGGCGCCGGGGACGCTTCTTTTGAACACGTCCCGAGGCAACGTCGTCGACGAGGCGGCCTTGTTGCGCCTGCGGTCTCGCCTGGGCGGCCTCGTTCTGGACGTCTTCCCCGGCGAGCCGCGGCCTTCACAAGAACTCCTCCAGGCCTGTGAATTGGCCACGCCCCACGTGGCCGGCCGCTCCCTCGAAGGGATGCTGGCGGGAACCGGCATGGTGGCACGCTCCCTCGCCGACCTCTGGGGCCTGCCGGCTCCGGAGCTCCCGATCCCTCCGAGGGATTCCGGGCCGGCGCCCAGCGCGCAGGCTCCGCCCGAATTGATCCGCTCTCTGTGGGACCTGGAGGATCTGAGCCGGGCGTTGCAAGACGACCCGCGCATCTTCAAGTCCCTCAGGCGGCGGCGCCCTTACCGTCGAGACCTGAGCGCCCTTTGTCCCCCCGTCGAGGGTCCCGAACGCCTCCGCCGCTTCGTGGAATCTCTCGTCGCCTGTCACGCTCCTCTCGCCGATCGCGACGCCTGACCCCTCGGCGATCAGGCGAACAAGGCCTCGGCAAGAGCACGCGCCGCGCCGTCCCAATCGGGAAGCGGGGCCGATGGGTCCGACGCACCGCGGCCCTCCTCCACGGCATCCGCCCACGCCTCGGCTCCGGCATCGGGGGGGACCAGTTGTCCGTCGGAAAGGAATTCCGGAAAGGGACCCCGTCGGGGCGCCAGAACCGGCGCACCTGCCGCGACCGCCTCGAGGGCCGTCATCCCGAACCCCTCGTAGAGCGAAGGGACCAACACCGTGTGCGCCCCCCGGTACAGGGGCGGCAACTGATCGTCCGTCACGTCGTCGAGAAGCACCAGGCGATCCTCCATTCCCAGCTTCCTCGCCCGCTTCTCGGGGACGGCATAGCGCCCCTTCCGACGGCCCACGAGGACCAAACGAAGATCCCGCCCTCGCTCGACCAACTCCTTCAGCACTTCGACGAGAAAAGGGAGGTTCTTCCGAGGTTCGCGATGCCCCACGTGGAGCAGGTAAGCACCGGCCTCGAGGCTCCATTCGGAAAGGGCCTCCCAACCGCGACCGCCGGTGCGAAAATACTCCCGATCCACCGCGTTGGGCACCACGTCGACAGGGACGTTCCGGAGTCCTCGCCGCCCTTGAATCTCTGCCTTCATCCACTCGGACACGGTGAGAATGCGCGCGCAGCGGCTCACCTGCGACTGGAGGAGGAAACTGGCGGCGACGCGGCGCCATCGGGCGCTGCGAAAACGAGGATGCACTTCTCTGAGATCGTGCAGCGTGAAGATCGTCCGAGGGGGAGAGGCCAGCGGCAACGTTTCCTGATGGACGACATCGAATCCGTCGTCGCGAAGCCAACGGCGAATCCGGGGATTCAGGTGGCGAAAGCGGCTCCACGGTCGGCCGGCGCGCCCGGGAAAAGGAAGCAACTCCGCGCGCGACGCTCTCGCCCGGATCAACGCGCCGAAGGAGGGCGAAGTGACGAACGCCACCCGATCGTTCGATCCCAGCAAGGAGACAAGGCGAGGCCAGAGTTCCAGAGCCCGCCTTCCGGCTCCGGAGGCGGCATCCTCGCAGGACGTGAGATCCACGAGAAGACGCATCAGCTCTCCGGCGCCTCCGGCGGGCCGAGCTCGATGGCCAGCCGGTAGGCCTTGACGGTTTCCTCGGCGGTGCGAGCCCAGGTAAACTCCCGCGCCCGTCGCCTGCCCTTGGCCGCAAGCTCATCCCGGAGAGCCGCGTCCTCCAGGAGTCGCGTGAGACCGTCCGCCAAGGCTTCCACGGATTCCGGATCGACGACGAGCGCCGCATCCCCCGCCACTTCCTTCATGGCTCCCCGATCGGACGTGAGCACCGGCGCGCCGGCGGCCATCGCCTCCAAGACCGGGAGACCGAAGCCCTCCCAAAGGGAAGGGTAGGCCACGACGGAAGCGCTCCGATAAAGAGCCGTCAGCTGCACCTCGGAAACCTCGCCGAGCCAGATCACGCGGCCCTGCAAGGTCTCGTCCTCCAGCTTCTTCAAGACGTCGTCGCACATCCAACCCTTGCGCCCGGCGAGGATCAGCTTCGCATCGATTCCCCGTTCCATGACGACTTCGAAGGCCTCGATGAGGCGCAAATGATTCTTGCGGGGCTCGAGCGTGCCCACGGAAACGATGGCGGGCGGATTCTGCAGCGATCGAGGCGCCTGCGAGAAAAACGTCTCGTCGACACCCAGCGGTGTCACCACGATGCGCTCCTCGGGAACGTTCAGAAGTTCGATGGCGTCCTTCTTCGTGGCCTCCGAGACGGCGATCACGGCCGCGGCTCTCTGCGCGAGTTGGCTCGTCACGGCGGTGAGCTGCTTGGTGTCGCCCGACGGGTGGAAGTCCTCGGAACGCAGAAACGCGAGGTCGTGCAGGGTGAAGACGATGGGTTCCGTCTTCACCGGCAGATGGACGTAGTCCGTGAAATGGAAAAGGTCCAACTCGTCGGCCCAGGTCTCGACGCTGAGAGGGGTGAACTTACCCAGGAAGTTGAGGATGCGGCCGGGGAACTTCTTCGTGACCAACTCCACGCGCTCGCTTTCCGGGAGCCAGGCGCGTTCGAGCCGTTCGGCGTGTTTCTCCCAGAAGACCGAGAACAGGGCAAGGTGCAGTTCTTCGTCGGCCTCCGGCAGATGCCGAACGAGATTGGCGACGTAGCGGCCGATGCCCGACTTCAGGATCAGGGCAGGACGGTAGTCGATCCCGACTTTCAACTCGGCCACGGGGACGTCTCCTCATCGGTCTTCTCTCGGATTCTGGCGACGGGAGGAGAGAACGTCAAAAGCGCCATCGAGATCAGGGCGATTCCTCCATGGACGACGACCCCCATCCAGGTCCGAGGAGGCCACACGACCAAGGAGAGGGCCTGAACGGCGCCGATCGGGAGAGCGAGTCCGAGAAGCGGCCGCCAGGGCGTCGTGCCCTCGGTGCGAAGGGTTTTCCATGCGATCCCGGCCACCGCGCCCTCCGTGATCAAAGTCGCCGCGGCCGCCCCCGAGGGGCCCCAGGCAGGAATGAAGGACACATTGAGGATCAGGTTCAACACGAATCCTCCCGCCGCGATGACGCACCACGGAAGGGTTCGCCCCCCCACGACGAGGGTGAGGCTCGCGGCTCCGCCGAACGCGACCAGAAGCGGCGTCCAGGCCAGGATGGCCAGGGCGTGAACAGCCTCGGGGCGCTGCGCTCCGTGGAGGAGGCCCACGATCCCGCCGCCGAACCCCAAGAGGACGGACGGAAAGAGGACGGCCGCGGCCGCGGTCACCGCGGCGGCTCCGCACACGGAGGAGCGCCGCGCGAGGCGAGGAGCAAAGGGGGCCAGGAGCAGTCCCACCGTCGCGATGAGAGGCGTGACGAGGCGGACGCCCAACCCGTAATCGGCCAGCGCCTCCGGCCCGCGCAGCCGCTCGAGGAGGTAGAGGTCCTGGGAGAGGTAGAGCGCGTTGAAAAGTGCCGCCAAAGAAAGAGGCCACAGAGCGCGGAAGCGGAACTCGGGAATCGCAGCGCGAGGCGCGTCGCCCACCGCGGAGGGGCGCCAGGATCTGGACACGAGTCCGATCGAAAGGGCGTGGACGCCCTCCCGAACGGCGAGCCCCGTGAGAGCCACATCCGTCGTCGGAAAGAGCAGAACGGCGGTGGCGAAGAGGACTTGGACCGCCAACCCCACAGCCGCGTTCGGAGTGAAGCGCCTCGCGGCGGCGAGGGCGGAAGCGCCGGTCCGCAAGGGGAAGAGCAGCAGAGCGGCAGCGATCCACGGCCACGGCAAACCGGGGACGTCGATGAGGGGGACGAGGGCGATCAGCAGAGCCGCCACGCCCCACCGCAACGCCGCCGCCCGCCGAAGGACGCGACGTCCCTCGGCCGGATTCCTCACGAGCGCCCCCACGAGGGCGCC
Source organism: uncultured Planctomycetia bacterium (assembly GCA_964559135.1). Classification (GTDB taxonomy): domain Bacteria; phylum Planctomycetota; family DRQF01; genus DRQF01. The sequence goes on from CAZLGG010000009.1 coordinate 6,692, forward strand.
GCCCCAACCGCCGTCGACCACCTGCCCCAAGAGGGCGAAAAGGGAGGCCTCGAAAGCGAACAGTCCGAAGTCGCTCCAGGAGAGAGCCCCGGCCAGACGGCCCGTCACCATCAGGCCCAAGGCGAGGGTGAGGCCCTGTCCGCCGAGCAGGACGCCTTGGGAAAGAAGAATGGACTCCGGACGTCGGCTCATGGGATCTCCGGCGAGGGTGAGGACACCGCCCAGGCCCCATCTCGCGCGCCCAGGGGGACATGGTTAGGATCGACCATCATGACCATACAGATCGACGGTTCCAGCCCCGACTTCGAAACCCTCCACCGATTCCTGGGCGACAGGCCACCGCGGGTCGCGCTGGCGCCTGCGGCCCGAGAACGCGTGATCGTCGCGCGAAAGCTCATCGAGAACATCCTGGCGGAGGGACGCGTCGTCTACGGGATCAATACGGGTTTCGGCAAACTCTCCAACACGCGCATCCCTCCCGAAGACTTGGGAGTCCTGCAGCGGAACTTGCTTCTCTCCCACGCCTCGGGCGTCGGCGCGCCCTTGCCGAGGGGCGTGGTGCGGCTGGCGATCCTCCTGCGGGCCAATGCCCTCGCGCGCGGTCACAGCGGTGTGCGGCCGCGGGTGATCGAAGCCTTGCTCGATCTGTTGAACGCCGATTGCCTCCCGGTGATCCCTTGCCAAGGGTCGGTGGGAGCGAGCGGCGATTTGGCGCCTCTGTCCCATCTGGCCCTGATGCTCATCGGCGAGGGGGAAGCCGAATTCGAGGGCGAGGTGCTCTCCTCCAAGGAAGCCCTTCGGCGCGCCAACCTGGAGCCCGTCACGTTGCAGGCCAAGGAGGGCTTGGCGCTGATCAACGGCACGCAGATTTCCTGTGCACTCGGACTCACCGCCTACCTCGAAGCCCGCTCCCTCGTGGCGCACGCCGACCTGGCCGCCGCCTTGACCCTGGAAGCCCTGCGGGGCTCCGTGAAGCCCTTCGACGGGCAGGTCGCCGCCGTTCGACCTCATCCCGGTCACGTGGAGACGGCGGCAAACATGCGAGCCTTGCTGGCCGGCAGCGAGATCGTGGCCAGCCACGTCGACTGCGGGCGGGTCCAGGATCAATACTCTCTGCGCTGCGTCCCTCAGGTCCACGGCGCCGCGCGGGACGCCCTGCGACACCTGGGTGAGGTGTTGGAACGAGAGATGGGATCGGTCACCGACAATCCTCTGATCTTTCCTGAGACGGGCGAAGTGATTTCGGCGGGCAATTTTCACGCGGAACCCTTGGCTTTGCCCTTCGACTATGGCGCCATCGCGGTCTCCGAACTCGCGAACATCAGCGAGCGCCGCATCGAATTCATGGTCAATCCGGACCTTTCGGGTCTCCCCCCGTTTCTGACGGAACATTCGGGCCTCAACTCCGGATTCATGATCGCTCAGGTGACGGCCGCCGCCTTGGTCTCGGAGAACAAGAGCCTTTGCCATCCCGCCAGCGTCGACAGCATCCCCACGTCGGCCAACAAGGAAGACCACGTGAGCATGGCGCCCATCGCGGCCCGGCAGCTCGCACAGGTGACGGAAAACACGGCCCACGTGCTGGCGATCGAATTCCTGTCGGCCCGCCAGGCCCTTCACCTCGGGGGCGACGACCTCCGACCGGGCCGGGGTGCCGCGGCGGCCTACGACCTGCTGAAGGAGGAGATTCCCCCTTGGGAGCAGGACAGGATCATGAAGAATGACATCGACCGGGTGCGCGCGCTGATGCGCTCCGGCGCCCTGACGCAAGCGGCGCGAGCCGCGGCCCATCCAGGAGGTGAATCGGCATGAGTGGTCCCCGGCCCGTCCGCGCCCCGCGCGGGACAACGTTGACAGCGAAGAGTTGGTTGACGGAAGCTCCTCTCAGGATGCTCATGAACAACCTGGATCCGGACGTCGCCGAGGATCCGGACGCCTTGATCGTCTACGGGGGCAGCGGCCGCGCGGCGCGGTCCTGGGACGCCTTCGACGCCATCGTGGCGGCCTTGACCGACCTGGAGGAGGACGAGACTCTCCTGGTCCAGTCGGGAAAGCCCGTCGGCGTCTTCAAGACCCACACCGATGCACCGAGGGTCTTGATCGCGAATTCGAACCTCGTCCCCGCTTGGGCCACCTTCGACGACTTCCGCGACCTCGAGAAACGCGGTCTGATCATGTTCGGACAGATGACCGCCGGCTCCTGGATCTACATCGGGAGCCAGGGGATCATTCAGGGGACCTTCGAAACCTTCGCCGCCGCGGGCCGCAAACACTTCGACGGCCATCTCGCCGGCCGCCTCGTGGTCACCGGCGGACTGGGCGGCATGGGGGGCGCCCAACCCTTGGCGGCCACGATGGCGAACGCCACGTTCCTCGGCGCCGAGATCGATCCCCATCGCGTCCAACGACGCATGGAGACCCGCTACCTGGACGAAGCGCACGAGGACATCGACACCGCCATCGATCGCGCCCTCGCTTTCAAGGAGAAGGGGGAGGCAAAATCCGTCGCCTATATCGGCAACGTGATTCACCTCCTCAGGCGTCTGAAGGAACGCGGAATCGTCCCCGACCTGCTCACCGATCAGACGAGCGCGCACGATCCCCTGATGGGCTACTTCCCCGACGGATTGAGTTTCGAGGAAGCCGTCGCGTTGAGAGAGCGGGATGAGAAGGCCTACATCGAGCTCAGTCTCGACTCGATGGCCGTCCACGTGCGACTCATGCTGGACCTCATGAACGCGGGCGCCGTGACCTTCGACTACGGCAACAACCTGAGGGGCCAAGCCAAGAGCCGCGGCGTCGAAAACGCCTTCGATTTCCCGGGCTTCGTGCCCGCTTACGTCCGCCCTCTTTTCTGCGAGGGGCGCGGGCCGTTCCGCTGGGCCGCGCTCTCCGGCGACCCCGAGGACATCTGGAAGACGGACGAGGTCATCCTTCGGGAATTCGCCGACAACAAGGATCTTTGCCACTGGATTCGCATGGCCAAGGAACGGATCGCTTTCCAGGGGCTCCCCAGCCGGATTTGCTGGCTGGGGTATGGCGAGCGCGACCGCTTTGCCCTCATGATCAACGACATGGTGGCGAAGGGTGAGATCACGGCCCCCATCGTCATCGGACGGGACCATCTCGACTGCGGGAGCGTCGCGTCTCCGAACCGGGAAACGGAAGGCATGAAGGACGGCAGCGATGCCATCGCGGACTGGCCCTTGCTCAACGCCATGCTCAATGTGGCCGGGGGAGCCACCTGGGTATCCATTCACCATGGGGGCGGCGTCGGGATCGGGAATTCGATCCACGCGGGCCAGGTCATCGTCGCGGACGGCACGCCCGAAGCGGCGCGGCGGCTGAAGCGCGTCCTCACGAACGATCCCGGCATCGGCGTCGCCCGCCACGCCGACGCCGGCTACGAGAAAGCCCGGACCTTCGCCCGGGAGCACGGCATTCAGATTCCCATGGCCGACGCCTGACCTCATCCCGGGAGCGGGGGCGTGCGTATCGGTGCGTCGATGGCGCGACCCGAGGCCGCCTGATGGGCCATTCCCCTCACTCAAGGCCATCGAAGGTCCGCGACGATAGGCGTGATGGGTCTCTCGTTGGAACCCCCGAACACACTCCAAGACGGAATCCGCTCCCCATGAATCTGAAATCCATCCTCATCCCCGTGGTGTTGCTGGCCACGGGACTCGTCCTGGGCTGCTCCGCCTCCTCACCGAAACACTCTTCATCTCCGCAGGGCGCAGCCTCCCCACAGGCGGTCGTCGATGAACTCAAGGACGCCGCCGCCAAGAATGACATCGCGGGCATCGTCAACCTGCTCGCCCCGCAGGACCGACCGCTCATGTCCTTTGGCATGCTCATCGCCGGGGAGATGATCGTCGGCATGATGGAGGCCTTCGACGGTGACAAGGCGGCGACCTACAAGCCCCGTCTCGAGGCGCTCCTGAAGCATCACGGCCTGCCTTCCACGGCGGAGCAGGAAAAGATGGGGGAACTCGTGAAGAAGCCCAAGAACCCAAAGGAAGCCCAGGCGATGGCCCGCAAACTCATCGGTGACATCGACCACGCGGCCTTCTGCACCGACATGCAAGGTTTTCTGGACGATCTCTCCGAGGGTGATGAGGGGAGCACGAACGGCCTCTCCCTGGACGTCAAGACGCTGCGGCTGAGTGAACTCGTCATGGACGGGGATCGCGCTCGCGGAAAACTCGGAGACAAGGACGTGGAATTCGTGCGCCTCGACGGGGGGTGGTTCCTCCACGCCGACCCCAGCACGCTGCGCTGAATGGGACTCACGGGCACGCCGTAGACGCTTGATCTTCGGACGAGGAGGGGCCAAACTCTCCAAGTTCACGTCCGCGCGCCGCACGGGCCGGAATCCGTCCGAGAGATCATCCCATGTACCACGTCGTCGATTCGAAAAAGAGTTTCACGGAGGCCGCGGCAGCTCTGGAGGAAGCGGTCACGTCCCACGGCTTCGGCGTCCTTCACGTCCACGACATCGGGGCCACCCTCCGCACGAAGGGCATGCCGTTTGATGAGGAATGCAAGGTCTTCGAGGTCTGCCAACCCGCCCACGCCCATCGCGTCCTTTCCACGGACATGCGGCTCAACATGGCGCTTCCCTGCCGCATCTCGGTCTACACGGAGAACGGAGCGACCCGGATCGGCATGCTCCTTCCCACCAAGATGCTGGCCGCTCTCTCCCAGGACCCCGCTCTCGCCGAAGTCGCCCGCGAGGTCGAAGACGCCACCTGCCAGATGATCCAGGACGCTTCCTGACCCCACAGATTGGCCCGGGACGGCCCTCCGTCATTTCGGATCCAGGGATGAATCTTCTCTGCGGCTCCGTGCCTCCGTGAGAGCAGAAACTGAACGTCAAAGACGATCCGAACGCTTCCTCGCCAGCCCTGGCACGGGCGGGACGGGGACGTCCCGAGTCCAGAGGACAACGAGGGCCTCGTTCTTGTCCGAAAACTCTTCCCGTTTGGTTGCTGCTCCGAAAACCGGCTCATATTCCAACGGCCAGATTTCCGACACTGAAAGAGACAGGTCGTGCTCCTCAGAGCAAGAATACCCAGAGGAAGCCGAGTCATCAGACCAACACGAGGCGAGTGAGAGGCTCCTCTCCCACCGAGGAGGGCCATGGAGATGCTCATGGACAGCGCAAGACGACGGATCGCAAAACGGACCCCCGACGTGGCCCCCCGTTCTCCCCTCCGTCGCAGCCTCCCCTACCTCAATCTGTTCATAGCCCTCGGCCTTTCCCTCGGTCTCTCCGGGGTGACCCGCCGAATCATGGACACGGAGCGGGAGAATACGGCCCTCGAACTGGAGTTGGTCCAGGCCAAGGGGGAATTGGAGAGCATCGTTTCCGACAGTCAACGGCAGATCGAATCCCTCGACGGCTGGGCCCGCCACGTCCAGGAAGCCCATCGCGGTGACATCGAGACCTACCGGAGCTTCGTTGAAGACCTGCGCAGCCGTCTGGAAGACGTGGAGACGAAAAGTCTCCGCAGCACCACGGAAACCGTGGCCAACTTCCGGGACGAACTGGGCCGCCTGCAAAAGCGCATCGAAAGCGATCTCGAGGATCGCCCCCGTTCAGCCGCGGAGGTATTCCGCAACTTCGAAGCCGCCCATGGCAAGGGGCTCGTCCTCGTCTACACGGAATTCGACTACTACAAACTCCGTGCAGGGAAGAAGGCTCGCAAGCGAACGATGGCGGGTTGGGGCTCCGGCTTCTTCGTCGATGACGAAGGGTACATCGTCACCAACAAGCACGTCGTTCAGCCCTGGAAATTCGACGCCGACCTGGCAGCCCTCATCTCCATGGGGGAAATCCGCGTCGACGAGAACAGTCTGCGCATCGCCTGTTGGGAGGCGGGAACCCGCGCGATCGACGAGACCGGCGAACCCCTCATCGGCATGGGGTGGGACAATCACATCCGAAAGAATCTCACGGTGGCCATTCAGGCACCGGATCACTTCAAGATCGTCGATTCGGATCTGGGACAGTACGGCTCCGGCTATCGCGTCCACAAACTGGACAACAACGACCTGGCACTGCTCAAGGTCGAAGGGGGAGAATTCCACGCTCTCCCCCTCGCCATGTGCGATTCGGCCCGTCACTTGCCGCTCCAGAAACTCGATCCCGTGATGGCCTTGGGCTTCCCTCGAGGTCAGAACGGTCTCGAGAGCGGAATCGCCGAGTCCTCCCCTTCGATCGGGACGGTACGCAAGGTGGAGGATACGATCCACATCACCGCATCCATCATTCCGGGGAACAGCGGCGGTCCTCTCGTCGGGCCGGAGGGCAAGGTCGTCGGCGTCGTGACCCGCATCTACTCTGAAACCCTGGGCATCTGCATCACCATCGATCACGTGAGGGACCTCCTCGAGCAGGCCAAGGCCTCCCGAAGCGCCGAGATTCATACGTCGAAGAACTGACCCACGGGGAAGACGTCGCCGTCACCTGGGCGACACGTCAAAAGCCCGGTGCATGAGGAAGAGAAGAACCGCCGCCGCCGCGGCCACGTTCAACGATTCCGACCCGAGTTCCAGGGGGATCGTCACGTCGGTGACGTTCAATGCCGGTGGAACCGGACCGGGTCCGTGGGCCTCGTTGCCCACCCAAAGGAGTCGCCGCGGACCGATCGCCAAGCTTGTGGGATCAGCGCCGCCATGGGCCGTCGCCCGCAGAATCGTGAAGGACCCCAGCGTGTCCGCCAGAGTCTCCAGGTCCACCGGCCGAGCCACGGGCAGCCGGAGAAGGGCGCCCGCGGAGGCTCGCAGCGCCTTGGGCGCGGTGGGGTCCGCGCAGTCCCGGCCGACGAGAACACCGTCGGCGCCGAACGCAGCCGCCGTCCGCACGATGCCTCCCAGATTCCCGGGATCCGCGACGGCGTCCAGAAAGACGAGGGTAAGGGGACCATCCGCGAAGCCGTCTCCCAAGCGCAGCGGCTCGGGAAGACGCGCCAGAGCGGCGGCTCCCGCGGACGAATCGATGCCCGACATACGACGTAGAAGATCGGGATCGGCGTCGGTCACGGGAACGCCGCGCCGTTGGGCTTCCTCGCGCAGAGTGGGATGACTGCCCGGAGTCAGGAAGACCTCCTCCAGGAGCCCCGCCGACAAGCCTTCACCGATGAGAGGCACGGAGTCGAGAAGCATCCGACCGGCTTCACGGCGATCCTTGGCCCGTTGCAGCCGGGCGAGTCGTCGAGCGCGTTCCTTCCCGAGAGGGTCTCCCATGTGCGAGCATGGTAGCCTGAAGATCGCCGTGGTGAAACGTCGCCCGACGACGCACGAGGAGAATGCCCCCTTGGTCGAAGGCCGCAACAGAGATCTCTCTGTTCCTTTGGAGCGGTTCGTCTTTCGCGTGGAAGACGATGAGGACGGCCTGCGTCTGGATCATGCCCTCATGGATCGCATCCACTGGCGCAGCCGAAGTGACCTGCAAGCGCGAATCCGACGGGGCGGGGTCCTCGTGAATGAGCAGCCCGCCAAGGCATCGCGGCGTCTGCAGGCGGGAGATGAAATCGCCGTCCTCATCCGCCCCGAGGATCTCCCTGATCAAGACCCCGCCCGCGTCCCGCTGAGCGTGCTGCACGAGGACGAGCAGGTGATCGTCCTCGACAAGGCGCCCGGCGTTCTCGTCCACCCCATCGGCCGTCACGTCCTCGACACGCTGGTGAATGCCCTGTGGCTACGATTCAAACGGAGCGGCGAGGCGGCAAGGGGCGCCGAACCGCACGTCGTTCAGAGGCTCGACCGGAATACCAGCGGTGTGCTCGTTCTCGCCAAGACGAGAGTCGCCAAGAAAGCGCTTCAAGACGTCTTCGAGAACAGGCGGGCGCAAAAGACATACCTGGCCTGGGTCGAGGGGGGGCCCGAGGCCGACACGGGTTCCATCCGCGCTCCTCTCGCGCGCGACCGGGACGGAGAGATTCGCATCCGCATGAAGGTCGATCCGGCGGGCGCGCCGTCGCATACCGAGTTCGAGGTTCTTGAACGTCACGCCGACGCCAGTCTCGTCCGATTTCACCTCCACACCGGGCGCCAGCATCAGATCCGTGTCCACGCCGCCCACCTGGGACACCCTCTCCTCACGGACCCTCTCTACGGCGACCCGCGGGACGTGGGCGTCGAGGGCGATCTCGAGCCCCGTCTGCGCCGGCAAGCTCTCCATGCGGAGCGACTCGTTCTCCCCCACCCATCGGGACACGGGGAGTTGGACATCCAGGCCCCCCTCCCGGACGACCTGTCGTCGTTGGGCGAAGGGCTGCGAGAGGGCCTCGGCCTGAAACGCTTCGAGGACCGGCAATCCGGCGCGTGGATCGTCCGACGAGGTCACTGACCCGCGATGAAGAAGAGCCCCACCCCCGTGCAGGCGAGGAGCCGTCCGCTCTCGTCCTCGAGTTTGACGTAGATTCCCAGAGTCTCGCGGTCCTTGATGCCCCGGGCACGGGCGACGACGACGGCGCGGGGGATGCGTAGCGTGTAGGTGTAGAGCCCGTCGTCCTCCGTGACTGTCAGCGCCGACGAAGACGGAGACTGCTCACCGACCCCCAGACGGGCCTGCAAGACGCCGACGACAAACCGGCTTCCCGGCGGAGCGGTCGACCTCCAAGTCACCTCGAGATCGGGCGCCGCCGCCCGCTCGCCCATCGAATACGTCCAACCCTGCGCCGGCGCCATCAGGCTCAATCGCATTTCGGGCCTCGCGCAAAACCGCGCGGGCACCACCGCTTCGATGTCCGGGCTCTCCTCTTCCTCGCTCAGCACCTCGAAGACGAAGTCCTTCATATCTCGGGACGCCAACCCGGCCAGTTCCTCCGACTTCGCCACCGTCAGGACCTCGACGTCCCTGTCAGTGAAAGGCGGCTGCAAGAGATCATGGAGGATCACCTCGGGGAGGACGGGCATCCCTTGGAAGAGTTTCGTTTTCCAGCGCAACATGACGACGCCGCGAGGTGGCGGGTCGACGTCTCGAAAAACCGGTTCCCGAACGGTGCGTACGAGGCTCATGACCCGTCGCCCCATGTCGGCGCTGCCCCGCGCTTCCAGAAACGAGAGCGGCACCCAGGCGAGCAAGACCAGGCAGAGGGGCACGCGGAGAAGACGCGGACCGCTCCCAAGCGCCGCCGCCGTGAACACGGCCAGGCCCGGCAGACTCCCGTAGGCCTGCCGTCCATTGAGAAGGTTCGGCATGATGGCTCCCACCGTCACGCCGAGGCTCACGGGAATGATCAAGATGGCGAGCGCCACCCAGAAAACGCGCCCCTTGACAGCGAAGAGGCCCCGCAAGAACCCTGCGAGAAGGATGGGCCCCACGACCCATTGCAGGGGAGCCGGTCGATTCACGATGGCATTGCTGACGGGCGCAAAAAACCGCGTTGCCGACTGCCAGAGGTTCCGCAAGGCCTGCCCGCTCATGACCGTTTCGAGAACGCTCTTCCCTCGATAGGTGGCATCCGTGACCCCCGCCACCATATGTCCTCGCCAGGCCAGGTAGGCGAGGCCCAGGAGAAGGGGACCTGCAAGCCGCCGCCATCGCAGGCGTCCGACCGGAACGAGGGGCCTCCCCGCAACGTCGTCATCCCGGGGGAAGAGTTCGAGAATCCCCAAGGCCGCCACGTAGACGATGGCCGACTCCTTGAACGTGAGAGCGCACGCGACCGATGCGTAGGCGGCGATCCGCCAGCGTCCTCCTCGCAGCCAAAGCAAGATTCCCAGGAGTCCGAACGTGGTCATGAAAAGATCCGACCTCGCGGCCGACCAAGCGATGGGCTCGATAGCGAAGGGTGACGCGAGGAACGCCGCCGTCGCCACGCTTCGGGCCCCAAGCGGTGCGGTGGGCAGGACGCGTGCAAGAAGAGCGAAGATCAACAGGGCGTTGAGAAGATGTCCCGTCAGATTCACGACGAGGAACGGTCGGGGATTCACGCCCGTCGTCAGCAGATGCACGGCATGCGAGACGTAGACCGAGGGGCGGACCAGATTCGGATTCCTCTTCCACGGGTGGGTATAAGCGCCGAGCAGTCGCCCTGCGTTGGCGGCGTCGAGACCGTCGTTCAGGTCCACGTTGCGGCGGATGATCTGGGTGAATTGGATGTCGTCGGCAAGGAGTTCCCCATCCAGAGCCGGCGACCAGATCGCCAAACCGAGAAGGACCAAGGCCAAAAGGGAAAGGCAGCGCTTCATCGCGGGGAGCATAACCCGCGGCTCACCCGACGTCAGGAGGACACCGCGTCGAGAAGGACTCCGCAGTCCGGACAGATCGCGGGAGGCATCGCGAAAACCTCCTCGCAACGGGGACAGGTGTCCATCGCGGTCACGATTTCGGTGGGGTTCGTCGGGAGATGGGCTCGAAGTCGCACCTCGAGTTCCACGTGGAAGCCGGCCAGAATGCGGGCGGCCCCCTCCGACAGGGCGTCGCTCTCGGGGAGCGGCCAGCGGAGATCCCTGGCCAGCCACAGGGCCAACCTCTCTTGCTCATCGCTCTTCAACAGGTTGCGGGCGGCCCAAGGATGAACGTCCCCCAACAGGTCGCGGGTGAGATGATCATGAGCCCGTGCGGTCAGAGGAAAAAACACGGCCATGACCAGCGCCGTCGTCCAGCGCTCCGCGACTTCGTCCGGCTGCTGGATACGGTGGGTGAGGACGTAGAGGACCGTGACGAGAAGGTTCAGGAAAACAGCCACGCCTCCCAGGAGGAGCCAGGTCCCCGAGAGCCCCCTCGTGAGCACCACGAAGGGAACCACGACGACGAGATGCAAAAAGAGCGCTTGAGAGAAGAGCCACACCCCGAGTCGAGGCCCCATGCCTGTTTCCAGTCGCCGCCGGGGGACCTCGTCATCCAGCCAAAGCTCCATCTCCCGGCGAATCCGTTCCCGCCGGCCGTCGGGACCGAGATCGAGCAGGTCCAAGAGGAGGTCATGCATCCGACGCAGCATGCGGGAGGATGGGCAACGCAGGACTTTCTCTTGGTCGATGAGAAGGTCACGCCCCACGATCTCGACGTCATCGATGTCCTCCCAACGCCAGGCGCGCAGGGGGCGGCGAGGTCGAGCATCGCGAATCCACGATGTGGCCGTGTGGGTGGCGACGCCCTCCTCGGTGACCGCCAAGGGCCAGGGCGCAAAGCCGAAGAGGGTGGCGAAGGGAGGCCAGGGGCGACCCAACACCGGCACTCCCATCCGGTTTTCGAAGCCGAGGTCAGGGACGAACCAGTGGCCGTCATGCTCTCCGCGAAAAACGATGGACCCAGGGGCGAGCCAATTCAGGCATTCCCAAAAATAGAGCCCGACGAGGAGAAGCAGAAAGAGGACGTCCTCTGTCATTCTTCATCGACGACGTCCGCGGCGCCTCCGCGCGCGATACGAGAAGGCGGGCCGCGGCGACTCGTGCGACGCCCCGTTCCTCCTCGGCCGCGACGTCCTCCACTTCGCCGGCGCGACGACGATTTCCCGCCGAAGATGCGGCGAAAGAAGGCACTGATCGCGACAAACACGCCCACGATGATTTTCCACAGGGACTTCAAAAGCCCCGTCTTCGCCGCGATCGCGAGACCGCCTCCCGCAATCAGGGCTCCGAGACCGTATTCCGCGATCTTGTCTCCCTTCCGGAAATCCGAATAGGTCTGCCCTGGGACGAATCGAAATCCCTTCAGCAGGGACTTCGCCGCGTAGAGGTTTTCGCGGAAGTCGTCCAGGGTCGACACGTAGGTTCCGTGGACGACACCACGTCGCCCGAGCAAACGGACGGAGAAGTTGACCGAAGATTCTCCCCCGGGTTCCTTCAAGGTGATGGCCCACGCCAGCGAATGAAGCCCCTCGTCATAGTAGGGTTTCATGGCCCAGCCGGTGATCTCCAGCTCGCCCAGCCCTCTGGATCGACGCACCTTGTTGGCTTCCTCCTGGTTTTTCCGCAACTGCTCGAGGATCGCGGACGCATCCAGGTCGTCCTTCTCGTCGTCCTTGACGTAGCCACAGGGTTCAAACGCGAAGTCGATCCACCAGCCCAGGGTTTCCGGACACACCATGGCCAGCTCATCCGAAGCGATGTTTCCGAGTGCGCGAAGAAACCTCTTCGTATCACTCGGACCGGCGCCCGCGAATCCCTCGGGAAGCTGGATGGTGCCGACGCTGCCCACCCGCAGTTCCGCCGGCCCCATAGTCCAGTTGATGTTCTTGACGGTCTGCTCGAATGCGGAGGGCTGTTCCTGGGAGGAGTCTTGCGCGACGACGGGGCCCATCGCGACGATGAGCCACACGAACGCCATGGAAACTCGAAGTCTGTGCATGGGGGTGTCTCCTTGGGATGTGTCCAGGTTGGAGGATGGGTAGAATAGATTCCCGCCAGGGTTTCGTCCAGGACCACCCCGTCAATTCTTGAAGAGGCGGCGGGCGTACCCGACGTAGCGGTGGGCGCTGTCGAGGAAGGACGCGTATTCGTCGTCGGTGACACGGCGGACGATCCTGGCGGGCGCTCCCATGACGAGGCTCCGAGGCGGAATGACGACGCCCTGCGTCACCAGCGCGCCGGCAGCCACGAGACTTCCTTCTCCGATGACGGCGCCCGGAAGCAAGACCGCCTTGATGCCGATGAGGCAACGGGATTCCACGACGCGGCAATGGATCACGGCGGCATGGCCGATGGTGACGTCCTCTCCCACTTCGACGGGCTCGTCATGCTGTGGATGAATCATGGTCAAATCCTGCACGTTGGTGCGGGCGCCGATGGTGATGGGAGCGACATCACCCCGGATGACGGTCCCGAACCACACGGACGCGTCCACGCCGAGCGTCACGTCGGCCACGATCGTCGCGTTGTCCGCGACGTAGGCCTCGCCGAACGAATGCATCACCGGATCTCTCATCCCCCAGCTCCCCAAAGAACCAGCGCAAAGGCGACTCCATTGTGCAAGAAATGGACGCCGATCGGCACCCAAAGGCTCTTGGTCCGTTCAAAGGCCCAACCCAAGAGCAACGCCAACAAGAGGATGGGCACGAGGACCGCCGCCGGATGCACGAGCGCGAATAGGAGTGATGAAACGACGACGGCGCCCGTGGGGGGGAGATACCGTCTGAGCCCCCCTTGGAGCAGCCCGCGAAAGACGAGTTCCTCGAAGAAAGGCGTCACGACGACTGCCATGAAAAAGACCGCTGCGCGAAACGTCCCGTCACCGGAGATCAGATCCGCCACGATGGTTTGCGCCTGGTCGGCTTTGAACTTCATGCTCAGCACGACGAGCAGGGGCAGGGCAACGAAGTAGGCCCCGAAGACGGGCTTGACCGAGAGCCACGTCGGTCTTCGACGAAGTCCCAAAGGGTCGCCGGGCACGAACCGGCTCGCGCAATAAAAACCGAGGACCACGGCCACGAGTTTCCACCCGGCCAGAGTCAGATGAAAGAGCGCGGGATGAGCCTCCCGAATTCCTACCATGCCCCAGGGTTGGCCCAGGAGGTACACCACACCGGCAAGAAGGAAGAGCGTCGAGGCTCCCTGTTCCGGTGGCGAGACGGATGACTCTCCCTCGGTCATCAGAGTTCGGCGGAACGCTCGGCAGGTGCGATAAGCCCCTCGGTCGGCGAGGATGCGTTCGCGTAGAGTCTCTTGGGAATCCGGCCGGCGAAGGCCGCCTGTCGTCCGGCGATGCACGCGTGCTTCATCGCGATCGCCATGCGGTGGGGATCGGCGGCGCAAGCGACGCCGGTATTCAAAAGAACACCGTCCACACCGAGTTCCATCGCCAGGGCCACGTCGGAAGCCGTCCCGACGCCGGCGTCGACGATGACGGGGACCTCCACCATCTCGAGAATGATCCGAATGGCGTTGGGATTCAGCACCCCTTGCCCGGATCCGATGGGCGACCCGGCCGGCATGACGCTGGCCACCCCCAGGTTCGCAAGATGTCTGGCCATGACGGGGTCGTCCGAGGTGTAACAGAGAACCGTGAACCCCTCCCCCACGAGGATCTCGGCGGCCTTCATGGTCTCGATGGGCTCCGGCAGGAGGGTGCGTTGGTCCGCGAGGACCTCCAGCTTCACCAAATCGGTCTCCAGCGCTTCCCGTGCCAGCCTGGCGGTCCGGACGGCGTCGTCCGCCGTGAAGCAACCCGCGGTATTGGGCAGCAGAGTGTATCGGTTGCGGTCGATGTGATTGACGAAGTTGGCACTGCTCCGGTCCGCAAGATCGACGCGGCGAACGGCCAAGGTGACGCACTCGGTCTCGCTGGCTTCCAGGCAATTCACCATCAACTCGGGCGTCGGGTATTTCCCCGTGCCGAGAAAAAGGCGCGAACGAAAGGTGTATTTCCCCAGTTTCAGCGGGGCATCGGCAACGTGCATGGGTCTATCCTCCTCCGACCAGTGAGACGATCTCGAGGCGATCTCCGTCGGAAAGATGCGTCTCGGCGTGGCGATCCCTCGGGACCACCTCCTTGTTCAACTCGACCGCCACCTTCGCCGAACCGAATCCCAAGACCGAGATGAGATCCGCGAGCGTAGCGACATCAGGGATGTGCCGTTCCTGTCCGTTCACGACGAGTCTCACGCCGTCAGGCATCGGAATCCTCCTTGGTCTTGTCCTGATCTCGAATCTTCTCGATGCGGTATTGGAGCGTTCTCCTCGTGAGCCCGAGGGACCGAGCGGCCTTCGACACGTTCCCGGAACAGCGCTCGAGGGTCATCAGGATCAGCTTACGCTCCAGATCCTCGAGGCCCAGGTCCGTGTTCATCAGCAGCTCGAACGTGCCGGCGATCCCGGACCCCTTCTCGTCACCCGTGAAGACGAAATCCTCGGGCGAGAGCGTCTCGCCCCGAGCCAACACCACCGCCCGTTCGATGCAGTTCTCGAGTTCTCGGACATTCCCGGGCCAGCTGTAGGAGAGAAGACGTCGGCAGGCGCCCTCGTCCAAGTCACCGAGGCTGCGACCGTTTTTCTCGCAGTATTTGTCCAGAAAATGCCGGGCGAGGGGGAGGACGTCGTCCATCCGTTCGCGAAGGGGCGGGATCACGATGGGAATCACGTTCAACCGATAGAAGAGATCCTCGCGAAATGCGCCCTCCCGCACCATGGCGGCGAGGTCCCGATTCGTCGCCGCAACGACCCGAACATCCACATGGAGCGTCTCGTCCCCGCCCACCCGTTCGAATTCACGCTCCTGAAGCGCCCGGAGGATCTTGGGCTGGACGTGGAGCGGCAACTCGCCGATCTCGTCCAGAAAGATCGTCCCGCGATCGGCAATCTCGAAACGACCTCGGCGACGGGCGACGGCGCCGGTGAAGGCACCCTCCTCGTGACCGAAGAGTTCGGATTCCAGGAGATTCTCGGGAATGGCCGCGCAGTTGACGCGGACGTAGGGCCCCTCTCGGCGGGGCCCTTGTTCATGGAGAGAACGGGCGATGAGTTCCTTGCCTGTGCCGCTCTCACCGATGACGAGAACGGTCGCCTGACTGTCCGCCACGCGATCGACGGTTTCGAGGATCTCCGCCATGCTTTGCGAGGCCGCCACGACGTGGACCCGGTCCTTCATCCGGGCGATGGTCTTGCGAAGTTCCTGGTTCTCTTCCGCCAGATGGCGAAGGTCGAGGGCCTTTTTGAGCTTGATCGTCAACTCGTCCGTATCGACGGGCTTCGCGATGAAGTCATGAACTCCTGCTTTCAAGGCTTCCACCGCCGTCGCCATCGTTCCATAGCCGGTCACGAGGATGAAGAGAATGCCGGGATTCTTCTCGCGAACACGTCGGTAGAGTTCGAGCCCGTTCATCGATCCCATCTGGAAATCGGAGACGATGGCGTCGGGCATGCGCATGTCGATTTCGGCCAGGGCCTCCTTGGGAGAGTGGGCCGTGGAGGCAAGAAAGCCCTCCAGAGCAAGGATGCGACGGAGGCTCTCCGCCTGGGAAGGCTCGTCATCGACGATGAGAACTGAGGGCTGACCGGTCATTCCACGATGATACCCTGGCCCGCCGTCGCAAAAAATCAGGGGGAGCGAGGAAGTTCGAGAACGACGGCGACACCGCCTCCGTGGGCGGGCGCGGCCTCGAGAGATCCGCCGTGGGACGCCGCCACCACCTGAGCGAGGGTGAGC
>CAZLGG010000009.1:22797-61403 GCA_964559135.1 uncultured Planctomycetia bacterium
GACCGCGAGGAGATCCGTGACGTCCAGTAGGGGTCGAACATGTTTGCGAGAACCTGGGGATCGGGAACGGGGCCCGAATTGCGGATCGTGACCCGCACACGGCGGGAGTCTCGACCGTCGAAGGCCACGTCGAGGCGTTTTTCCTCCGCATCTTCCACGGAGCGCAGCGCGTTTTCTGTGAGGTGGCGAAGGATTTGCCTCAGTTTCTCCTCGTCGCCCCGGACGAGTCCCGACCCCTCTCCGTGGAACCGAGCGGCCACACCGCGGGTCTCGAATTCGGGCTGCAAAGACGCGACCATGTCCTCCAACGTCCGGGACAGGTCGAAGTCTCGAAACTCCATCGCACCCAGATGGGCCACGGCCACGAAATTGTCGATGACCTGCTCGATCTTGCGCAATTCGCCCCGGATGCGCTGGAAATCGGCGCCCTCGGGGGTTCGGCCGGTCGCCGATGCGTTCAGTTTTTCCAGGTACTGGACGTTGAGGGAGACGGCGTTGAGCGGGTTTCTCACTTCGTGGGCAATCCCGGCCGCCACCGACCCGATCGCCTTCAGCCGGCTTCTGCGCTCCTCGGCTTCGAAGGAGAGCCGGGTTTCGCGCCGACCCAGGAGATAGACCAGCACGAACAGGCCGTAGAGCATCACCAGATAGACGAGGACGAGGACCCATGCGTAATTCGTGCCCCGACGGAGCCCCTTCGAGAAGGGGGTGAATCCGAGCAGGACTCGAAGCCTGTAGGCGGCTTTCAGGGGTTCGTCGGCCTGAAGGGGCAGATCGATCAGGACCTGAACTTCCTCCCCGTTGGCCGAAAGAACCGTCGCGGAGGGCTCTACGCCCGCCACCGGGCGGCCCCGTGCCCAAAGGGCTCCGCTCTCGCCCCAAGAAGCGGCCGGCTTGCCCGTCTTCCCTTCGACGACCGCCAAGGACAAGGGACGGGACCCCGGCACGGCGGCCACCGCGTCGCGCAGATGCCCGCGGACCCAACGGGGGAAGGACTCGCGCCAGTGGGTGACCTCCTCGTGGGGACGCTCGTCCAGGTAGCGCTCCATCAAGGCCTCGACGCGGGAGCGATACGTCCGCCCCCAGGCGAGCCCTTGGGACTTGAAATACTCGGGCTGGAGGCCCGTCACGTAATCATCCCAGACCTTGACGAAGACCAACGCCACGACCACGCCCAGGATTCCCATGACACCCAGCGCCGCCAACACCCGGGGTCCGAACGCTGCACGGGAGGTCGACGTCACGACGCGGGCCCGGCTTGAGGGATCGGATAATTCACAAATCCATACTCTTCAATATCTTGAAGAAATCCAAGGAGCGTGGAAAGAGCCCTCGCCACAGCGGCGAATTCGACCGTCGGAGGCCCCGTATCGTCTGGCCTTTCGCTCATCCCTTCGTTATTCTGCTTTCCCGAGCCCTCGAGTCGGTCCCAAGGGGGGACAGGCTGCGGGTTCGGGAATGTTCCTTGGGGCGGGTGGCCTCGAGGAACTCACGGTGCGGGCCGTGCCGCCGAGGCGCGGGCCATCCCACGGGAGACCGACATGCACGACTAGCTCGTGAAGCTCCCTGAACGATCTCCGCCGTCGTTCCCTCCCGAGGGACCGACGGTCGCGAGGGCCCAGCCAGGCGTGGATTGCCTGCACCGAAAGAGTGGGGAATCCCCGCTTTTTTCTTTGGCCTCGAGCCGGGCCGGCCCTCGAACGAGGACGTGCCGGGTCGCGGCGCAGTTGGAGATCGAACATGCAGGGTGGACCCGAGCTGGTCAAGTTCGTCCAATCCATGGCGCGGGAGAAAGGGCTCGACGAGGAGATCCTCTTCGACAGCCTCGAAGCGGCCATGGGGGCGGCGGCTCGAAAGCGATTCACGGAGGCGGAAGAACTCGAAATCAGCGTCAACCGTTCCACCGGCGCCTTCAATGGCGTGGTCGATGGCCGCCCCGTGACGTCTCAGGAGTTGGAAAGCCTCGGACGCATCGCCGCGCAGACCTTCAAGCAAGTTTTATTGCAACGGGTGCGCGAAGCCGAACAGGACAAGATCTACGAAGAGTTCATCGAAAAACGCGGCCAGCTCGTGACGGGCTCGGTCCAGCGCTTCGAAGGCGACAACATCATCTGCGACCTGAACCAGACGGAGGCCATTCTCCCCCGTCATGAACGTATCCGCACGGAAACCCAGCACGTCGGGGATCGCATTCGCGCCGTGATCGCCGATGTCAAGAAGGTGGGACACCGGGTCCGCATCGTGCTGTCGCGAACCCACACGGATCTCATCCGCCGCCTCTTCGAATTGGAAATCCCGGAGATCGCCGACCACATCATCGAGATCAAGGCGCTGGCGCGGGAGGCCGGGTTCCGCACCAAGCTCGCGGTGGTCTCGTACGACTCCAAGGTGGATTGCGTGGGAGCTTGTGTCGGTATCCGCGGCTCGCGTATCCGCAACATCATCGACGAGCTCAACGGCGAGAAGATCGACATCATCAGGTGGAATGAATCCCCTGAGATTCTGATCATGAACGCCCTCAAACCGGCGGAGATCCTCTCCATCACCCTCGACGACGAGACCGGCGAAGCCATCGTGACGGTGGCGGAAGATCAGCTGTCTTTGGCCATCGGCAGAAGGGGTCAGAACGTGCGCTTGGCGGCCCGCCTGACCGGCTGGGACGTGAACATCATGGGTGCGGGAGGCGAATTGCCGGAATCCATGAAACGCCACAGAAAGCAGGGCTCCGAAAGCGCGCTGAACGCCCAGGAAAAACAACTCCTGGAATCGTTGAAGACGGGCGAGGGTCCCGAACCCGTCACCATCGCGGACGGCGCCGAGGCCAAGGCCGAGGATTCCGAAGTCGAGGAGCGGGACCCACTCCTCGAGATGGCTCGCTTCCAGGCCACGAAGGACGAAGCGGGGGCGGCAGGACTCACCCATGCGGCCCATGCCGACGGCGACGAGATGCCCGAGGCGACGGCGTCGAGCGATGAGGGGGAAGATGACCCCTTGGCTGCCGCGGCGGCGCGAATGATGACGGAAGAACCGGCTGCGGACGCTCAGCCGGAGGAAGATCAAAGTCTGCCCGGGGAGCGCAACGAGCCCCCGGCCGCAGGCTGAGACAAGACGACAAAGGCGACCCGCGCCCCGGGAGGCGCTGGCGCCGCACAAAAGAGAGCTGACGACCGCATGTCGATTCGAGTTCACAAGTTGGCCAAGGAATTGGGTGTCACATCCAAGGACATCATGGCCGAGGCACGCAAGCACGGTGTCGAGGTGAAAAACCATATGGGCTCCCTGACCGAAGCCCAGGCCAACCTCATCCGCGCATTCCTCTACGTGCCTCCTCCCAAGGAGGAGCCCAAGCCCGTCGAGGCGGAAGCGCCCGCCGTGGAGGAGGCTCCCGTCGTCGAGGAGTCCAAGGTTGACGCGCCCCCGAAGGTCGCTCCCGTCGAGGAGGAGCCCGCGCCCAAGCCCAAGCCCAAGACCAAGCAGATCCTCGAGACGGTCTCGCCTCCGGGCGCCCCGACCCCCGAGGAGAAACCCGTCGCGGCGGAAGTCGCCGACGCGCCACCCAAGGGACCGAGGGAAGTCACCGTTTCCGGCGACATCGCGGCGCGTATCGTGAATCGTCCGGAAGGCGAGGGCGACGACGGTGGCAGCGAGCCGGCTCCGAAGACCCGCGAGACGAAGGTCGTCTCCCCCACCATTTCGCCCGGCGCGGGAATCACGATCGAGGCCAAGGAATTGGGATCCTTGAAAGACCGGGAAACGACCAAGGGACTCCCAGAGCGTCGAGGTCCCACGATTCTCGGACACAAGGACATCCCGCAGCAAACCCGATCCGCGCCCTCGTGGCAAAAGGCTCCTCAAATGGGGAACCTGGACTCCGGCGGGATGATCCAGACGAGCCGGGAAGGCAGCAAGAGGACGTTCGTTCGCGCTCCCCAACGTGGGGGCGGCTACCGAGGACCCGGCGGACGACGGGGAGGCGGCCAGGGCAACCGCATGATGCCGCGTCGCAAGAAGGCGAAGCAGCCGGTCGAACGGCCCACGAGCTGCGAGATCCAATTGCCGATCACGGTCAAGGATCTTTCCGCGGCCATGGGCCTGAAAGCGGCGGTGATCATCGAATCCCTCATTCGCGATCACGGCATGTTCCCGAGCATCAACACGACGCTGGACAAGGACACGGTGGAACTCATCGGACTCGAGTTCGAGTGTGAGATCCAAGTGAAGGATGCGGAGAACCTCGAGAAGCAGTTCGTCGAGGACGAGCTGGAGGTATGGGACACGCAGGAAGAGGATCTCGTGCCCCGCGCCCCGGTCGTCACATTCCTCGGACACGTCGATCACGGCAAGACCACGCTTTTGGACTATATCCGTAAAAGTCGCGTCGCCGAACGTGAAGCCGGCGGGATCACTCAGCACATCGGAGCCTGGCGCGTCAACACGCCTCACGGCGACGTGGTCTTCCTGGATACGCCGGGGCACAAGGCCTTCACGGAAATGCGAGCCCGCGGCGCCCAGGTGACGGACCTCGTCGTCTTGGTGGTGGCCGCCGACGAAGGCGTGAAGCCACAGACCGAAGAAGCCGTGGCCCACGCCCAGGCAGCGGAGACGCCCATCGTCGTGGCCCTCACCAAATGCGACAAGCACGAGGCCAACCCGATGCAGGTGAAACAGCAGCTCGTCGGTCTCGGCCTCCAACCCGAAGAGTGGGGTGGGGATACGGTCTGTGTCGAAGTCTCGGGGATCACGGGCAAAGGCGTTGACGACCTCCTGGAGTACCTGGGCCTCGTCTCCGAGGTCCTGGACCTGAAGGCGGATCCCAAGCGTCCCGCGATCGCAACGGTCATCGAAGCCTATCAGCGCAAGGGCGAGGGCAACGTGGCGCGCCTCATCGTCACCGACGGGACGCTCCACCGCGGAGACACCTACCTCGTCGGCCACTTGGTCGGCAAGATCAAAGCCATTCGCAACCAGGACGGAAAGATGATCAAGGAGGCGGGGCCCTCCATGCCGGTAGAAGTGCCTTCGATGCCGGAACTCCCGAGGGCCGGCGATCGCTTCTATATCGTCCGGGACGTGGCCAAGGCCAAACAACTTGCCGACGAACGGCAGGTTCAGGCGCGCGACGATCGCCTGGCACAGAATCAACGGGCCAGCCTCGACAATCTGCTGAAGCAGGCGGAGACGGGCCGCGTCAACATCATTCTCAAGACGGATACACAGGGTTCCTTGGAGGTCCTGAAGAAGGAAATCCTCTCCTTCAAACACGACGAGATCGAACCTCGCATCATCCACGGCGCCGTGGGCGGCGTCACCGAGACCGACGTCACTCTGGCCGACGCCTCGGATGCGGTCATCCTCGGCTTCAACGTCACGGACAATTCGGCGGCGCGAAAACTCTCGAAGCAAAAGCGCGTCGAGATTCGCCACTACAGCGTCATCTACAAACTCCTCGATGAGTTGAAGGACGCCCTCGAAGGCCAGTTGGCTCCCGAGGAGTTGGAGAAGATCACGGGTCACGTGGAGGTTCTCAAGACCTTCAAGGTGTCCAAGCTCGGCACGATCGCGGGCTGCCTCGTCCAAGACGGTGTCGTACGCGCCTCGTCGAGGGTGCGCATCACCCGTGACGGGATTCTGATCCACGAGGGCAAGATCGCTTCACTTCGCCACGTCAAGGATGACGTGCGGGAGGTCAAAGAAGGCAGCGAGTGCGGTATTCGCATCGACGGCTTCGACGACATCAAGGTGGGCGACATCCTCGAACCCTACGACGTGGAGAAGGTCAAGCGGACTCTGAGCGATTGAACGAGGCGAGGAATCCCCATGCTGATCGCCGCGCTCCAGCTCGAGCTGGCCATCCCCTGGGCCATGAGCCTGAAAGACAAACGCCGTGCCGTCAAAGGGTTGAAGGAGCGCATTCGACATCGCTTCAAGGCTTCCACGGCCGAAGTCGGGGACCTGGATCTCTGGAGGTCCGCCATCCTCGGCGTCGTGCTCGTGGGCACGGACGCCCGGGTCCTCGAGGGCTGCTGCCGCAAGATCGTGGATTACGTGGAAGAATTCCCCAACGCACGGCTCGAGGATTTCGCCCTGGAAATCATCTGACGCCCGTACGCTGACGGAGACAGGGATCATGGGCTACAAGATCGAGAGACTCCAGCAGGTCATCAAGTTCAAAGTGAGCCAGGTCCTCTTGAGGGACATCGCCGACCCTCGATTGGGGCTGGTGACCGTCACGAGAGTCAAGCTGGCCAAGGATCTCTCCCACTGCGTGGTGTACTACTCGGTCCTTGGCGAGGCCGGTGAACGCTCGCGGACCGCTCATGCCTTGGCCAACGCTCGCGGGTTCATCCAGCACGAGGTTGCCGGCGCCCTCGCCACGCGTACGACCCCTCACCTCGAATTCGAGTTCGACCCCTCCATCGAGGGCTCCGTCCGGATCGCGGAGATGCTGAGACAGGAACTGGGGCCCACCGACCCCGAGGACGATGACGACGCCTGAGCGCATCGCGATGGTGCGACTCTCCTCCGTGGGAGACGTCATCTTCGCCCTTCCCGCCCTCGAAACTCTGCGCGCTCATCGCCCCCACGCTCACATCGCGTGGATCGTGGAAGATCGGGCCGCCGACATCCTGATCGATCACCCGGCGTTGGACGAGCTGATCATCATGCCTCGGCGCACGTGGCGAGAGGCCCGCCGACGGGGGGCGAGCCGGTTCGATGTCGTTCGCAGAATGCGCCGATTCGGCCGAGAGATTCGTTCCCGACGATTCGATACGGTCTTCGACTTCCAAGGGAATCTGAAGAGCGGTCTCGTCACCCGAGCGACCCGCGCCAAGAAGCGCTTCGGCTTCCATCGCAAGGACTGCCGGGAACCGAACTGGCTCTTCACGAATCGGCGCCTTCCCTCGATGGAACGCGTCCTTCACAAGGTCGAGCGAGACCTCTTGCTCCTCACCCTCGCCGGCATCCCGTGGGAATACCGACGCCCGCGACTCGCGCTCCCCGACCCGATGCGCCGGGAAGTCAGAGATCTGACCAAGGCCGTCACCGGAGACGGCCCCCTCGTCATTCTGAACCCGGGCACGAGCGCCTGGTTCCCGTCCAAGCGCTGGCCGCTCGCCGCGTGGGCAGCGCTCTCGGACCGTTTGCAAGCCAACCGACAGCTCCGCGTCGCCTTGAATCTCGGGCCCGACGAAATGGACATGGGACAATCCATCCAGGACCTCGCCACCCGTCCCATTCATGTCCTTCCCGTCCTCGAGGGCATGCGCCGCGTGGCGTGTCTCATGGACGAGGCGGATCTCGTCATCGGCGGCGACACCGGTCCGGTCCATTTGGCCTCGGCCCTCGGACGAAAAGTCCTTGCCCTCTTCGGCCCCTACGATCCCCGCCTCTACTACCCCTACCAACATCCGGAACGCGCCCTCTATCACGCCCTCCCCTGCAGCCCGTGCCGCTATCGGAGTTGTCCGGGGCGTCAATGCATGGCGGCCATCACGCCGGAAGAGGTATTCACGCGCGCGGAAGCGCTTCTCGACGGCCAGGACCTCGTCGAGCCCCTTCCCCGTCCACGCCCGGCGGTTCATGTGGGCGAACCCCGTTAGACTTCCCACGGCCTCCATTCATCCGATCTCGACTGAAAAAAGGACCGTGACCCGTGACATTTTGTCGCGGCATGGCCCCGACGCGGCGTGCGACGCGCCGTCCGCCATTCTCCTAACAGGCTGGCTTTTCCTCGCTTAGGCGGGACGCTTCTCGACGCCACGACCCAACGGCCTCCGTACCTCATCAACAATGATTTGTTTTTGCAGGGACACGTTGACACCTGCTATGATCACGACGTAGCGTGCCCGGATGCCTCGTGGTGCCGGCATGACGATGAGGTTGATTGCCAAGTCCCTCGCACACACGTCTCGCGACCAACGACCCAAGAGATCGTCTCGATCTCGCGCAGGGGAGCGTTGCGATGTCGAGTGCCGCGAAGGCACGACAAGCCTCAACCCCCAATCCTTTGTCCCTGGTTTCTTCACGGAGGACGTAATGAAAACCAGAATGATGCTCCTGGCAGCCGCCGCGTTTTGTCTGACCCTGGCTCCCGCCTACGGTCAGGGAGAAGGCAACGGCTTGGCCAATCTCGACAGCGCCGTCAACGGCGGCGCCGCCGATTCTCTCGACAAGACAGTCGCCCCGGGCGACAACCTGGATCTCACGATCAGTTACATGGGGACCGGCAACCCGGCCCTGGCTTTCACCCTCCTGGACTGCACCGATCCTCAGCCCGCCGCCGACTTCGGCACGGAGCTGGGCATCCTCGGCGTCGCTCCCGGTGGAACGAGCGGAGTCATTCTCGACCCCTTCGCCTCGCCCATCCCGATCACCGTGACCGGCAGCATGACTGTCTCCCTCGTGGTCCCGGGAATCTTCCAGACCAACTACACGGATTTCACGATCCAGGGCTTCGTCTTCGACCCCGCCAGCGGTGCACCCCAGAGCTGGGCCGTGACGAATACGATTCGTCATTCCACTGTGGACGGCGCCTCCATCTTCCAGGACACCTGCGCTCAGGCCCTCTGCCTGCCCGGGTTGTCGGACGCCGACCTGGGCATCCCCTTCCAGGTGGACACGTCCCTGTTCAACGATGACTACGACACCCAGGGATTGAGCGGATTTGGTCAGCAGACTTCGTTCACCGTCGTCCCGGCAGGTATGGGCAGCGGAAACAGCTCCGGGCCCGGTCCGGACGCTCTCGTGAAGTTCACGGCGACCGCGGGTGGTTTTTACACCTTCGATTTTTGCAGTAGCTCCTACGATTCGCGCGTGTGGCTGATGGACACCAATTGTGCCGCACCCACTGGCCTCGTCCACGACGATGATGGCGCTCTCTGCGGGTCACTCCAGTCTGCTCTGGAGGACATTCCCCTCAACGCCGGCGACGAAGTTCTCATCGTCGTCGACGGGTTCAATAGCTCATCCGGCCTCGCCGAAATGGTGATCACCCGGGTTCCCTTCGTGGTCAGCGGCATCTCACCCGTCACGGGGCCCGTCGGGGGCGGCACCCTCGTGACTCTCACCGGTGAGGGCCTCTCCGGCGTCACCTCCGTGACCTTCGACGGTGTGGCCGGCACGGGCCTCACCGTCATCGATCCGATGACCGTGGAGGTCACGACCCCCGCCGGCGCCATGGCCGGCAACGTGGATGTGGTGGTCTCCGACGGGGTCGATTCCGTGACGCTTCCGGGCGCGTTCCAGTACTTCGCCCAGTTCGTGAACACGAGCCTCTCGCTTTCGGACGACGGTAGTGCGCAGCATACCCTGACGGTTCCCATCACCTACGGTGGGACGACCTACAACGACGTGTTCGTGAACGCCAACGGCCAGATCACCTTCGCGGCACCCACCCCCGACTTCACCGACACGATGTCTGAATTCTTCGACGGTTGGGGCAACCCGCCCAATCCCGGCGTGGCGGTTCTGTACACCGACTTGAATCGGGGCGGTTCCGCCAACAGTGGATCTACCTACGACATCGTCGAGGACACCCTCAACGGAACGGTGGAGATCCAGTACAACAACCAGCAGTACTGGAATAGCCAGGCTCCGGCCGGCAATGCCATCGCCACCTTCTCCACCAATCACGTGGATCTGGACTGGACCGGCGTGATCGCCGACACCGACACGGCGAACAACTACGTCATCGGTGTCACCGACGGCGATGCCATGGTGGGCACCGACACGGATCTCACCGTGATCGACCCCGTGACCATGAATCCCGTCGGCGGTGGTTTCGCGGGCGCCTTGCCCTACACCAGCATGGCCGGGCCCGACTCCGTGGGTGAACAACTCCCCGCGAGTACGCCCTTCACGGGTGTCCTGAGCTGTGACGACCCCACCGGCACGTTCACTTGGACCATCATGTAAACGGGCGAATGGCGATCCCGACACACTCGGAATCGCCCAGCCAAGACAAGGAGATGAACTCAATGCGTAGAATCAAGATTCTTCTCTGCGGTCTCGCGGCGCTCGCCCTCGTGGGCGGCTCGCTGCGGGCGCAGCAAGGCGAAGGCACCGGCGCCGATTTTCTGCTGGAAACAGCAGTCAACGGCGGCACCTTCGATGACCTGGACAAGTCGGTTTGCCCCGGCGACGTTCTCAGCGTTCGGATGAGCACCGGCACGTACTTCGGAGCCACTTACGCCCTCGCCGGCGACGTGGCGTCGGTGTCTTTGGACATCAACGAATTCGGCGTTCTGGGCACGGGCATCAACCGTTTTGCCATCGTGAACTCCCTCTTCCAGCCCTTCGGTGCGACGATTTCGGCCGCCGGGGAGGCACAGATCGACCTGACGATCCCCAGCTCCACGCTGTGGAACGACGGCGGCATGTTCTTCCAGGGCGGCCCCACCAACGACATCGGCCTCTTCCTGCAAGCCGGCGTCGCGGCCGCGGGTGGCAGCTTCTTCGGCATCATGGAGATTTCCAACTCCATCAAGCACGAGGTGCTCGAATCTCCGGACGTGGGCAGCGGCTTCAGCGACACCTGCGAGGAAGCCGTCCAGTGCACGGGCCTTTCGGATGCCGACCTGGGCATCCCCTTCCAGGTGGATACGTCCCTGTTCAACAACGACTATGAAACGACCGGAACGACGACGTTCAACACCACGACGATGTTCTCGATCGTGGGCCCCGGCCTCGGCGACGGGACGAGCGGTACCGCGCCCGACGCCTTGATCAAGTTCACGGCCACGGCCGGCGGCTACTACACCTTCAGCCTCTGCAATAGCGCCTACGATACGAGGATCTGGCTCCAGGACACCAACTGCGCCTCGCCCACGGGCATCGTGGTCCAGGACGACAACACCGCAGCCTGCGGTCCAGGCTTCCGCTCCCAGTTGGACAACATCCCTCTTTCCGCGGGCCAGGAAATCCTCGTGGTCGTCGAAGGCTTCGGTACCAGCTCCGGCCTCGCCGAATTGGTGATCACCCGGGTTCCCTTCGTGGTCAGCGGCATCTCACCCGCCACCGGTCCCGTGGCAGGAGGCACCCTCGTGACTCTCACCGGTGAGGGCCTCTCCGGCGTCACCTCCGTGACCTTCGACGGTGTGGCCGGCACGGGCCTCACCGTCATCGATCCGATGACCGTGGAGGTCACGACCCCCGCCGGCGCCATGGCCGGCAACGTGGATGTGGTGGTCTCCGACGGGGTCGATTCCGTGACGCTTCCGGGCGCGTTCCAGTACTTCGCCCAGTTCGTGAACACGAGCCTCTCGCTTTCGGACGACGGTAGTGCGCAGCATACCCTGACGGTTCCCATCACCTACGGTGGGACGACCTACAACGACGTGTTCGTGAACGCCAACGGCCAGATCACCTTCGCGGCACCCACCCCCGACTTCACCGACACGATGTCTGAATTCTTCGACGGTTGGGGCAACCCGCCCAATCCCGGCGTGGCGGTTCTGTACACCGACTTGAATCGGGGCGGTTCCGCCAACAGTGGATCTACCTACGACATCGTCGAGGACACCCTCAACGGAACGGTGGAGATCCAGTACAACAACCAGCAGTACTGGAATAGCCAGGCTCCGGCCGGCAATGCCATCGCCACCTTCTCCACCAATCACGTGGATCTGGACTGGACCGGCGTGATCGCCGACACCGACACGGCGAACAACTACGTCATCGGTGTCACCGACGGCGATGCCATGGTGGGCACCGACACGGATCTCACCGTGATCGACCCCGTGACCATGAATCCCGTCGGCGGTGGTTTCGCGGGCGCCTTGCCCTACACCAGCATGGCCGGGCCCGACTCCGTGGGTGAACAACTCCCCGCGAGTACGCCCTTCACGGGTGTCCTGAGCTGTGACGACCCCACCGGCACGTTCACTTGGACCATCATGTGATCGCGCTCGACTGATCGTTTGATCTTCGGATCGACGGCCCCCCGGAGCTCGCTCCGGGGGGCCTTTTTCATGGATCGAGCTTCGTCTTCAACGCCAAAGCTGCTCGATGCTCGGGGCGACGAGCGAGGATCTCGTCGATCTGTTCTCGCGCGGCGTCCTTGCGCCCGACCGCCCACAGGACTCGCGCCAGGTTCATGCGGGCGTCCAAGTGGTCGGGCCGCCGCGCGATGACCCAGCGGAGTTCGGATTCGGCCTCGAGAGGCCGCGCCTTTTGAAGAATGACGCCTCGCAGGTAGTGGGCGTGCACACGACGCGGCTCGACTATCAACGCCCGATCCAACACCTGGAGGGCCCGGGCTCCCTTCCCGGAAGCCGCCAGAGCCGATGCCAACTCCTCGAGGACCGCGGCGTCGCGAGGACGACGGCGCACAAGGGGTTCGAGGACACCCAACGCCTCGGACAGTCGCCCCAAGCGGGCCAGTGCCATGCCCTTTCGCAAGAGAGCATCCTCGTCGTTGGGTCGGGAAGAGAGGCACTTCTCGGCCCAAACAAGAGCCTCCTCATAGTCCCCCGCTTTGAGGAACTCGATTGTGAAGCGGAGGCGATTTTGAAAACTGGCCCCCAGGGCAAGCATCGCGACCTGGATCGGATCCGGAAACGGACTCTTCTCCTCCGCATCGCCCACCTCCGCGGCTAAGGAGCGCGCCTCGTCGAGGCGCCCCTGACGTCGGAGTACGGTCACGAGGAGGGCATTCAGTTCCTGATTCCCTCCGTCCATGGCCCGCCCCTTCTCGAGCCATCGACGGGCCTCGTCGATACGACCCGTGCCCAAGGCCACGCGCCCCAATCCCAGGCAGGAATAGGCGTCCTCGCGCAGCGCATTCGCCCTCTCGAAGTCGGACTCGGCCTCCTCCCGTCGGTTCAACTGGAGATCGAGCGCGCCCAAGCGCAGCCAGAGCGGTCGATAATCGCTTCGCAAGGCGGACGCCTTGCGGAGCGTCGCCGCGGCGCGGGCAGGCTCCATCTTCTCCCAGGCGCAACCCTCGAGATAGACCGCCTCGAATCGATCCTTACCTCCCAGAAGAGGCTCGGCCGACTCGTAGGCGGCCGCGGCTTCTGAAAAGAAGTCATGGGCGTGGAGGACCTTCGCCCACCTCAGCCAAGCGGCCCCGTCCCCCTTGTCGACCAAGTCTTGGTGTGCGTCCTCGATGATCTGCATGACCGCGGGCTCGAGCCCCTCGAGGTCCGGGACATCCGGAACGGGATCCCGCGACGAAGCGACAAACCACCACATCAAGCTCGCCGCGAGGAGGACGAGAACAACCGCGGCGACTTTCATCGCCGGCCCTCACCGGTGACCAAAACAACAGTCCGGTTCACATCGAAAGGACCGAAGGACTCCTTCACGCCTCCGGGCCAGGTCACGTCGATCCTCGACACTTTGGTGGCCGCGCCAAGGCCGAAATGGAGAGGGGTCTCCCAAGAGGAGAGATAACTCGCGCCGGTTCCCACCTCGGCGGGGAATCGGTCGCGGTCCGTCACGACCAGGACGCGCGCGCCGATGGCAACCCGCTTCCGCTTCGAGTCCTTCACCCAAATTCTCAAAAACCGACCCGGCGGCGTGAGGTTCTCGTAGGCCCGCAGCGGCCCCGCCGTGTTGGTCACGAGCAAGTCCAGGTCCCCGTCGTCATCCAGGTCGACCGGCACCAGAGCCCGGGAGATCCGCGCCACGCCCGCGAAAGCGCCGGCGAGAGCCCCCGTGTCGGCAAAACCTCCCCGGCCGTCGCCCCGGAACAACTGGTTGCGCTCCGCGTAGACGTTCCAGGGCGAGTCCGCGGTCAAGCTCGCGTCGAGGGGTCCGCGGGACACGCGGCCGTTGACGACAGCCAAGTCGAGCGCGCCGTCCAAGTCCACGTCGAAAAACACGGTCCCGAAGCCCGTCCGTCGGAGGCTCACCGTCTGCAAGCCCGCCTCGGCCGTCACGTCGGTGAAACCTCCCGACTCGTCCCGCAGGTAGAGCGTGTGGCTCTCGTCCACGAGATGAGTCATGAAGAGATCCAGGTCGCCGTCGCGGTCGACGTCGCCCAGAGCGACGCCCATGCTGGCCTCCGAGGCCCCCTCTCCATTCACGGCGCACCCCAAGAGCATCCCTTGATCCTCGAAACGCCCGTTGCCCTGCTGAATCCAGAGCTGATTGGCTTGGCCGTCGTTGGCGACAAAGACGTCGGGGCGACCGTCACGGTTGAAATCGCTGATGGTGATGCCCAACCCGTTCCGAGGCGCGGCCGAAAGACCGGCAAGCCGGCTCACGTCGTCGAACGTTCCGTCTCCTCGGTTGAGATAGAGAGCGTCGGCAACGGGGCGATAGACCTTCGGGCTGCAAAAGTCTCGCGCACCGGCCCTCAGAGTGCACGCCTTCTCCGGGTCCGGCTCGACATAATGAACGGCCCAGACATCCAAGAATCCGTCCCCGTCGGCGTCGAACATCGCCACGGACGTGGTCCAAGCATCGCCCCCGAAGCCCCGCTGCGCGGATGGGTGAAAATGCCCCTCTCCGTCATTCAGGTAGAGGCGATCTTCGCCCCAGTTTCCGACGTAGACGTCCACGTCTCCATCGTTGTCCACGTCCCCTACAGCAACGCCCGTACCGTAGCCCGGGTCTTCGAGGCCGCTTTCTTTCGCCCTTCGAAAGCCGCCTTTTTCGTTGCGCAGAAAAAGTACGTTGGGACTCGCCTCCGATTTCCCGGATCCCGCGGAAAGGACGTAGATGTCCATGCGTCCGTCACCATCGGCGTCGAAAACGGCCAAACCGCTCCCCATGATCTCCGGGAGTTCGTATCGCCCGGTGAAGCGGCGGTGGGACTCGAAGTCCAAGCCGAGGGATGAGGTCACGTCACGAAACAGGCCCGACGGAGCAGCGTTCTCGGCTTTGGAATCCGTACCCTTTGCACCGCAACCAACCAGAAAACCGAGAGCAAACGCGGCGCAAAGTCGCCCCGTCAACGCACGAGGCTCCGGATCTTCATGGCAAGAGGTGAAGAGCCCTGACCCTTGCGCTCGAAAGCGGCGAGTAGCTCCCGGAGGGTGGACGTGGCCTGAGGATGTCCCGGCGCGACCTCCAGGGTTCGCGCGAGGTAGGCGATGGCCTTCTCGAGCTTGCGCTCG
This sequence comes from uncultured Planctomycetia bacterium, assembly GCA_964559135.1. Classification (GTDB taxonomy): domain Bacteria; phylum Planctomycetota; family DRQF01; genus DRQF01. The sequence continues at coordinate 37,863 of CAZLGG010000009.1, forward strand.
TTCAGGAATCGAAATGCCAGCGCCAGATATCCGTCAACCTGAACCTGCTTTTTCGTGCGCGCTTCGTGCTCGGCGGTGAGTCGCCTCCAAGTGCGGAGTTCCTTTTTCGCCAGGTCCTTGTTCCCGCGACGCCGCGCGATTCCGGCAAGGATGTAGTGGACGCGCGCGTGCCTCGGATCAAGTTTCATGACGGCTCTCGCGAGAGCTTCCGCCCGATCCAGATCCCCCTGACGCTGCATGAGGCTGGCCAGTTGGAAAGCCGTCTCGATATGCTTGGAGTCCCTGCTGCGGCACCATTCCAACTCTTTCCGTGCCAACTCGAAGTCACCCTCGCGCTGAGCGATCGTTCCCTTCACGAAGTGGGCGTGGAAGTCTTTCGGGTCGATCTCGAGGGCGCGCTTCAGCTTCTTCTTGGCATCGTCGGTGCGAGAGAGCCAGTCGAGGCACTCCGCGTGGAAGCCGAAAAACTGGGCTTGGGGATTCTTCGCCTTCTCCGCGGCTTCGAAGAACTTCAGGGACTCCTCGTAACGCTTCGTCTTCAAAAGGCACATCGCCACGCCGAATTGCGCCTGCCCGAATCCCGGACGCGCCTGGGCGACTTTCCGGAAATAGGGTTCGGCGCCCCAATACAATCCTCGCTGGTAGAGCGTAGCGGCCCTTTGGAAGTCCTGTTGCAATCCGGACTGCCCCGGCAGGCAGCTTGAAAACAGCGAGAGGAGGAAAAGGGCTCGAATCATGTCCGGACCTCGGCTCACGTGATGGCGTTTCGGCCCACACTGGAATGAGATTCGTCTTGGGCCATCGTCGCCAGTCGATCGTCTGAAAGCTCCACGGCGCCACCGGGGGTCAACTCGATGCGCTCGCCCTCACCGAACTCGACGATGGCGAGAGACTCGGGAGAGGAGAATCCCGCAAGACGAATTCTGTTCACGCGATGTCCGTTCACCAGGGTTCCGTTGGTCGAGAGGTCCTCGATCTCGACCACGTCCGGCTCGACCAGGCAAATACGAACATGCTTGCGGCTGATCCGCCGATAGCTGGCGTGACGTTCCACTTCCTCGCGGCCCAGTCTCTGGAAGGGTGTGGTTCTCGCCACGGAAAGATCGCAGGACCGGGACCGACCGAGCACCAGACACTGCCCGAGGAGAATCCGTGCCTCCTCTCCGGCGAACAGACCGCCTCGCCCCAGCAATCGGATACTGGCGCGGCCATCGTAGCTTGCATGATCAATGTCGGTCATGGCAATTCCCATTGTACAAGACGGTCGAAGAACGCCAATGATGCAGCCATCTCGCGAAGTCACGGAGCCAGAAGCCCGGCCATGCGAAGGCTTTCCAGAGCCCACGGCATGGGCTCGTGGATACGGAGGACTCCCCTCGACGGGGGCGATCCCAAGCTCTTTTGCCGCAGAACAACCTTCCCATCGACAGCCAGGGTCATGGACTTGGATGCCGGATCTCGTTCCAGACTGATGGCATAGGTGCGCGTGGGCTCGAGCCGAAACCTGGGCCACGAACTCGGATCACCAAGGAGTGCGACGATGTCTTCGAGAGCCCCCTTCCAGTAGACAACCCGATGGACTTCCCATCGTGAAGGTATGCTCCACTCCAACCCGTGCAGAGGGAGATGGCGATACATTCCGGATCTTCCCAGGGACCCGATGAAAGCGACATGTTCATCGCCGATCGAGAGGGTGAGGCAGCGCGGCGCCTCGGCGCGTTCCTCGGAGGTCTTCAGCGCGAGGTCGACGCGCACGACGCCAAGCGCGGGATCGATCGGAGTCTCCAAGACCACGGGGACGACTTGATCGGGTCGAACGCGATGTTGCGGTTCTGGAAGTTTTCGCTCGAGACGTCCCTTGCCTATCCATCCGCTGGCGGGCAGGAGAAAGTCGCGGGCTTGAGAGGCGTCTTCGAAGTCATAGAACAGTTCCAGGTGCATCGGCGACTCACCGGCGGACGTCAGGGCCACGCGACCATGAAACCGCTTGCGCAAGTCTTCCGCTCGCTTCTCAGACTTCACCTGGGACTGAAGGCGCCTGATGGCGGCCGCGTTCTTGCGAAACCAGGGTGTCCTGGTGAGGTCCCGCCTCTTCACGAGCACTTCGAGGGCCTCCATGGCCTCATCGAGGTGTCCTTCGACTCGCGCTCTCATGGCAGTGGTGAAAAGGACAAACGCTTCTTTCTCCGCGGGCGTTCGGACGTCGTTTCGGGCCTCGAAGGCTCGAACCACCTTGGGCGTCAGATGCTGGACGAAGGGGTCTTCCTTGGGGAGAGCGGACAACGTTTGCTCCGAGGACAGCTCATCTTCGAGGAGAAGAAAAAGCAAGGCCCGTGCCTTCGTGTCCTCGAGAGGCTGAAGGTCCAAGAGCCAGGAGGCGTTCATGGTCCATATCGGAGCTTTGATGACCTTGGGGCTGTTTTCCACCTGAAACGTCAGGACATCCCCGTCGAAGGCGAGCAGTCGCGCGGACTGGATGGGCTCGGCACCACGGATTTCGACCCGCAGAGGGGGGCCCGCCACCCGGCTTTCCAAAGCCGCATGAAGCGAGTCCCGCCATTGGGCCAGGGACACCAAAGTTCGCACCATGTCCCTGACGAGGCTCACGGCCTCAGCTGCGGCCTCCAATTCGTCGTCGTGCTCGGGGAGAGTCTCGAGAAAGGCCTCCAGCTCCGCCACGACCGACTTCATGTCCAGCCGGAGCAACTCCGGATGCCCCTGCGCCGGGGCCGCGTCGACGCCCTTCAAAAGGAGCGCGGCCGCGCGACGGACCTCCGCTTCTTCGCGAAGAAGAGCGTCCTGGATCGACTTCATCCGCTGCGCCATATCGGGTTCGACACGCTCGGGGTGCTTTTCCGATAGGGCTTCGAGAGCCCGTCGAGCGGAGAGGAATCGGCGCGAGCGACCAAGTGCGCGGACAAGTTGGAGGCGACGATCGATCTCGTCTGTCCAACGGCGGATGGACGCGCGAACCACTTCGGCCACAACGGCGTCGCGGTCGACTCGAGGAAGATTCCAGCGCGAGTCCTGATCCGCGGATTTCGACAGGAGAACGCGCAGCTCCTCGGGCGAGGCATACTCCCCCTCGATTCCGGCGGCCACATCCTCGACGAAAGTCCGCAGCGCGGTGCGGTCCGCCCCTGTTCGTCGCGAGGCAAGATCGAGAATCAGCTCCAGTCCTTGGCGACGACGCTTCTCGATCCGAGTTCTGAGGGGACTGGGCAGGGCCCCGTAATCCACGCCCAATCGCCGAGCGATAGCGGCCGCAAGATCCACCTCGATGATCTTCCGAGCCCCCGCGTCATCTCCCGCTCGAACCCGCTCCTTCGCCCGTTCGATTTCGTGGACGAGTACGGACTCGGCTCTTTCTTCCAGAAGCCTCGCTGCGCGACTTCTCTCGACTTCGGTTCCCGTCGTCGCCACCGCGATGAGGTCCGAGGTCGGCCGCATCTCGAGGGGGATCTCCTCGCGATCCCCCAAGGCCGAAGAGGTGGCTGCATCGTCCCCGCGACTCTCATCGCCGTGCATCGCCCAAAAGGCGAAACCGCCCGTGATGAGGATCAGAACGGCTCCGCCGATCCACATGCGGACTCGCGCCCTCGCGCTCTTGGCCGCGGCGGCCGCGGAGGGAGGGCACCGCCCCGCCTCGACGGCCAAGAGGTCCCGCAGCAGGAGAGAAGGCGAGTCTTGGCGGTCGCGCCGGTCCTTGGCCAACATCCGATGGATGACGCTTTCCAGTGCGGGAGAAACGTCCGGACGGGCGGACCGCAAAGGCGTCGGCTCCTCGTAGAGAATCTTCGAAACCGTCTCTCCCACGTTGCCGCCCGGGTGAGGCGACGCGCCGGTCAGCATCGCGTAGAGAGTCGCGCCGAGCGAGAAGATGTCCGACCGCGCGTCGAGATGATCCGGGTCCTGAATCTGCTCGGGCGACATGTAGGCGGGGGTCCCGACCGCGTGGTCCTTGCTCGTCATCGACCCGTCGAATTCGAGTTTGGCGAGCCCCAGATCAGCCAGGAGCGCCACCCCATCCTGATCGATGAGGATGTTGGCGGGCTTGATGTCCCGATGGACGACGTGTTCCTTCCGGAGTTGGATGAGGGCCTCGGTGATCTGGATCCCGATACGAACGACTTCGGCCTCCGAGAGGGGCCCCTTGCGCTCGATGAGATCGCGAACGCTGACTCCGTCCACGAGTTCCATGACGAAAAAGCACAGGTCCCCCTGCACGCCTGCATCATGGGCTCGGACGATGTGCCGGTGGTTGAACCGAGCGGCGATGCGGGCCTCTCGCATCAGACGGCCGACGACTCTTTCCCTGGAAGAGAAGTCCTGCTTCAGAATCTTGAGCGCGACAGGGCGCCCCATCGCGAGCTGGGTCGCGCGGTAGACCGTCGCCATCGATCCCCGTCCGAGGACGGCTTCGATGCGATACCCGTCAACGACGGGAAAGGCGTCAGAAACTTTGCTCGACATACTCCTTCACGGTCTTGTCCAGTTCCGGAAGGCTCACCCCGAACACCTGCTGAAAAGCCCGGATCTGGGCCTTTTCCTTGGCGGGGAGGTTCTGCGGAACGATGTCCGAGGGCCATGCGCGTTTCATCTTGCGCAGGAATGATGCGTACTTCTTCGGCTGCGACATCATCCAGTCGACGACCGCGTAGCCCTTGAGGGTGTCAGCGAACGTCAATTCACTCAACGCCGATCTCTTGATGAGCCCCGCCATGGGGGGGGTTGTGCCTTTCAAAACAGCCGCCTTCACGCGAGCGCGCAACTTGGATTTCGACATGGGCTTCCGCCGATCGTCATCCGGCTTCAATGCGGCATAGGCGCTCTGGTAGCAGGAGCACTGAATGGTGCCGAGGGTCTGAGTCTCGAACCACATACCGGTCGACTCTCGCAGCCAACCCGGCGTGAAATTGTTGTTGAACTTGTAGCGGTCGACGATCATGTGTCCGACGAGATGGACGACGATGGAGACGACAAAGCCTTCCTTGTGGGGCTTGAGGTGGGTGACGATCACATTGCGAGTTCCCGGTTCAGGGAACCAGTTGGACTTGTTGTGGACGCGGATGAACTCCTTCGCGTCCCACACGGGGTACTTCTTGGAATACCAACGAAGATACTTCCGGTAGGCCTTCTTGTCCGTGAGAATGACGATCATGCACTTGCGAGGCGCCCAGAGACTTCGCCAATTGTCGGTGCCGACATGCTTGGTCCAAAGGTCGAACGCCTTCTCGGCCGCCTTGCTGAAAACCTTGGCCTTCGCCACGGGAACGGACGTACAAAAAGTGAAGTGCTTGGACTCCGAGAAGTACATCGGCTTGCCGACGGCCTTCGAAATCTCCTTGACCTCCGCAGCCGCGCGGGCGTCTTTCTGAGCCTGGGCCAACCCGGTCAGATGGAAGACGATTGCAACGAGAGAAAGAACAACGACCCGGATTCTCGTTCGAGGCATGGAAAACTCCTTCACGATCCGCCACCAGTCCATAAGCAGCGTATCCTCTTCAGTCCTCGGGAGCGAAGCGTAGGCCGTATTTGTCCATTTTTCTCTGGAGTGCGAACCGACTGATCCCCAGCAGCTCGGCGGCCCGAGTCTTGTTTCCACGGGACTTGCGCATGGCTTTCTGGATCTCGCGGGACTCGATGGCCTCGACGAGTTCGTTGAGGTCATGGAATCCGGATTCTTCGCCGACGAGGAGTTCGACTTGGTCTTGGACGTGGACGGGCACGTCCTCCCGACCCAGGACATCCCCGCCCAAGGCGGCCATGGACTTGAGCTCGTTCTGCAATTCCCGGACGTTGCCCGGCCACGCATGGGACTTCAAGATCTCGACCGCCTCCGGAGTGATACGTTTCGGAGGCGCGCCTTGCTCCCTGGCGAACAGGAGCAGGAAGTGCTCGATGAGCAAAGGGATGTCCTCGCGACGATCTCTGAGAGGCGGAACCGCGATCGACACCACCTTGATGCGGTAGTAGAGGTCCTCCCGAAACCGCCCCTCCTCGATGGCCTGCTCCAGGTCCTGATTCGTTGCGGTCATGAGCCGAACATCGACGCGCCGCGGCTCTTCGGCTCCGATGGGACGGACATCGCCTTCCTGAAGGACACGCAGGAGCTTGATCTGTAGAGACATGGGGAGGTCACCGATCTCATCCAGAAAAAGCGAACCCTTGTCGGCCGCAACAAAGAGGCCGTCCCGGTCGGAAGAGGCTCCCGTGAAGGCTCCCTTCTTGTAGCCGAACAGTTCCGACTCGAGGAGCGTCTCGGGAATCGCGCAGCAGTTTTCCGAAACGAGTGAACGGCGCGCACGGGAGCTCATGGCATGGACGGCCTTCGCGACGAGCTCCTTTCCAGTCCCGCTCTCTCCCGTGATCAGAACAGGCAGGTCGGACTTCGCGACTTTGCGGATGAGGGAGCGCAAGTCCCTCATCGGGGCGGAATCCCCGACAAGAGCCCCAGGGGTTCCCGGTCGATCGAGGATCTCACCCGTCACGCGGGGCGACGCCTCGCGATGAGCAACCCTGAGCCGCGAATCTTGTTCTTCGACCTGTCGATTCAAGCGGCAATTCATCTCCTCGAGGCTCTGCTTCTGCGCGAGGACCTCTTCATAGAGACGGGCGTTCTCGAGGGCGGTCGCCGCGTGATCAGCGAGGATCTTCAGAATGCGAAAATCCATCTCGGAAAAGACGCCCTTCTGTAGGCGGTTATCCACGTAGACGACGCCGAGAACCCGATTTCGAACCTTGAAGGGAACGCACATCACCGAACGTAGTCCGAGAGTGAGAACGCTGTCCTCCGAGGAGAACCGTTCATCCTCGGCCGCGTTGACGCAGAGCAGAGGCTCGCCCGAAGAGCTCACGCGGGTCGCAATCGACCAGGACACGGCGAACTCCGGTGACCCCACTTCCTGCCGCTCGAAATTCCTCGCGACACGAAACTCCATCGAACTCTTGCCGACGAGGATGAGGAACGCGCGCTCGGCTCCGGTCATCTCGATGGCATGGTCGATGATCTGGTTCAGGAGCGTTTCGACATGCAGCTCGGAGTTCATCGCCGCCGCGATGGCCTGGAGGCGCAAGAGGACCTCCGACTCGATGCCGTTCGTCAGACCATCGGTGGAGGCAATGAGATCTCCCATCACAGCGGTGTCGCCCGACCGGGTGTCATCCTCGGGCGCGGCGCCCTTCGGCATGAGGGTGAGCCGTGTTCCGCCCACGCGCACCTCGTCGCCTTCGCTGAGCGGGCTCCGACGCACGCGCCTTCCATTCAGCCAAGTTCCGTTCTGGCTGCCCACGTCCACGACGAACCATTCGCCCTCGACGTACTCGATCCGACAGTGATGACGGGAGAGTCTTCCGTCCCGGAGCACGAGGTCGTTTTCGGACGAACGCCCGATGGTGACGCTCGCTGCCGGCAGATCGTGATACCGGACCTCGTCCCCCTGCGTGACTTTCAGCTTGAACGGCGAAGAAGCCCGTTCGGCCCGCATGCGCGCCTCTTGCAAGGCCTTCTGCTTGACCTTCTTCAGGGCCTGTTCCTCTTGGGACATGTCTGCCATGGAGAGTCCTCCCGTTGACTCCATCGTCCCCATTTTGAGCGACTTCGCACCCACATGTCAATGATCCGCACATTTGGGCGCGACAACCGGCAAATCACATCCTCGTGATGTCCAAAGAAGCGGCCACAACCTCTTCGACTGTAATGCTTTCCATGCATACATGATCTGTCGGGCAGACTTTGAGATGACAGGGCCCGCAGGGAACATCGTGGCGAACGATTCGAGAGTGTGAGGTGTTCGACGCGGTCCATCCGGGGTGCGTCGGCCCCATCAACACGACGCTGGGCACGTCGTAGGCTTGGGCGATGGCGCGCGGCCCGGAGTCCGTGGTCACCAGGAGATTCAATCGGGAAATCAGGCCCTTCAAGGGGCCGAGAGGGACGGGATCGGACGATGTGTCGACGCCATCGCCCGACATCGCCGCGCGCACGCGGCGAAGAAGCCCCCTCTCGCTGGGCGCGCCGAGAAGAATCGGCCGCCATCCAAGCTCGTCACGCAGTCGGTCCGCGACGTTGGCAAACCGCGTGGGGTCCCAGAGTTTGCTGGCTCCAAAGCTCGCTCCAGGATTGATGCCAACCCAGGGACCGCCGCTTTCCAAGTCCAGATCGTGCCGTTCGGACCAGGCCCGCAGCCAACCTTCGTCCGCGGCCGTGGATCGCAATTCGTATCGAACATCGAAGGGGACGTCCGCCGCGGGACCGAGAAGTTGCAACAGGCCGAGGTAAGTCTCCACCATGGGCACGGGTCGATACTTCCCCCCCGACTTGGGGCGGTCCAAGGAAGCCGTCAGCAAGAATCGGCGCCAGTCGCCTCGATAACCCAGACGTCGCGGGATACGGGCTCGCCACGCATCCAGTGCGGAACCGAGAGAATGGGTGAGAAGAAAAGCCGTATCGAAATCGCCGCGCCTCAACGCGCGGGCCCTGTCGGACGCACCGGTTGGAAGGGCGAGAAGAGCGTCCACGTAGGGAAGACCGTCGACGATGGGCAACAGATGAGGTCGCGCGGCGGCGACGATCCGAGCTCGAGGGCATCGGGATCTCAAGGCGCGCAGGAGAGGCGTCGCCATGACGACGTCGCCAACCCAGTTGGGAAGACGAACGACGATCGCCCGAGGCGGAGTGATCACTTCTTGGAGAGTTTGAGGCGGCGCACCCGTTGAATGATCTTGCTCGTGGCGTGGTTTTTCGGATCGCCGCAGATCGCGACCTCAGCCCCCACATCCTGAATCGTCTCGAGTTCGGGAACGGTGTCGGGCGTGTAGTCAGTGCCCTTCACAACGACATTGGGCCGGACTGCCTGAATGAGATCGTCGCAGCTCACCTCGTCGAACTTGATGACGTAATCCACCCACCTCAGGCCCGCGAGCATCTCCACCCGCTCGTCCTCGCCCACGATGGGAAGCTTCGGGTTCTTGTATTTCTTCACCGAGGCATCCGTATTGACGGCGACGACGAGGAAGTCCCCCCGGGACTTGGCATCCTTCAAAAGCCGCAGGTGCCCCACGTGGAGCAGATCGAAGGCTCCGTTCGCAAGGACGACCGACTTGCCCTCGGTCTGAAGGCAATAGACGATGTCCTTCAGTTCCCCCAGCGACTTCACGATGACGGCGCCGTTATCCGGCCCCATTGTTCTTCTGGCGCGTCCCACTCTGCTCTCCTCAAGAACGACTCGGGCCCATGATAGGGCATGGGGGGGGAAGGGGCGAGATGGACCCAGTCAATCGTCTCTCGCCGCCACGTTCAAAATCTCTTCGGGGCTCGCGACTGCGGCGCCCAGTTTGGTCACGACGACACCCGCGCCCAGGTTGGCCAGCTCGGCAGCCTCCTCCCATTCCGCACCGGCGGCGCGCGCGGCCGTCATCAGCGCGATCACGGTGTCGCCCGCTCCGCTCACATCCGTGACTTCATCTTCGACTCCCGATGCCGGCAGGAACAGGGGTTGTTCTTTTTCTTCGATCGCCATGAGCCCCTGGTTGCCTCGCGTGATGAGCAGGCACTCCAATTCCAATTCGCGCCGCAGCGCCATTCCAGCCTCTCCGCAGTCTTTCTCGGTGGAGAGCCTTCGTCCGACCAGAGCCCCCGCCTCGCCCGTATTGGGCGTGGCGACATCGACACCGCGAAACCGCCGGAGGCCGTACCTCGAATCCGCGGCGACGAGAATATCGGGGGAAGCGGACCGCGCCGCTTCGATGACACCATCGGTCACCGCGCCGTAGCCGTAGTCGGAAAGAATCACCGCCGAAAGTTCCGGACGCGCGCGGCGAAAGGCTCGCAGCAGCGCCAACTCGGCCTGGGGCGACACGGGCACGCGAGGCTCTCGGTCGATGCGCAGAACCTGCTGAGGGCGTCGTCCCTCCTCACTCAACATCACGCGTGTCTTCAAGATGGTCTCGTAGTCGTCCTGAATGACGATCCCTTTCACCTCCATCTCCATGGACGCGAAGGTCTCCGTCAGGGACAACCCGGCATCGTCGGCCCCGACGACGCCGAAAGGCATCACTTGGACGCCGAGAGCCTTCAGGTTATTGACGGCATTCGCCGCCCCCCCGGGCAAAAGCGTCTCTTTGCGAAAACGACTCACCATGACCGGCGCCTCGCGGGAGAGACGGATGGGTTCGGCGTCCAGGTAGACGTCCGCCACCATGTCGCCGACGACGGCGATGCGCACGTCCGACATGCGACGAAGGATGTCGCCCAATCGGGCGAATGTGAGACTCATGCCGGAAGGATAACCTGAGCCCCCTTTCGGGGCGAGTCAGCAGAGGTCGGCGAGCAATTCCTCCTCACCCACGGGCCGGGCTCCGAAGTGGGTGACCGCCAAACCGCCCGCCACCATGCCCAGACGGGCCGCATCCGTGAGTTCCGCGCCCGAGAGGTGGGCGCGCACGGCGGCGGCGAGGGTCGTATCCCCCGCACCGGTGACATCGAAGACTGCGCGGGCCCGGACGGGAAGGACATGGGCCGCACCGTCCCAGAACAACCCTCCCTCGGCTCCGAGAGTGAGCAGGACGGGACTGCCTCCAGCCGCCGCGGCGTACCGCTCCGCCAGCAGACTCGGGTCGGCGGTGTGCGCTTGGCCGCCCAGACCCGCATGGGCCTCGGCAAGATTCGGCGTCAAGAGGAGAGCGCCTGCGTAGAATCCCGCCGATCGATGGCGGGAAGGGTCCGCGTACCAGCCTGAATCGCGGGCCCGGAGGGCATCCAGAAGCGTCTCGTCCACGAGACCTTGGCCGTAATCGGAAACGACCGCAGGTTCCGAACGGGATCGGAGCTGACGCGCCAACTCATCGCGCGCCTTCGCGTCGAGGGGCGACCGGTGATCGAGGTCCACCCGCAACAGCTGCTGATTCAAACTCACGAATCGGGTCTTCACCGTTGTGGACGCCACCGGCAACCAACAGGCATCGACGCCAGCCTGGGAGACGAGACGCTTCAGAGTCTCACCGGCCTCGTCCTCGGCGCAGCGGGCGAGCAATCGAACCCGTGCCCCCAGAGCACGCAGACTCGAAGCCAGGTGCGCCGCACCGCCGGGGCGAGCATCCCTGCCCCGTTCCTCGAGGACGGGGACGGGCGCCTCCGGCGAAACGCGGGCCACCGTTCCATGCACGTAGACGTCCAGCATCGCATCGCCCACGACGAGGACGTCGACCGATCCCCAGTTTTCCACGAGCTGTCGAAGGCGTCCCATCTCTTCGATCACGACGGCACCCTTTCCGCCAGGCCGGCAAGTGCATGATCGAGCTGCCTCCTCTCGTCCTCGACGCGGAGGTTCATCTCGAGGTAGCCCCAAGCGAGACCCTCCAGTTGGTCTCGAATCCTCGCGGCATCCTTTTCGGTCACGAGAATCCTCTCCACCTCCGCAGAGCGTCGCCTCACAGCCCTGGCGCCCCGTGCGGTGAGACGGCGATGGTCTCCCGGAGTCTCCAGCCAAATCACCTCGGCTCCGAGTCCCTCCACCGTTCGTCGAAATGACTCCGGGCGCGCGATCCCCGCCACGAGCCCGACCCTCGTTCCCGCGAGATCCTCGGCCGGGCGGCGCTGTCCGCCGTCGACCCATGAACAGGCGCGATCCCGGGCGCGCAGACAAGGAATTCCCTCGACGATTTCTTCCAGTCGCTTGGCGGCCCGTACGGCCTCCCACTCACCCACGTCCTGCAATTTCGTAAGGACCACGAGGTCGGCACGCCGGGCCTCGCGTAACGGCTCGCGCCACGGACCTGCCGGCAGCACACGGGCTGGCTCGAGAAGACTCGGAGCGTCGAGAAGAAGGATCTCGAGGTCGCGCTGGATGGCGACGTGCTGGGCCCCGTCGTCCAGAATCACACATCCGGGGTGCACATCCTCCCACACGATGCGCGCCGCGGCGATGCGATCGGCGCCTTGAGCCTGGGCGATTCCGGGATGGCGCCGAGCCAACATTTCTCCTTCATCGTTCAAGGTCGTTCGCCCACCGGGAAGAGCGTCGCCATATCCCCGCGCCAGGACCAGGGGAGGGGACAGAGACTCGGGCAGTCGGCCGAGAAGATGGCTGACGAAGGGGGTCTTCCCGGCGCCTCCCACCGTGAGGTTGCCGACGCTGATCACGGGGACGGGGAACCGGTACCCTCGCGGCGCCATGACCCTTCTCCGACGACTCGCCGCCCAACCATAGACAGCTCCCAAGGGAGCCAAGAGGCAGCCAAGGCCGGGAATGTCCCAAGGGCGACCGTGAGTCATGCGCCAACCATAACCCATGGTGTCATTCGGTCCATGGTGGCGCAGTGGGAACGCCGACGCCCTCGAGTCGCCGGTCGCTTCCGGGCGGATTTACGAACCGAGGCTGCGGGAGCGCCCCGACGATGGCGGGGGCGACGTCCTCTTGGGAAGGACCGGCTTCGTCGAGCGCTTCGGTGCCGCAGCTTTCTTGGGCGCGGGCTTTCTCGCAGGATTCGTCGCGGCCTTGGGCCTCGATACCGACTTCCGAGGAGCCTTCTCCGCTTTAGGTTCCGGGATGCTCATGTAGGCCCGATAGGCCTTCAACCAGTCGGGATAGACGGCGAGCCAACGGGCATCCTTTCCGCCGACTTTCGCGTCCTCCAACACCATGGCTTTTTGGAGCGCGGCGAATTTCTGCGGGGCGTAACCCTCCGAGGGGGGGAACTCCTTCATGAGATCCTTCTGGGAGTCGCTCAGAGCGGAGAACCCGGCAGGACTGCGGGATGTCTTGGAAAGGGTGTCTCGATGCGTGGGTTTCGGCGCGCTCGTGGAGGCCTTGACGCGCTCCTTTGCAGCCTCCTGCTCCCTGGCTTCGTAGACGGCCCAGTCCGCCCGACTGAGACGTCGAACGATCCTGACCGTTGCGATCTGGCGCCATGGAACGAAAAGATAGCCGGGAAGCTTGTCATAGAACCAAAGACGCAGCCCTGCTCCAACCGTACTCTTCTCGTGCTCATCGAGTTCCTTGTAGGCTCCACCGCGAACACGCTTCTCGATCATCCGGCCGTCCTTCACGACACCATGCATCGCACCGCCCGTCTTGAGAGTCACGACCACCTGCAGGTGATCGGTCATCACAGAGGCTTTGGCGATCCGTTGGGTGGCATCCTCGATCTTCTTGGACGAATTCGCGGGTTTCTTTTGGGCCGGCGCCGAAGCGGACACGGCGAGTGCAAGGAGGATGGTCAAAAAGCTGCGGTGCATCATGGCGTTGTCTCTCGATCGGCATGGCGTGCCCCGGATGGGTCACCGTGGTCCTACGGAGTCATCAGATTCGGGGTTTTGGCTTAGTCTCTATCGACCGGGAGATCGCAGCTCCTTGACGAGAACTCCCCACCCACCGCGGATGGGAAAACATGCCGAGGAGGGACGAAGCGCCGCCTGCCTGTTCGAGGCGGCGACCGTTCCCGGTTAGCATCTGGCGGAGCCATCCAGGAGACAGATCTTCCAAGTGTTCGAATTCCTCCGAAATCCACGGATCCGAGAGCTGCGTGCGCCCGATGTCACTCGAGGCCGCCTCGCTCTCCTCGCCATGACCGGGAGAGCCATCCTGGCGCTGGGAGTCCCCCTGCTGTTCGGCAAGACGATCGGCGCCATTCACGAGGGCGCCGACACCTCCAGAGTCTGGAATCTGGCGATCCTCCTCGTCAGCGTTTCCGCAGCGACGGCCATCTGCCAGTTCTACATGCGCTGGCTGTGGATCGGCGCCAGTCGTGATTTCGAATGTCGCCTGCGGGATCGCCTCTTCGCGCACATTTCGAAACTCTCATTTTCCTGGTTCAATCGGGCGCGCACGGGCGACATCATGTCTCGGCTGACCTCGGATGTGGAAGCCGTCCGCATGGGGGTGGGACCTGGCGTCATGCACCTCTATCAGACGGGGATCATGGCGATCGGCGCCGTGAGTCTCATGCTCTGGATGGACTGGGGCCTCACGCTCGTCTCACTCCTACCGATGACGGTGGTCCTGCTCTATATCCGGAGCCTCATGCCGAGGATGCAGGCCGCTTCTCTCCGAGTCCAAGAGCAGACCGCCCGGGTGTCGGAGCTTTCCCAAGAGAGTTTCTCCGGCTCACGAGTCGTCAAAGCGTTCGCGCGCGAGGACTACGAGATCAGTCGGTTCGAACGCGAGGCCTCACTCTACATCGACGACTCCATGCGTCTCGCCATGCTTCGTGCACGGATGCGGACGGGAATCGAAGCCCTCTCCGCCCTGGTCACGGTCTGCGTCCTCTGGCTGGGCGGGCGCGACGTGCTGAACGGCACCCTGAATGCCGGCGAGTTCGTGTCGTTCTTCGGCTACTACATGCTGCTCATCTGGCCAATGATCGCGATCGGGTGGACCCTCTCCCTGTTTCAGCGCGCCCAGGTCGCCCTGGAACGTCTGGAGGAATTCCTCGCCATCGAACCCGAAATTGCCGACGGCCCCGTCACCGACGTGAAGTTGACCGGCGACTGGAAACTCAGCCACCTCACGTTCACGCACGACGGGGCCCGGAGCCCATCTCTCGTCGACATCGACATCCGGATTCCATCCGGCTCCTCCCTGGCCGTGGTCGGGCCGACGGGTGCGGGCAAATCCACCCTTGCCCAGATGCTGGGACGGCTTCTCGATCCGCCGGCCGAGGCCGTCTTCCAAAACGGATTCGACGTTCGAGATCTGAACCTGGGCCTTCTGAGGCGATCGATCTCCATGGTTCCTCAGGACACCTTCCTGTTCTCCGACACGGTTCGCGCCAACATCGCTTTCGCCCGCCCCGACGCCTCGATCGAAGAGGTACGGGCCGCCGCCGAGGCCGCCCAGATCCTGGACGCCATCGAAGCGTTTCCCAAGGGATTCGATCAGATCGTGGGCGAGCGAGGCGTGACTCTTTCCGGCGGGCAGAAACAACGCATCGCGATCGCGCGTGCGCTGCTCCACGATGCCCCCACGCTGATTCTCGATGACTGTCTTTCCGCCGTGGACACCGATACCGAGGAGAGGATTCTCGAACACCTCCGACGATCGATGACGGAGCGAACGACAGTCTTCGTCGCTCATCGCCTCTCCAGCATCATGCACTGCGAGCACATCGTCGTCATCGAGAACGGTCGCATCACGGAGCAGGGCGACCATGCGACTCTGATCACTCGTGGCGGCTGGTACGCGAACACCTGGCGACGCCAACTCGTCGAGAGGGAGTTGGAGGCCGCCTGATGGGAAGCGTGCATGACGAAAAGGTCGTCGGCAAGATCTTCGAGTGGCGACTCTACAAGCGCTTTCTGCCGTTCGCTCGCCCCTACCTCGGATGGTTCGCACTCAGCGTGTTCCTCTTGCTCCTCCTCTCGGTCTTCACGATGGGGGGCCCGCTCATCGTCCGTCAAGCGACGGGCATCGTGTTGGGAGAGATTTCGACGGACGATGCGTCTGCGACCTCGCTGCTCACCCGGTGGGCCCTCATCTACATCGGCCTCGCCGCCGCCACCTTCGCCCTTCGCCTGGGACAGCTCTGGATCTCCGCCCGGACGGGACAACACATCGTCTACGACGTGAGGAACCACATCTTCCAGCACCTGCAGCGGCGCAATCTGCGATTCTTCGACACCAACCCCGTCGGGAAACTCGTCACACGCGTCACCAGCGACATCGAAGCCCTGGCGGAACTGTTCTCGTCCGGAATCGACGTCATCTTCTACGACATCGTCATGTTGGGGTTGACCTTGGGCCTCCTCTTCTGGATCAGCCCTCACTTGGCCCTCCTGACGCTCGCGCTCTTGCCCTTCGTCGCCGTGTGGTCGTTTCGATTCAAAAGGAAGGCCCAGGATCTCTTTCGCAAGGTGCGCGCCCGCATCACCCGGCTGAATAGCTTCATCAACGAGACGATCACGGGCATGCGCGTCGTCCAGATCTTTCGCGCGGAGCGGCGGGTCAATCGCAGGTTCCAGGAATGGGACGGTGAGTTGAAGAACGCTCACAGAGAGACCATCAAGAACTTCGCCCTCTTCTATCCCGGCATCGAGGTCCTCTCGTCCTTGGGAACGGCGGTGATTGCAGTCGCCGGGCACAATCTCGTGACAGGCGGTCACCTCGGCGCCAAGGATCTCGTCTTCTTCTGGTTCATGCTGCACAAGTTCTTCGAGCCGTTGCGGCAGATTTCGGAGAAATACAACGTCCTCCAATCCGCGATGGCGTCCGCCGAACGACTCGCCCAAGTGCTGGATGACGAGAGATCCATCCCCAACGCGCCGGAACCGAATCGCATTCCGGGTGGGCGCGCTCAGGGACGGATCGAATTCGACGACGTCCACTTCAGCTACGATGGCAGGGTCGAAGTCCTGAAGGGGATCTCGTTCAAGGTGGAGCCGGGCGAGCAGGTGGCCATCGTCGGCCACACGGGCGCCGGAAAGAGTTCGCTGATCAACGTTCTCGGTCGGTTCTACGACGTCACTCAGGGCCGTATTCTCCTGGATGACATCGACATCCGGGAGTTGGACAAGCACGAACTGAGGCGCTCCATCGGGATCGTCCTGCAGGATGTCTTCCTGTTTGCCGACACGCTCCGGGAAAACCTTCGACTCGGAGACGAATCCATCGACGACGAGACTTTGATGAGAGCCTGTCGCACCGTGCTCGCCGAGGATTTCGTGAACTCGCTCCCCGGAGGCCTCGATTTCGAGGTGCAGGAACGGGGCGCCACGTTCTCGCAGGGGCAAAAACAACTCATCGCCTTCGCGAGGACGGTCGCGCACGATCCACCCGTGCTCGTCCTGGACGAAGCCACCTCGAGCGTCGACACGGCGACGGAACAACTCATTCAGCAGGCCCTGGAGAGCCTCATGAGCGGCCGCACGGTCCTGGTCATCGCCCACCGACTCTCGACGATCAAAAAGGCGGCCCGGATTCTGGTCATGCACCACGGGGAACTCGTCGAGGAGGGTAGCCACCGAGACCTGCTGAAAAGGGATGGGGTTTATCGCAAACTCTACGAGTTGCAATACGCCGCCGAGGACAAGCGAAGAGCTCGAACGAAGGGAACGGGTTGATGGCGCAGTTCATCGTGATCGAAGGGATCGACGGCGCGGGGACATCCACCCAGGCACATCGGCTTGCCGAAGCGTTGAGAGCCGCGGGGAGAACGGTCGAGGAGACCTTCGAACCCACGGATGGTCCCGTGGGGCTCCTCATCCGTTCGATGCTTCGGCAGAGTGAACCGCCGCTGCCCGACCCGAAAGCCGCCAAACGCCTTTTCGCTCGGCTCTTCGCCGCGGACCGCCACCATCATCTGCACGAACCGGCGCAGGGCATTTTCGCGTGCCTCGCCGCCGGTCGCGACGTGGTGGCAGCCCGCTACGTTCTTTCCTCCTTGGCCTACGAGGGCGACGACGAGGCGGAACAGGCCTTCGTGCGCGCTCAGAACTCCGAGTTCCCGACCCCCGATCTCACGGTCTATCTGGACTGTCCCGTCGCGGTGGCGCTGGACCGCATTCGCGTCCGCGGACAAGCCGTGGAACTCTTCGAGAACGAAGCCAAGCTTGCTCGGGTCCGGGCCGGCTACGAACGGGCGCTCTCCAGTTACCCCGGAGTGCTTCTTCGCCTGGACGCGGTGCGGGAACCGGAGGAGCTGACTCGGGACATCGTCGCCCAACTCACGGGCTGAATTCTCAGAGGAGGACCCACCGGCACGTATTCGCGCTCGATGCTCCCAACTCGAAAAACAGCACCGACGCGAACCCGGGCGCCGTGTTCGCGGGAATCATCTCCCCCACCGAGTCCGGCCCACCGGTGGGGCTCACGTAGACTCCAACGTTGGACGCGATCCCCGTCCCCATCCCGTTCGAGAGGTCGGTATCGATGCCGACGAGCGGATCGCCGTCCGACACGCCGATGATGACGTCATCCGTGGAAAGGGTCGCAGGCAAGAATCCGGAGAGATCCACGGAGACGTCGCTGAAATTCCCAGCGGGAAACGTCGCGAAGAACGTTCCGGCCGGCTCATTGGAACTCCAGTGGGTCTGATCGCGGAATTCGACGGTGACGCCATTGGCGCTCTCCAGGACGACGTACGTCGCACCGCTCTGAACGCCTCCAGGATTCAAGTTCGTCCATGCCACGGCGACCCCCGGGTTGGGAGCCGCGCCCCATCCTCCGAAGAACTCCGACATCGTCTCCGTGAAATCCGTCGACCCGGCGCCAAAGGTGATGAATCCGTTGGAATTGATGAAGAACTGGGAGTGTGTGCAACCACAGAACTCGATGGGCGCCGCCGCCGAGATGGTATGGAGGGCGAAGTCGTCGTCGCCCAGGACGTAGACCGTTTCCACATCCCCGAGGGTCCCGCGGATCGCCATGGAGTTGCGGAACGGAAAAGGAGCCTGGGTGGGGTCCGTGACGATCGCTTGCACCGCGCCCAAGACGGAGGCAGGGGGGGACGCTCCGGAAAGCCCCGCCGTCAAGGAGAAAGGAGTGTGCCCCAGATAATCGAGGTACGTTCCCGTCGAAAAGCCTACGCCATCGACGACGACCGCCCCCGACGCAAGGTCCAACGCCCCGCCCCACGGCGTTGGAAGCGTGGCACAGCCCAGGGTTCCGAGAATCAGAATGATGTCCTCGGAAGACGCCAGGCTCGTCGAGAGGGTCACGGTGACCGCAGTGGCGCCCACGAGACTCACGTCGTTGCTGCCGAGAATGGGGACCTGACCGTTGAGATCGATGAAGGCGTTGGGGTGGCCGGGATCGCACCCGGGCCGTTGCCCGACAGCGGAAAAGGCCGCTACGGCGAGGACAAGGAACGTCCGCATCAGAGTCATGAGATCTCTCCTCGTAAACGGAACGGAAACTCCCGGTCGTCAACGATTCCGCGCAGGTTGTTCTTGAAACGATAGGGCACGTATATCCTAAGCGATTTCTCCTTCCATGCCGAAATCTTTCCAGTCCGATGAGTCCTCAGGGACGGTCCCCGGAGCCCAGGAAAAAAACCCCAGCCGGGAAGGCTCGGGCAGTCACGTTTCGCCATGGACGAGGCGAATTCTGGGTTGGATGCTCCAACGACAACGTCCCGATCCACCCAGCTCGAAGAAGAGCACGGTTCCGAAACCGGGCGCGGCGGTGGCCGGGATGAACCCGGTCAAGTCGATCCGGGTGTCGCCCCAGGGGGTGGGCAAGGCCCCGCAACCGAGAGTGCCCGGAATGAGGATCACATCCTCCGTCGAGGCCGAATTGGTCAGGACGTTGATGTTGATGGTGACGCTCCCGCCGAGGTCGACGTCGTTGCTGCCGGGGACCGGCCCCATGCCGTTCACATCGAGCAAGGCATTGGCATGGCCGGGGTCGCGGCCAGGCTGCTGAGCGAAGGCGATCGCACTCAAGACGATGAGGGTGCAGAGGGTTCCTATCAGACTCATGGTCATGGAGTCTGTATCTTTGATCAGGGCGTGTTCAGGGGGATCGAAAGGGTGCAAAGTCGGTTTTCGTCGGAGGATGCGCCCAAGCCCCTCTGCTGGAAATGGGGAGGACTCACGACGTCGACCATCTCCGCCGAACCGAGTGGAAACCCCATGGCCAAGGAAGAATTCCCGAGTCCGGCGAAAAAAGACAACGGAACACCGCTCTCGTCGGCTTCAGACCAGGCCACGGGACGTCGGCGGCTCCGGAGGAAAGGGCTTCAGCCCTTTTTCGTATCCTTCTTCGTGCCTTTCTTGGGGCGGTGCTTTCCCGAAGTTCCCAACCAGATCTTACCTCGGCGGGTGCGGCGATCTCCTCGACCCATGGCGGACTCTCCTCTCGGATTCGACAAACTTGCAGAGAAAGAAGGTTGCGCCCTTCGAGCCCCGAGATCAAGCCACCCCGGCGATTTCAGCGCTTGGGGATCAAGACGTGACCGATCAGGAACAGCAGCAGCCCTCCCAGAGCAAAGGTCCACATCTCCCGTTCCGTCGTTCCGGAATCGAAACCGATCAAACAGCCGATCCCCGTCAGGCCGAGACCGATGATCTGCAGCAAGCGGCCGACATAAAACATCCAGCGATTCCTCTGCGGGCGTGGCGACTTCGACCGGGTTATAACAGGCGCCCATGGACCAGGCCTACGAGATCTTCCGCATTCGCGGCATCGCCGTGAGACTCCAGCCGAGCCTCCTGCTTCTCGGGGGCTTCCTCGTGCTCTTGGCCCTCGGCGGCGGTGGATCGCCCGCCACCGTGGCCTGGCGCCTCTCCGCTCCCGTCATCCTTTTCCTGACGGTCCTCGCTCACGAACTGGGTCACGCGGTGACGGCCCGCCGAGAGGGGATTCAAGTGCGGGACATCCTGTTGGGCCCGCTCGGAGGCGCCGCGCGCTTGAGCGGCCTGATGGAATCCCCCTCCAAGGAATGGAAGGTGGCCGCTGCCGGCCCCGTCGTGAACCTTTTCCTCGCGGGGGCGGCCCTGCTCGTGGGGCGGCTTGCGGGAGCCCTCTCCTGGCAAGACCTGGGAACTCCCACGTCATGGGCCCAGGGTGACATCGAAGGAGTCGCCGAAAGCCCGCTGCTCTCCGTCATTGCCTTCAATGCTCTCCTCGGAACGCTGAACCTCATCCCCGCCTTTCCCATGGACGGAGGCAGGATTCTTCGGGCCCTCCTCTGGACGCGCCTCGGGCGGCTGCGGGCGACCCGGATCGCCAGCCGGATCGGCATGTGGTTTTCCCTCGTTCTCATCCTGGCCCCGTTCTTCATGGAGGATTCCATCCGGTGGGTTCTCCCTTTGCTCGGGATCACGCTGATGCTGGCGGGGCTGAAGGAACGGGTCATGGTGGAAGCACGCGAGGGACTCTTTCGCATGGCCTCGTTCGGGGCTCCCCCAGACGGAGCGGGGGCCCCCGGGGGCAACGCCGGGCCGGCGCGCGACGATCTCGACCCTTCGGACGACGGTGTCATCGACGTGACGGGGCGCAGTCACGTCATCGACCCGGACGCGGACCGCTGAATGAATTGGTCACGGGAGAAGCGCCGAGAGATCGCCTCTTGGTGTCTCTTCGATTTCGCCAATTCCTCGTTCACGACGGTCGTCATCACGGTCATCTACGCTCGATACTTCACGACGCGCGTGGCGGACGACCAGGGACACCTTTGGAGTCTGGCTCTCGCCGTATCCAATGCGGTCATCATCGTCAGCGGACCGATCGTGGGAGCCGTCGCCGACCGGCGCGCACTCAAAAAACGCCTCCTCTTCGCCAGCTACCTCGTCTGCGTCCTCTGCACTGCGGGGCTCTTCTTTCCGACCCGTGGCGATGGGTCGACGGCCTTTGTCCTGTTCGTCGTCGCGAACGTGGCTTTCAGCACGGGTGAGAATCTCATCGCGGCGTTTTTGCCCGAGATCGCCGAGCCGAAGGAGATCGGCAAGGTCTCCGGGATGGGATGGGCCACCGGCTATGCGGGAGGACTGCTGGCTCTGTTGGCGTGCCTCCCCCTGGCCCAATCCGGCAGCGACCTCACCCTCCGCAGCACGAACCTCGTCGTGGCGGGCTTCTTCCTGCTGGGAGGCATTCCGACCTTTCTCTTCGTGCGTGAGCGGAAACGAAAACCCGGGACTCCGGGCGCGAACGCCAAGCGCCCGGGCGCCTTCGCGGAAGTACGGCGCACGTGGACCCGCCGCGCTCAATTCCCAGAGCTTTTTCGCTTTCTGACCGCCTATCTCATCTTCAGCATCGGTGTCTACGGAGTGATTCAGTTCGCCTCGATTCTGGCCGAAGACTTCTCACTCAGTCCCGCCGAAACCATCCCCCCCCTCATCGCCGCGCAGGTGACGGCCGCGGTGGGAGCCATGACGGTCGGAAGGGGCATGGCTCGCTTCGGAGCCGTGGGCTTCATTCGAATGAGTCTGCTCATGTGGATTGCCTGTGGTGCGGTCGCGCTGTTCGCCGGTGGCGCCGCGGGTTTCTGGATCCTCGCGATTCTCGCCGGCGGCGCGCTGGGAGCGACGATGGCGTCGGCACGGGCCACCGTGGCGCTCTTCACGCCGCCGGACCGCAGCGGAGAGATCTTCGGCTTCTGGGGACTCTACGGGCGGCTGGCTGCCATTCTCGCTCCCCTGGGCAACTGGGCGTTGTTGACCGTCTCGGGGGGATCGAAGCGCGCGGGGGTCCTCTACTTCACTCTCAGCTTCGTACTCGGGTACGTCCTCCTCCGACGGGTCGATGAACGAACCGGTCGGGAACGTGCCACGCATCCGGTCAACTGAAGATCCCCATCCACCACAGGGAGACCACGAAGGCGAGGGCCGTGGCCAGCAGAAAAAGGCGCTTCCTGCGGAGACGGTCCGTGACGAATTCAGCCTCGAGACGCGACTGTCCCGCGTCGAGCAAGGCCACGCGTTCCGCCACCCGATCCAGGCGCCTCGCCACGCCGGGCAGAGCCTCCGCCAGGAGATCCAGTCTCTCTCCCGCCCGCCGGCACCACTCGCCCAGCTCGATCAGCGCCGGGTCGCGCCGAGGAATCGCGGGAGCGGGCGTCTCTCGGTCCTCGTGCGGCTCCTCCTTCTCGAGAACGCTCGCGGGAAGAATCGCGCCCTCGACCCGTTGCCCGGCGTCCGCGGGCGGCTCGACGCCGAGGCGAGCTTCCAGATCGCGAAGCACCGTCTCGAGACGTCGCAGCTCCTTCTCTCGCGTCTCCAGCAGCGAGCGAATCCGGCGAGCCTCGGAAGAGCAGTCGGCAGGCCGGTGTCTCATGGTTTCCGATTCCGAGCCGCTCATGAGTCTCTCCTCGCCAGCGTCACGAAGACCCCGTGCGACCAAGACGTCTCCTCGACGACGTCAAACTCGGGAACCCGTGCGAGCCCCTCGCGGAGACGGGAGACATCCGTGGTGTGGACCAAGATACGGCCCTTCGGCACGACGGCTTTCCGGGCGAGATCCAGGAGACGATGACGAAAGGACTCGTCGAGGTCGTCCCACCCGTCGAGGAAGACGGCGGCATCGAGACTCCCGTCCTCGACGGTCCACACGTCGAGATCCGCGGGCCCCCCTTCACGAACTCCCTCCAGACCTGAGCATTCACCAATCCCCTCAGCGGTGGGCCGCAGCAACCAGAGTTTCTCCGCCCGCGCCGCGGCGCGGCCCGCCCAGATCGAGCCCGGAGCGAAGAGCGCCAACATCCGCGGCGACAGGAAGCCGTCCACCAGGCTGGGAGGTCCGGCGATCCACCCGGAACCGTCGCGCGACTCCCGCGGACGCCCCAGGAGCTCGAGGGCACGCTCCAGCGCCGGGCTGAACGGAGGAGGAACCTCCTCGGGAGGGGGTTCGGGAGGCAGCGCCATCGACGGTGCGGGACCGAGGCGGCCGAACGCCAACCCGTCGAGTCCGGGGCCCGCAGGCATGCTCCAGAGCGACCCTGTCGGCGAGCGTTCCGGGACGCAGGCCACGACGAAGCGCCAAAGGACCACAGACATGGTCATGGCGGGCAGCATCCAGGCCACGCCCGTCAAAGTCGCACGCCACGGAGGTGGGACGGCAAAGGCGAGAGCACTCGCGCCAAGGAGCCAGACCCCCCCGGTGCCGCACC
>CAZLGG010000010.1:0-61067 GCA_964559135.1 uncultured Planctomycetia bacterium
CACCATGGCGACGGCGAGATCCAGATAGACGATGAGGGGCACGAGCTTGAAAGGAGAGTCGAAGAAGCCCTGCTGAGCCAGCCCTCGAACCACGATGAACTTCCCGGCAATCGTTGCCGTCACCAGCGCCGTGGTGAAGATCTCCAGAGCCACGTCTCCGCCCAAGAAAAAGAAGAACAGGGTGAGGATGAGGATCGAGGTGGCCAGGGGCACAAGGAGGGCCATGAGCGAACCGGGAGGCTCCCGTCCCTCGTTCAGCGTGGGGTCTCCCGAGGGAGACCGGTTCTCGTGCAGCTCGGACGCCACGTGCTTCGTCATCTCCGGGACACGGGGCGCGCATCATATCACCGCTCTTGGGTTCCTCCTCAAGGGCAGCGTTTGCGAGGGCAAGCCGGGCATCATGGCCGTTTCCCCAACGGAAAAAATGACCGGATTGCGCTACACCTCTTTCGTCATCTTGCCGATCAAGTTGAAGAACCGCCCGGCAGGAGCGCCGGGCGACTTTGCCAAAGACTTCAACAATTTGCCTGTTCGCGGACGCTGAGGAAGCGACTGTTCCATCCCTGGGTACTGTCCCATGGTAGGGGTTGTCGTTCGCTGTGGTTTCATCGAGGTGGGTCCAGGCGTCCCTGGAGAGTGAGGTAGCACTAGATGATCAAGAAGTTCGCATTTGCGAGCGCTGGGTTCGTCGTCATGGCGGTTCTCGCCTCGACCTTGCCTGCGCAGTTTACGGTCGACGGCACGCAAGCGCGTGTCGGTCAGACCTTTTCTGTCACCGTCAGCGGTGGCTTTCCCAACTCGGTCTGGATGCTCGGCATCGACACCGACCCGGGGCCCACGAGTTTCCCGAGCCAGGGACTCAGCGTGGACCTCGGATTCTCCCCGGCGTTCGTCGCCATCAACGACCAGCTGTGCGACGGCAATGGCGACGGCCAGATCGCATTCCAGCCGATTCTGGACAACACGCTCGCCGGCGTGGCCTTCTACATCCAAGCGCTGAATACGGATCCGACGAACGTATTGAACATTGCGAAATCGAATCTGCGAGAGGCGGTCATTCACCCCTCCGACCCCGGCGTCGGGACGGTGACGCCCCTCACAGTGAATGACGACGGCAGTGTGCTGGTCTCGTTCGGCTTCAACTTCCCGTTCTACGGACAGACGTATTCGGACGTCTATGTCAACGCCAACGGAAACATGACGTTCGGTCAAGCGAACTCGTCGTTCCTCGTGGACGAGAGTTTCTTCCTTGGCGGCCCCCCGTGCGTCGCTCCGTTCTTCACGGACCTCAACCCCGAGCTCGGGGGCACGATCGACGTCGACACGACAGCGATCCCGGGTCAGGCTCTTGCGGTCCGCTTCAACGGCGTCGCTGACAACTCGGGTTCCGGGCCGACGACGTTCACAGTGACCTTCTATGTGGGCGGCCACATCGCTTTCGACTTCGGCTCTGTCGGCCCGACGAATTCCGTCATCACCGGAATCTCCTCGGGTGGTCAAACCACGACGAACGGCCAGGATTTGAGTACGCCGGGCTTCGAGGCCTATGGCGCCCCCTTGGGGATCTACCAGGTGTTCTCATCCGCGAATCCCTTCGATCTGCAGAATTCCTATCTGTTGTTCGGGCGGGTGGGCAACGCTGGATACCTGACCTTCTTCTGATCCCCAACCCAGATTCTTCTTCCTGCACGGTCGCGAACCTCGCCGCGGATTGTCCCGGCGGGGTTCGCCTTTATCTGTGGAATCCGGGAGTGCGTCGTCAGGAGATCAGAACGGCCAAGTCCTGCTGAACGGACTGCCAGCTCGGATACCGGTTCGAAGGATCGTGAGACATCATCCGCTTCACGAGCATGCTCGTCGCGGGTCGGAGGTCCGCAATGAAGTCTCGGGGATCGGGAACCTCGTAGCGACTCGTGAGGCTGCGGGCGTCACGATTCGTCCCGAACGGCAGTTCGCCCGTGAGCATGTGGAAAAGGCTCACTCCCATGCTGTAGATGTCGCCTTCCACGGTGGGTTTGGCTCCGCTCAGGAATCGTTCGGGAGCTGCATACGCGGCCGTCCCTTTCCTGCCCGAAGACTCCGGGGAGAAGAGCGGCGTGAACAGCGAGTTGAGTCGCATGAAGCGGGCGAGGCCGAAATCGCAGAGCTTGGCGCCTCCCCGCATGTCGAGCAGAAAGTTGCTGGGCTTGACGTCGCCGTGGATGATGCGACGCCGTGCTGCGAAGTCGAGCGCGCGAATCGTCTCCCAGGCGATCCCGAGGGCGCGCTCCTCGCGAAGTGCCCCCTCTTTTCGAATGAGATGGCGTGCCGAGGAGCCCTCCACCAGCTCCATCTCGATATAGGTGAGGCCGTTCTCCGAACCCCGCCCGAAGATCCGCACGATGTTGGGATGCTTCAACATCGTGAGGACGCGGGTCTCCTCCACGAAGCGGGCCAAGTACGAGGGGTTCCGGGCGAGATGAGGCTTCAGAATCTTGATGGCCGCGGGACTGTCGTCATCCTCTCGCCGCGCCTCGAAGACGATGCCCATGCCGCCTGCGCCGAGCTTGCGAATCAATCGATACCCGGGGATCTGATCGGTCCGTAAACGACTTTTTCTTCGTTGGATCGGTCGACGACCGCAGCCCGTGCAGAACGGCGTGTCGGTCGGCATGATTTTTCCGCAGAACTCGCACGGGCGGACAGGCTCCTGAGGTGCGTCATCCGGACCGAAGGCCACCACCTCCAGGGTGACCTGGCCGATGGTGATCTGGTCTCCGACGTCGATCGCCACGTCCCGCGAAGGACGACCGTTGACCTTGAAGCCGTGACGGCTGCCCAGGTCGGTGATGCACAAACCCGCTCCTTCCACGGCAATACGACAGTGGTGACGCGAGACGTACGAGAGCCCGTCGAGTACGAGGTCGGATCCGCTGGACCGGCCGATGTCCACGGAATGCCCCTGAAAGATCCTTTCGATCGATTCTCCGCCGCGACTGACCTTGATTCGTATCATGACTCTCCTGCGCGCCTCCCCATTCAACCACGTCCCGCGGAATGTCCCAAGAGTTTCTCCCACGATCTCACAGAACGTCCGAGACGTTCTATGATGCAGCCCATGAAGGATGCGGTCTTGCTTCTCGTCGTTCTCGGGGTCGGTGGGCTCCTCTGGCGTCCGGTCACGGAGGGTTCGTTTCTCACGGACGACTACCAGGTCATCCGGGCGGTCGCGCACAGGCTGGACATCGGGGAGGGGTGGTCCTGGCGGAACGTCGGACAGATGGCGCGGTTCTATGTCGGCCCGAACTGGAAAGGATGGGACCTCGCGCGGCCGAGCGTACCGTTTTCCTTCGCCTGTCAGCTCCTTTCCACGGGCACCCGGCCGGCGCCGTTTCTTTGGGCCAACCTCGTCATCCATCTCCTCAATGGGGCACTCCTGTTCGGCCTCCTCCGCACTTGGATTCCGAATCTGCCCGGTTGGGCCGCCGGGCTGGGGGTGCTGGCGGCGATCAGCTCGCCTTTGAATGCGGAGCCCGTCGCTTGGTCGGCGGCCCGATCGGATCTGCTTTCGACGTTCTTCGGGCTAACCGGGCTCCTCCTTTGGATGCAGGGCAAACGGTGGCGGTGGGCGGGCCTCGGAGCCGTGGCATTGGCCCTGACCGCCAAGGAGTCGGCGCTCGTCTACCTGGCGCTCCTGCCCTTCATGCATTGCACCCATCCCGAGACCCTCGACCCCGCACATCGGCGAAAAAGCCGCTGGACGGCCGTGGTGGCGGCCGGACTCCTGCTGGCTTCGTACGTCGTGTGGCGACGCCGATTGGTGGGGAGCCTCGGGGAAGCCCAATACGCACGTCAGTCCCTTGGCCACTATCTCGCTCCGAGCGAGCTCCTTCCTCGTTGGGGGATCTCCGCATGGCGCGCCGTGGCTCCGGTCAGCGACTCGAGTGTGGGTTGGCCGGAACCGCTCCGATGGGTCCTGGGGGCCCTCGTCATCATGACGCTCGCGGCGGGTTGGAGGGCGGCGTCATGGCGCGTGCGAATCCCGGCGGCGTTTCTTCTGGTCGCACCGTTCGCCATGAGCACAGCCGTCAATCAGATCACGCCCGTCCTTCTTCACTCTCGGTCCTGCTACGCGAGTCTTGCGGGGTTGGCCGTCTTCACCACTATCGCTCTGGCGAACGGCCCGAGGTGGCTCCGGGGCGTGGCGGTCGCTTCCGTCTTGGCGATGCTCCCGCTCGCCTATCGGGGAGGTGAGGTCTTCGCCGAAGCCGGCCGCAAGGTCGAACACACCTTGGAGAGCTTTCGACGGCCGTTGCGAGCGGAGCCGGGAAGCCGCCTGGGTGGGTTCGTGGTCCTGGGCGGGCTGCACGATCGGTACATGGGTGACTCGTTTCAGCTCGGAGGATCGTTCACTGTCGCCATGCAACCCCCGTTCATGGAAAAACCTCTTTTCGTCGTGTGGACATCGACGTCCGAGGACCTCGCCAAGATCGCCGGCGTCCCTACGGATGGCACGGGCTTTTTTACGGTCGATCCATCTCCTCGAGGAGAGGAAGGTCGGCTCGTCTGTCCGGGACGCTTCGCCTTCGAACCGGGGAGTCGCCTCGACCGCGTGTCCCCCGACCGGGGGGCCGTGTTGCGCCTGGACTCCGAGACCCTCTCGACGGCCGGGCTCACTTTTCGTTGGTGGGCCGTGGGCCTGGACGACTGCCGATTCCGACTAGGTTTGGTGAGCCCTCAGACGGTCCTCATGGAGGAGGACCTCCCTTCCGAGGCCGTCCGAAGCGAACATTCGCCGAAAGGGACCACGCACACGTTTCGCATCCCACCCGCGGTCGTGAAGGCCAATGCTCCTACCGCTTCCGGCCGGCACGCCCTCGGGTGGTACGTGAAAGCCGTCGCCCGCGACGGCCGAGTCATGGGCTGCACCGGGCTCCAACTCTTCTTTCTCGAGAATTGAGTTCGCTTCAGAGCACGGACTTCGGCCGCTCGAGAGGGTGCTTCCCCTTGACCACCCGTTCGTAGTAGCCGAGGAGTTCCGCCGCATTCTCGTCCACGGGTTTGATTCCAGGTTTCCTCCCCACGAGTCGGGGGATGAGGGACGGATCCTCTATGAGACGGCGCATCTCCTGAGCAAGGTCATCGGGGTCGCCCAACTTGAAACAACGTCCGTAGTCGTTGTCGCGGACGAATTCGAGCATGCCCCCCTTATCCGAGGCGAGAACCGGTGTCTCGGTCATCGCCGCTTCGTTCAGCGTCAAGGGAGCGTTCTCATACCAGATGGACGGAACGACGAGGACGTCGATCTCGGCGAGCACCTCGCCGATCCTCTTGTTGTCGAAGCGTCCATGAAACCTGACCGCATCGCACGCTTCTCCCGCCTTGCGACACTCGACATCGTAGTCCTTGGTCCACCGATTGGGTGCGCCGTGGATGTCCACGCAAAAACCGGAAAGGTCGTCGAGTTTCTTCGCCGCCTCGACGAGAACGTGTACGCCCTTGGTCGGGATGATCGAACCGACGAAACCGAAACGCACGATGTCGGACGCGGTCTTCGGATGAGTGACGACGTGGTCGAATGTCATCCCGTTCGCGGAATGAATGATCCGTCCGGGCTCCACGTGGAAGAGGCGAATGAATTCGTCGCGGAGAAATCCCGAGGGCGTGATCAGCAGATCGCAATGGGAAAGGGCCTCTCGCATGCGCTCACTGCGCACGGCGAAGGGGTGGGGGGTCAAAACATCCGGTTTCGCGGGTGCGGAACCCAGGCCAGTTCGGGCGCTCATGGTCTTCAAAGCCGCCCACGCGGCCGCCCGAGGACGGCGCGCGAACCTTCCCGGCGTCGTCTTGAATCGTTCGTCGAAGAGGCGGCCGAAGAGAGAATTCGGTGCACTCGTCTCCTCCACGGGTTTCTGTTCGAAGTTCCAGCCCTCCCCGAAGACGCAGGGGACGCACTTGTTGAAATCGATCTCCTCGCAGAGCTCGCGATCCGTGTAGCACATCCTTTGCCCCATCGGGCACATGGTCCAGAAGTCGTGCAGGGTCATGACGACGCCCAGCCCCCGCTTCTTGGCCTCTGCGATGCACGTATGGGAAAGACCGAGCAGATGCTGGAAGTGGACGACGTCCGGCTGGAACTCGTCCAACGTCGACCGAAACACTTCCTCGGCTTTTTCGTCCGTGTAAGAATGTTCGAAGGGATCCCAGTCCAGGTGAGGGCGACTCAAGAGTCGAACGCGATACGAGCCCCGGTCCTCGTCGATGACCTCGTAGGGCGCCACGTTCTGGTCCTCGAGACGCGAAAGCACAAGAACGTCGTTGTTCTTCGACAGCGCTTTGACGATGTTGTAGGTATAGATGGCGGTTCCCGCGAATTCGTAGGGCGGAAACTCGTGGGTGACGTGTAATATGCGCATCGTTCCAGGTTCCAGGGCGCTCTGCGGGTCTGTGTTCTAACAGAGATCATCGACCGGACCACGATGGGAACTGGACGGTCGCGACGAACCCTCGTGTTGAGGAACGCTGTCGCCAGGGATACGCTCGAAACGAGTATCGCACATGCGAATTCTTTTTGTCCTGCATACATTCCCACCGGAGAGCTGGGGCGGCACGGAACTCCACGTGCTCGGCCTGGCCCGGACTCTTTCCAAAGAGCACGACGTGCGCATCTTCTGTCGTGGGGGCGATTCTCGACGCGCGGACGGCGACATCATCCAGGATTTCCAAGACGGACTTCTGGTCACCCGGTTCAACAACCTCTACACCGGCTATGACGACTTCACGTGGATTCACCGCAACCCGTCGGCCCACGCGGCTTTCGTCGACGAGTTGGACTCCTTCCGTCCCGACGTCGTCCATTTTCATCATCTGACGAATCTCTCCACGACACTCCCCGCGGCCGCGAAGGCGCGTGGTCTGCCGGTCGTCATCACCCTTCACGACTTCTGGATGGTCTGCCTGAGAGGCCAGAGGCTCCATCCGGACATGACGATCTGCGAGACCATCGAGGAGGAACGGTGCCACGACTGTCTGAGCGGAATCTGGCCCCAGTGGTTTCTGCCCCGGGAGGCCGGGGACGAGACGCCCTCTCCTCTGCGCGCTTTTCGAGAAAACACGCAGGAAGCGGCCTCCCTGGCGGATCTCGTCATCACGCCGAGCGTGTTTCACCGGGAACGGATGCTGGAGGAGATGGACTTGGACCCGGAACGGGTCGAGGCCATCCCCCACGGCCTCGACCATTCCATGTTTCACTCCGTCCATGACGCACGCCAACCCGTGAAGACGATCGGTTATGTGGGGAGCGTGGTGCCGCCCAAGGGCGTCCATGTCCTTCTGGAGGCCTTCAATCTGCTCCAAGACGACTCCCTCGAACTCCGCATCCACGGCAGCGCCCCGGTCTTCCACGACAAGAAGGACTATCTGGGGGAGCTGCGACGGATGGCCGAGGATGCGGCCGGCAAGGTCCGGTTCATGGGTCACTATGACAACGCCCGAGTGCCTACCCTCCTCGAGGATATCGACATTCTCGTCGTCCCGTCCTTGTGGTGGGAGACCTTCTCGCTCACCATCAGGGAGGCCATGTTGGCCGGAATTCCCGTCGTCGCATCGAACCTCGGCGCCATGCGCGAGGCCCTCGCGGACTCGCAGGCCGGACTCCTCTTCGAGGCCGGGCGACCGCGGGACCTGGCCCGGAAACTCAAGCGGCTCATCGACGACGAGCGATTGCGGCTCAGGCTTTCGAATCGCCGACTCGAGGTGAAGACCCTCGAACGGAACGCTCAGGACTATCTGGACGTCTACGCCCGCGCGGCGAAGATTTCCGAGACGAGAAAAGGAACGATCGTGGTGAAGGAGTCATTCTCTAAAGAGCAGGTCGCGAAAGGCGGCGCAGGTGATACCGACATCGGTATGACCATCGAAAAGGTGGGCACCGGCGACGTCCGGGTGGAATCGAGCGTGGAACGGGGTGAGAGGACGCGGGTCAGCCTGTCGTTCAACTACGCTCCGGATGCCGACGGCACTCAGATTCACGTGATCCTCGACTTCAAGAAAACCGAGGACGAGGTCAAGCCCGTCGAGACCAAGCCCACCGTCGACGTGGTGGCGGACGACGTCGTCCCGGACTCTGCCGAGAACGGCACGGCAAACATGATGAAGACGCAGTCCCCGGCCCATGAGACCCGACGCGTCGAGTCCGCCATGTATGAGTTGGACGCGAAGGTTCCGCCGGAGCATGTCCGCAAGTTGGACGAGATGGTCGAACAGACCCACCTCGCTCCCGAGGACCGCAACGTGCGCCCGCGCGAGCGCCGCGAGCGAGAGCGCAAGCCCGCGTCGCGGCGGGAGAACCCACGAAGGGAGCCGAAGCGGGCGAAGAAGCCCGCACCGAAGCCCCCGCGCAAGGCTCCGGCGCAACAGTCCGCCCCAAAGGCCCGACCGGCGAAGGACAAGGACGCGGGCGAGGTCGTCTGGACGAAGCCCACGACCTGGGGGCTCCCCGAGAAGAGCGGCCCGCCTCCGCGGCAGCCGGATCGCGCCCCCAACTATCGCATAGGCAAACAGCCCTCCGTCGCGTCGAAAAAGAAACCCAGCGGCTTCGGTGAGGGGCTGGATTCCGTCGACGACTGAGACATGGGTTCGCCCCGCGTTTCGGTCTTCATTCCCACGCTCAACGGCGGAGCGCTTTTCGAACGGGTGCTGGACGGCATTCTCGGACAAGAAGCGCCCTTCGAGTTCGAGGTCGTGTGCATCGACTCCGGCTCGACCGACGGGACGCGGGAGAGGATCGAAGAGAAGGCGATTCGCCTCGAGACCATCTCGCGCGCCCAGTTCAATCACGGACTCGTTCGCAATGCGGGGGCGCTCATCGCGCGAGGTGAAATCCTCGTGCTCACCGTGCAGGACGCCATCCCGATCGGCACCGACTGGCTGGCGACGCTCGTGTCCAACTTCGACGACCCGGAGGTCGCCGGCGCCTACTGTCACCAGATCCCTCGCCCGAATTGCAGCCCGTTTCTGAAGGAACGGCTCTCCGGTTGGGTGCGCGGACAAGGGCAACCGGAAGTCCGGCGCGTGGGCAGGGCGGGCGATTTCTGGCTGCTTCCCCCCCTCGACCGCTGGCGATGCATCGCCTTCGACAACGTTTGCAGCGCTGTGCGGCGCGACCTCGTCGTTTCGAAGCTGCCCTTCGTGCGAAGGCAGTTCGGCGAGGACATCACTTGGGCCAAGTCCGCCATCCTGGCGGGCTACAAGATCATCATGGATCCGCGCTGCGCCGTGGAGCATTCTCACGACAGCACGATCTGGTACGAGTTCCGCCGGGCGTATCTGGATCACCAGAACATCCACAACCTGACGGAACTCCAACTCGCCCCCGACATCCACAAGGTCTTCGCCTACACCGCCGACCTGGCCCGTCGCCTGCTCGACGTCATCCGCCGCGACGAACGTCTGAACCCCATCGAGAAGGCCCTTTGGGCCGCCAAGATCCCGTGGTTCGCCTTCAGTCAGAACCTGGCCCAGTGGATGGGCGGGCTTTCCGACCGGGCGCGTCTCCGCGGCGCGTGGAGTCTCTTCGACCGCTGGGTCCGTCGAGGGATCTGACCGTGCCACGGGATCACGACGCCGGAGGCCGCTCCAACTCGATGAGATAGGCATTCGCGAAGGGAAGGAACAATGGCCGGCCGCGCCACCTCAGGCCGTCAAGGCGGTCCAGGAGCCCCTCCATCCATCGCAGTGGCTTGGGGTAGAGATAGACACCGCGGAAGCGGGGCGCGCTGAACCCTGCTTTCCTCGCGGCGCGGCTCATCCGGCCCGCCGAACGACGGAGGGCATGGCGCTTGGGGCGCCATCGGCCGCGCCGCCAGGCGCGGGGCCACGCCACGAGCCAAGAGGCGACCGCGTGGAACGAGTGGCGGTTGAGGGTCACGATCAAGGCGAACCCATCGTCATCGAGAACTCTCACCATCTCCTCGAGCGCCCGATCCACAGGCCCGATGTGCTGAAGAACCCCCACGTTGATGAGCCCGGAAAAACCCCGGTTTCGAAAGGGAAGGTTCAGCAGATCCGCGGCGACGAGGGGAACGGTCGCCTCATGACCCAGCACCTCTCGAGCACGGCGCAGCATGCCGAGGGCGTAGTCGGCACCGAGGGGACGGGCATCCCGAGCGAGGAGGGCTTGGGAATAAACCCCCGTCCCGCAGCCCAGGTCGAGGACACGCCGCCCCGCGAGTTCACGCGTCGCAAGGACCTCGAACACCCTTTGAATGCGCCTCTTGAGCCCGTGCTCCGACCAACCGGAGATCCGGGCCTCGGTGCCGCCCCGCGCGGCAAAGCGCTCGAATCGCTCCCGCCACTCGGCCTCGAAACTCTCCTGGGGGCTCATGAATGATCCTCGCCGGGTCCGATATATCCCATGGAATATGCTTTATATCCCACAGAGACGTGCCCTCTCGAACCAAGCGGAGCGGGCCGGGCGAGAATGACCAGATGACGACCTCGACGCAAGCCAAAGCCCAGGACTGGTTGACCGACGCGGCCCAGACTCTCGGAGCGGCCCTCGGCGCGTGGACCTCCAAGAAGGCCGAGGTCGCGGTGGTGGCGCAGAGCTTCCGCGAGGACGCAAGCCTCCGAGGAGACCTTCCCTCCTCCGGCGTCGCTTTCGCCTTGGGATTGAAGACGGAGGGGGGCGAGGGCCGAGGCCTGCTCTTCGTGGGACCCAACGCGGCGTCCCTCGTCGCGGAAGCTCTCGGAGCCGCAACCGGCGACGGGGACGAACTCGGGGAAGACGACCTCCAGGCCTTGGCGAGCGGGCTCGAGCCGATGGGGGAAGCCATGGCCCGGGTCTTCGCAAACTTGGACGCGCAGTCGGAGGGTGAACCTCGCTTCGCACGACTGAGTGCTTCCACGTGGGACGAGGACGGAGGCGACCCCGTGCCTTCCGGAGAACTCTTCGGGGCCGAACTGGAGTGGCGCCTGGACGATCGCAGCGCGAACGGCGTGCTGCTTCTCATGCCCGCCGCGCTGGCCCGAGCGTCGCTCGACATGGGAACGGAACCCGTCGAGACCTCTCCGGCGGCTCTGCAGGGGCCCGTGGTGGTGTTCGGGCTCTCGGAGGAGAACCACAGGAAAGTCGAACGTGCGACACGCGATCAAGGGGTCAAGGACGTCGGTGATCTCGGAGACCTGGTCCGCGGATTCCCGAATCCGGAGATCGGTGGAGCCGTCGTCGAGGTCAAGGTCGGACAGGAATTCCTGTTGCCCAATCTTCGAGCCCTCAAAGCGTTCCCCGGCTGCGCTTCGAAACCCCTCGTCGTGATTCTTCACGACACATCTCACACGAGCGTTCTTCGCGCCGCGCGCCTGGGCCTTTTCGCCCTGCTTCCAATGGATTTCCAAGCTCGCGACCTGGAACGGCGCATCCAGGAGGAGTTGGAGCGCTGAATCGTTCCGGAAATCGACGACGACCTCCTCAGCCTTGGATGACTTCGACGACCCGAATCCCATAGTGTTCGTCCACGACGACGATCTCGCCGCGTGCAATGAGTTTGTCCCCCACGACGATGTCGATGGGTTCCGAGGCGCTGCGTTCGAGGTCGATGATCGATCCGGGAACCAGGTCGACGACATCGGAGATCGTCTTGCGGACAGCGCCCACCCGAGCGGTGACGGGAACGGTCACGTCCAGCACGCGGCCGAAGTTCTCGGGCGCCGGCTGAGCCGCGATACCGGGCCCCAGATCGTCGAGGTCGATGGGTGAGATCTCCGCCTCGCCGCCCGATTCGATTTCGCCTTCGCCTTCGGCCTCGAGGTCGGTTTCCGGTTCCGGGTTGGCGCCCGTGTCGGTTCCGTCCGCCACATCCACGTCTTTGGGGGTCTCGTCAGTCATGTCTCAACTCGTCTCCGCATCCACGGCCTCCGCCACCTCGAAGGCCATGCCCTGCCCTCGGCGGCCCAATCGACCCCGATACTTGAGCGCACCCTCGACCCGCAGGTCGAAGAGTTCGCCTGGCTTCTTGTCCAAGAGAACGACATCGCCGGGCACGAGTCCCGCGACGTCGGAAAGAGTCAACTCCGACGAACCGATGTCGACGGAACACCCCACTCCCACACCCCGAAGCCGCCGCTCGAGGGCCGCCCGACGTTCCTCGGCCAACTCGCTCAGCTGGAGAGGCACCGTCGCAGCCTTCTCGATATCGTCAACGAGATTCGCGAGAGGGAGGAGGAGTTGGAAACACCAGTTCACACTCCTCGCCACGGTGACGTCGTAAGCGACGACCAGGAAGAGCTCCGGCAGAGGGAACGCGGCCAGCTCGTCGCGCGTGCTTTGAAACACCGGTCTTTGCAGCGATAGGGGAAGCGTGGAGCTCAAGACCTTCTCGTGGCTGGCCAGGAAGGGCCGGATGACATCCATGAGCACGCGCTGTTCGATGGGCGTGAAATCGCGATCCACTTCCGTTGAAACGCCTTGCCCTCCCACGAGTCGATCGATGATCGATGTCGCCGTTTCGAGGTCCATGAGGACAAAGACCGGAAGAGGCTGACCCTGGGCTTCGCTGCGCGCGATGCAAAGACGTTTGGGAAGGCCATCCACGACACTTCGAAGACGCAACTGTCGACACGACGCCAACTCGAAATCGACCTGGGAGCGTAGGCTCGCACCCATGTCACCCGCGGCGTGATCGGCGACCATGCGGAAGCGCTGCTCCATCGCGGTCATCGCCTGCGTGGACAGGATCTGGGGGGCATCCACCTCGAAGTCGACGAGCGTCCGGCGCATGCGGTCCTGATCCTTGCGCCGCTGTTGAAAGCGGTCGAGCAAGGCGTCGATGCCGGCGAGGTCCAGTTGGTCCACATTCCCCATGTCCCCGTCATCGACTCCAAGCGCGATGAGACTGAAGTCCTTTGAAGATCAAGGGTTCAGGCCGAATCGCCGTCGGAAAACCAGACAGAGTGTCCACTTCCGCGACACCCCTTCCCAGGGGCCCTGGGGACGGCGGCTCGCTATCGGGGTCGGGCCATGGCGAGGGTGAGAGTCCAATCCCCAAGGACACTCCAGAAATAGGCACGCTTGCGGCCGATCTCACCTCCGACTTGCTTTTTGCTTTTCGCTGCCCCTTCGATCTCGAAGTAGCGGGCCCAGGCCTCTCCGAAACTCCGGCCGGCACCGAGGGCCTCGGCGAATCCGCGGGGCTCGTCGTAGAACACCTTGGCGCGGCCGACGAGTGCGAGTCCGTTTCCGAAGAACAGCATGGCTTCTCCCCCCTGACGCACGCCGTAATCGGGGTCATCGAAGGGAAGATGGACCGCTCCGGGAGGCGAGACGCCGTCGCATCCGGTGTGCACGTAGAAACTCGGCCCGCGAATCACGTCACCCGCCTCCCAGGCGGTGCGCCAGAAGAACCAGTCCAGCTTTCCGCCCCGGCAGGCCGCGTCCAGTGACGGAACGAGTTGCGCTCCCCGAGGGGTCCAGGCCCAGGGGGACTTCCCGAGGAGCCCCTTCAAACCCTCGAGGTCTCCGCGGGCGAAGACGCTTCCCCAGGGGTCGCTATGCGCCCGGATCGTCCTGAGAATCGCGGGCTCGCCCAGCCAATGCGCCACGGAGGTGAGCGTCGGATTCCCTCGAATGTCGGTGACATCGCGGTCCTCGTCACGCCATGCGTCGGCGGCGCGGCGCACGACGTCATAGCCCGAGGGCAATCCGCATGCGAGGGAAGCCGGCCGCCAGGCGACCTTCGCCCGACCCGTACGGTAGTCGTGATTACGATCCATCGCCTCCGCCAACAGGCGCCTCTCCAAGACGGGGTCGTGTTCCCAGATCTCGTTCCGCCAGTGAGGGAGCTTCGCCCCTTTCTTGAAGTGGACCGTTCGTGGGAGCCCCTGGGCGTCCAGGAAACCCTGACCGTCCGCGCCGCGGAGACTGCTCTTCGGCCGCAAGGCGACACCGCGGGCGTCCAGGCGCGAGACCAGGATGTCGGGAACAGCCATCGGGTTGGGGCGACGTCGATCCACCGCACCGACTTCCAGGTTACCGTCGTCGTCGAAGAGGAGCAGGGACGGCACCCGTTCGGCACCGACTTCCGACGATTCTTCGATCGCCTCCACCCTTCCGTCGAGAACGTAGAAAAAGTCTTCGAAGGGCAAGGCGCCTTCTTCCAAGCCATCGGGTCGCCCACCGCGAGTGGGAACGCCACCGGGGTAGGCCGCCCAAAGTGTGGGAAGCCAGGTGCGCGGCTGTCGGTAGACGTCCTCCCAGCGACCGTCCAGATCCGCGAGAACGATGTCCGCGCGGCGCGCCACGATCTCGGGGACGCGACGAAGAAAGGCGACACGTTCATAGCGCCGCTCGTCGGGTTTGCCCTTTTGCAGGACGAGCCTTTCTCGCTTCCGCCAGTTGCAGACCCTCACGAGAAGGGCGTCCGGGAAACGCCCGACCAACACG
This sequence comes from uncultured Planctomycetia bacterium, assembly GCA_964559135.1. Lineage (GTDB taxonomy): Bacteria > Planctomycetota > DRQF01 > DRQF01. The sequence continues at coordinate 14,420 of CAZLGG010000010.1, forward strand.
ACACCGTCGAGCGGCCCCTCCTTCGCGACGGCGCGCAGAAACTCTCGGAGGGCCAAGATGTAGCGCCCATCCTGATGGCGAGGACTCGGTCGAAGCCTCACCGCGACCAGCGCCGCGCGGTGGGATTCTCGTGCCAGGTCCTCGACCCAACGCCGAAGGCGAGGACGAAGCGCGGGTGCTCCCTCGAGGGGGTTCAACAGCCTGGACTCCACCAGCAAGAGCACGCGCCCGCCGCTGTTGCCCGCGTCGTGAAGCACCTTCAGCGCGGCGATCTCGACGTCGCCGTCGGCGTTCTGATCGAAACCCGAAAAGGCACGGCAGATCGATCCGAGGTTCTGCTGCCCGGCGCAGATCGCGCTCGACCCCAAGAAGACTGCGACGGCCAAAACCATCACTCTCACGTCGAGGCTCTTCACTGCCGGTTCTCCCGAGTGGACTCGAAACCGCTCGACACATTACCACGTGTTTCCGGACTCGGACGGGGCGCACCCCGGTGCCACGGGGATATTGTTACACCTGTTTTTCGTCGAGCTGGGGGCACCGCGATGCTGGACACGTCGACGCTCGTATGGGGAATGGTTTTCGGAGCGATCGGGCTGGGGTTTTTCACGTACGGGAAGAGGCAAAGGGCCGGCGTTCCACTGTTCGTCGGTCTAGCCCTGTTCGTCGTCCCCTACTTCGTGACGAACGTCTTCGCCCTGGTGGGGATCGGCGTCGTCCTCGTGGCGTTGCCGTTCTTCGTGAAGATCTGAAACTGCGCGGAGTCCGAGCGCCGCCTCTCAGGTCGACCGGCGCGCAAGAGCCCAGGTTTGGGAGGAAAAGAGACGGTCGACGTGACGGAGGCCGTCGAGTCGAAATCCCCGGTGGCCGAGTTCGTGGGAGAGCTCCGCCGGCGAGAGGATGGTCTCCCCGCCTCGGCGCCTGCCGTCTCGGGCCTTGCGGGCGCGACGCCAGCCTTTCCAAGTGGCGTCGCTGGCCACGGTGAGGATGAGGCCCTCCTTGGCCGCACCGCAGAGGTAATCGAGGACACGTGCCATCTCGCTCCGATCCAGGTGGTGCAAAAGACGGATGCAGACCACCACGTCGAAGGTTTCCCTCGGCTCGTCGTTCAGAAGATCGACCTGCTCGAGGCGCAAATCGGGGCGGTCCCCGAGTTTTCGATGGACCTCGTCCAGCATGCTCCGGGAAGCGTCCGCGAACACCCGAGGACCGCTGCCCGGCGCCAAGAGGATCTCCGAGAAACGCCCCGCGCCGCAGGGGACGTTCAGAAGGGAGGACTCCTTCGGGAAACGAGCGAGGAAGTCTTCCAGAATTCGATGCTCGCGGCGGGAGGTGCGGCGGCGCCCCCAGGTCTTCTCGAATTTCCCAGCGTAGGCCTCGGCTCGCTCCGGGCGGCGATAGCGGGTGAGATCGGGGCGGTCGGCGGATTCGTTCCCGGTGACGCTCATGGCGCCACCCTAACCCGGTCGGGGGATTCCGAAAAACACGACGGCGCCCTCAGAGGAGGACGCGCACCCCCCCCAAAAGGTCGAGTCCCACCAGCGCATCGACAAGCACAGCGGCCAGGGTATCCGCGTCGATCTCCTCACCCCGGCCAAGACACCGCACGCGAATCCGGCGGGAACGCAGATCCTCCGCCGCCGCGCGGGCGAGGCCGAGGAGAGCCTCGTTGGCGACGCCGAGATGGGGAGCGCCCTCCCCATGGCCGCCAGCCACCAAAACGACCACGGCTCCCGCCTCGAGGTGGGGCACGCTGCGACGCAGGAATCGGAAAGCTCGGGTGGGGCCTCGAGCCAAAGCCTCTTCGAGACTCGCCACCTCGATCGCGGGGCTCAGATGGAGCGCGCCGGCGAGGGGCCGGGAATCCCCGCCTTCGCCCTCACCCACAAGACGGTAGCCCCGGGAGGCAGCGACCGCTTTCAAAGAGTTCAAGAGTGCGGTATCGGCACCTTCGACGAGGAGAGTTGGAGAAGGGTCAACGGGCATGGGCGCATCCTATCCGGAATGATCCGCCGTGGCGACGCGACGAGCCAAGTCCGTGGCACCTCGGAACAGATGGGTCTGAAACCCCTCCGCGGCGGCTGCCCGGACGTTGGCTTCGCGGTCGTCGACGAAGAGGGTTTCGGAGGGGAGGATGTTCCATCGCGTCCGGATCACTTGGAACACTCGGGGATCCGGCTTCCTGAATCCTTCTTTCCAGGAGAGGAAGACCCACGGCGCACGACGCGTCAACCCCAAGCGCCGATCCACCTCATCCGACCAGATGCTGTAGTTGCTGACCCAGCCGATCGGAATCCGGCGCGCGACGAGGGTATCCACGAGGTCCTCCATGCCGTCCAGCCAGCGATACGCTTCGAACACGTCCCGACGAAAGGCTTCGTGATCGAACGCTCGGCCGTCGGCAAAAAACCGCGTGAGGAACTCTGCCTCGCTCAGTCGCCCGCACTCGAACTCCAACCAGGCTGTCGGGTGTTTCAGCCGAAGCATCTCGTGAAAACTCAAGCCGAGACTCCGAGGCATGTCCTCGTAGAATGGGTCGTGACAGACGGTGTCCATGACGTCGAGCAACAGGCCGCGTATCGGTGTCGTGCCGTTCAGCGTTCGAGTCTCCTCACAGGCCGCACTCCCACCGCCGACGAGGCGGAGTCCCTGTCGATGCTGGCGCGCATGGAATGCCGGCATTCCTTGAGGGACGAACGAAACGATCCGCCACGCAGGCTCCGTAGATCTTGCGAACCGCTCGCGCGCAAGCCGTCACCGGGATAGCAGGGGATCTCGTAGGAACCAAAGGAGTCGCGACAGATCTCCCACACGTTTCCCAAGACCTGGTGCAAGCCCCATGCATTGGGCTTCATCGCATCCACGGGTGCGAATTCAGGGAATCCGTCGTCGAGGTCCGGATGTTCCGTGCGACGGGGAAAAAGCACGCCCGCCATGTCGGCGGAACGGTCCCCGAAATTCACCCACTCCGAGGCGAGGCTCGCATCACGTCCCCACGGCCATGGAGTCGCCGCACCCGCCCTGGCCGCGAATTCCCATTGGGCCTCCGTGGGGATCTCCAGATTCATCCGAGGGAGGAACAAGGCCGCGTTCGTCCAGGAGAGCTGGCGCACGGGCTGCATGGCGGCAAGCTCGTAGTCCGCCCGAGAACTCTCGGGATCCCGTAGGACGTCGCCGGCGCCCCGTTCCCATTGGGCAATGCTCATCTCGTATTTCGAGACGAAGAATGGGTCCAGGTGAATGGTGTGAATCGGCCCCTCTCCGCGGCGCGCCAGTGCATCGACGAACGCGCCCATCGCCTCGTGTTCGCCGTCCGGCGGGACGGCGCCCAACGTCGCATCACCTCCCGGAATGAGAACGAGAACGAGACCGGTGCCGCCGTCGATCTTCAACCGTCCGTCCCGGCCGCGCCGGGGCACCTCCCCCGTGAGGAGGTGGGCGAACTCGAAGAGGCCCGAATGGGGATCGGGGCCGAGGGGCACGAGCCCCAGTTGGGGCCGCAACGCGAGGCCGCCGTACCGGGGGTCCGCGGCGATCGCGGCGACGCATCGATCCCAAAGCTCGGCGGCATCGACGAGGCTCTTGCGCTCCAGCTCGCGAGCCAATTGGATACGGGCCTTGACGTCGTCGATCACTCCGGGGCGGTCCTGGGCGCCTGCCAGACGGTCGAGGTCGGCCAACATCGCCTCGAGGACGCTCGCCCGCCAACGATCCCTCACGTCGAGATATTCCCTGAGATCGAGGGCGGCGACCTTGTCCTGCAGGTCTTCGATCCGCGCGTCGACATTCGCCCGGAGGCGGGAGAGCTCCTCCCGGCGTCGCCCATCCGGTGGCCCCGCCTGCTCGCGAGCGACGATCGAGGCCCGACGCCCCCGCAGCTCCGCCAACTCCTCGAGGATCGGGGGCCGTTCGAGAGGGTTCAACGTGTCCAACGAACGTCGGCGGCGACGCGCCCTCAGCAACCCCAGCGCCTCACGGTGACGCTCCCTTCTGGCCACGAGGTCCTCGGCACGCGCCAACCAATCCTGCATCAGAGGAACCATCTCCGGCCTCGGCGGGAACAGGGATTCGGCCTCCTCGACGGCACCCCGGGCCATGGCTGCGTCGGAGAGACTGAGGTACTCCCCCAGATTCTTGGTCGCCTCGCGACTCTTCAGATCGGCACGCCGGCTTTCCTGTCGGGCAAGGCCAAGGGCGTCTTCGGACCGACGCCACAGTCCCGTCACGACGACGAGCCCCACCGAGAGCAGAAGAAACAGAACGGAGAGCGAAGCGGCCATCGCTGGATTCCGCCTGGCCCACCGACCCAACCTGGGAATCGGCCCGAGGGGACGGGCCGCGATCGGCTTGAATTCGAGAACGCGACGGAGATCGTCCGCGAACGCCTTGGCGGACTGGTATCGACGGGCAGGGTCCTTGTCCATGGCGGTCAGCACGACGACGTCGAGGTCCCGCGCGATTCCTGAGAGCAGACGCGAAGGCGGAATGGGAGGCAGCGTGAGGATCTGACGATAGAGAGCTTCCCTCGTGGGTGACTCGAAGGGACGGCGAAGAGTGAGCCATTCGTAGAGCGTGACGCCGAGTCCATACACATCCGTCGCGCGGCCGACGTGGTTGGATTTCCCCTGCACCTGTTCGGGCGCCATATACGCCGGCGTCCCGAGCTGATCCCCCGACACCGTGATCGTCGGCGATTCTTCGTTCGTCACGAGAGCCAAACCGAAATCGAGGATGACGGGCGGGCCGGACTCGGCAATGATGATGTTCGACGGCTTGACATCACGATGGACGAGTCCCGATTCGTGGGCCAGGTGGAGAGTCTCCGCCAACTGCGCCAACGTCTCGACCCTGCGTCGAATCTCCTCCGGCTCGAGAGTGATTGCGCGGGTTCGCCAAGGATCATCCAAGGATTCCTCTGAAGGCCCCCGCAGCACCTTGGCCTCCCGACGTATTGCATCGGAGAGCGCCGTCCCGCGCACCCACTGCATCGCGATGAACGGGAATCCGTCCTGCTCACCGGTCTCGTAGACGGTGCAGAGGCCCGGGGACTCGAGGCGGGAGAGCGCCTCCGCTTCGCGGCGGAAACGTGCCATGGCCCGGGTCGAATGGCATGCGTCGGCGGAGAGGATCTTCAGCGCCACATCCCGACCGAGGCGAGTATCTCGGGCACGGAAAACGACACCTTGCCCTCCCCGTCCCAGCATCTCCTTCAGTGCGTAGGGACCAAACGAGGGGGACGTCGCGTCAGCGGAAGAGCGGGAGGGCAGAGACGGACCCGTCGGCGCAGGGTCCACGGCCAGAGTCGCGGCGGAATCCGAGTCCTCGAGTTCGTCGATGACATCCTGAATGAGGGTGCGGTCGCCGGGGAACGCGGCTTCGCAGCTCTCGACGGAGAGCGGCCGGCCCGCCTTTTGCTCGCGGAGGAGCCATTCTTTGATTCTCGACCTCACGCCGCCGGATTTCATCATCCCGTTCGTCCAGGCTCAATCCTCGCGGCCCTTCGCGCCGAACCTATGAAGGTGAAGAGCACGGATTCCAAACCCTTTCTGGGCATCGTCTTCTCCTGCTGCAACGTCTACGTCCGCATTTATATGAACAGGTCGCAGACGGCTTATGAAGGGGCGTGCCCGCGATGCTGCCGCAGGCTCCGCGTCCCAGTCGGCAAGGGAGGAACCACCCGACGCTTCTTCCGGACCCGCTGAGTCCGATCGGTCCGTGAAAAGGTCGGCTCGGGGTGGACACGGGCGGCTTCGTGGAGTACAAAATCCATCTTGGGTGCGCCGATGTCCATATCGTGCCGGAAATGTGACTCTCTCATGACAAAGCGAAACTTTCTTTCCCTCCTCGCGGTGGTGGTGCTCTCCTCCGCGACGGCTCAGGCCCACGTCCACCTCATCGGTCCCAACGGAGGAGAGGTGTACGGCGGAGGAGCCCCCGTCAATATTCAGTGGCAGGTGGTGATCCAGCACAGCACCGTGGGCTGGGATCTGGAATACTCCTTGAACGGCGCGGCGGGGCCTTGGATGCCCATCGTCCTCGGGTTGGCCCCCGGCAACACGCAGGCCGGAGCCATCCACTCCTACCTTTGGAATGCGCCTCTTCTCACGACGAACAGCCTTCGTATCCGGGTGCGCATGGTCAACAACGGCACGAACTACCTGGACATCTCGGACGGCGACATCACCGTCGAGACGTCTCTCCAGGGGGACGTGAGCAACGTCTCCATCTCTGCCGGCGGTGTGCAGACTCTCACCTTGAGCGTGGACGCCAGCCACTTCGGCGAGCTCTATGCGGTTCTGGGCAGCGCCACGGGGACGAGCCCGGGCGTGGCCGTCCAGGGGCAGATCATTCCCCTCAACCCGGACTTCTATTTCGACCAGACGCTCAACTTCCCCAACCAACACCCGCTGGCCGGGTCCCTTGGCAACATCGACGCCAATGGCGGGGCCGTCACCACCGTGACCGTCTTGCCCGGCGAGCTTCCGCCGGTGGTGGTGGGCTTGGTCATCCACCATGCCGCCGTGATCCTCGACGGATCATTCCAGTTGAGCCATGTTTCGAACGCGGTACCGCTGACGCTCGCTCCCTGATGCGTCCATCGGTCTTCCCTTGGAGGATTCAGGCGATAGGCTGATCCCATGGGGATGACGTGCGCCGAGGAGCAAAGGGGCCGAGGGAGGAGGACGGTTCGTTCTCCGCATGCCTCCGCGTCGGCCCTTTTGCTCCTCGCGTTCTTGGCGAGTTGTAGCTTCCACCCCATCCACGATCGGGAGAACTCTGCGGTCCGCAGCCGCGCCCAACGGCGCCGCACGGCCCTCGACGGCGGGGCTCCCTCCGAATCCACAATCGGTGTCTTGATGGCTTTGGGTCTCGGCGACTGGGAACGCCGGTTCGATGCGGCGATGGAGAAGCTCAGCGCCACCCCACCCGCCCAGCGCGCGCTTTTCCCTGCGGGGGCCGTCGATCTCGCCGAGGCCGAAGTGGCTCTTTGGGTCACGGAAAGACGACGACGCTTCGACGACGTGGATCAGGCCCTCGACCTGCGCGCCGCCCGTGCAACCCTTCGAGGACTTCGCGACGTCGACCCCGCCCATCCGAGCGGATTCCCTCTCACCGCCACTCTCGAGGAGGTTCACAACGCGGCATTCGCGCGATTCCTCGAGATCTCGCAGGAACTCTGGGGACATCCCGCGAAGTGGCCCGAGAAAGCCGCGGCGGAGGGATACCGTCTGCTCTTGGATTCAGCGCCTCCGGCCCTCGACGTCACGGCCTTCGACGCTTTCATTCCCTCCGACCTGCGTGAGCCGGTCGGCCTCGCCCCCCGCTATCAGGTCCAGGGGCTGGGAGCCTCGCTGATCGCCGAACGCCACAATCTGGATGACCAGAACCGCCGCATCGACCTGCATGCGTTGGAGCACCCGAGCTTCCCCATGACGGCACGGATGGACATCCGGCCGGACGGCGGCGTCGCCATCGGCTTCTACGATCCCCTCGCCGCGGCGACTCGCAAGTTGGATCACCCCTGGCCCCTCAGTGCCGATTTCACCACCGCGCTCGCCCACGGTTTCGGGGAGGAGAGCTTCCGGATTCGGGAAAACTTGGCGCTCTTTTTCCCGAGCGGCGCCCGGCGCGAGCAGGGGATCTACCTCTTCGAGCCCTTCGACCCCGACCGCATTCCACTCCTTTTGGTCCACGGCATCTGGTCGAGCCCGCTGGCCTGGGCGCAGCTGCAAAACGAGATTCTCGGCGATCCAAAACTCCGCCGACGCTACCAGGTTTGGAGTTATTTCTACCCCACCGGGCTTTCGATCCTCGAGAACGCCGCGGCCCTCAGAAAGGCCATCCTCGAGATGCGCGCCCTGGCCCCGTCCGCCGCATGCACGGCCAACCGCGACATGGTGGTCGTCGGCCACAGCATGGGCGGCCTCCTCGCCAAAACCCTGGTTCTCGATCCCGGAAAGACTCTGGCGGAGACGTACTTTCGTTGTCCCGTCGAGGCTCTGCCGATCTCGCCCAAGCTGCGGGAGCGCTTGCGGGATGCACTCGAATTCGAACCCGTACCCCACATCAGCGAGATGGTGTTCATCGCGACCCCCCACCGAGGCAGCGAACTCGCCGCCAATCTTCTGGGGTCGCTGGTGTCGCAACTCGTCGACAGTCCCGACGACCTGGAAGACGCCCTGGACGCGCTGCGTACCCAGACGCCCAACTGCCTGGTCGCCGACGACGACACCCTCTTGGAGTTGGTGGATGGTGTGCGCTGCCTGCGTCCGGACGCGCGGGTGCTGGCCGCGCTCAACGGACTTCCCCTCCCGCGAGGAACCCGCTTCCACAGCATCGCGGGCAAGCTGCCTCGGGCCAGCGTCGAGGGTGATGGGGTGGTGGGGCTGGGTTCCGCGCGGCTGGACGGCGTGCCTTCGGAATTCGTGCTGCCGGCGGGCCACGCCAGTCATCAGGATCCCCGCGCCATCCTCGAGATCCGTCGCATCCTCCGCGAGCATCTCGAATCCAAACCTTAGGTTCTCCAGGGTGTCGCGGATTCCGACAGGTGTCGTGACGCACGACGCCCGCACGACGACGCCACGTCGGAAGTTTTTTCCACGAACGAACGGAAGCATCCTCTCCACAACGTGTTGCGGCCGCTCTGCAAAAACGACCCCCGTCCGGCACACCCCTTGCTCTGGGGGGTGATGGAAACCCGGGATTCGAGAGAGAACATGCTGACACGTGACCGCAGCCTCATTGTCTTCGGCGGATGCGCGCTTCTTTTGAGCGTCATTTTGGCCATGGCCGTCACCGGAGGCGACAAGAAACCTTCGACGTCCGTTGGAAAGGGCGAAGTCGCTCCCGCACCCGCCACCGCGGCGATGTCAAAGGTGTCCCCGCCGGCGAAACGGAAACTTGAAGCGCCTCGCGGGGTGCAGGTGGGCGATGCGTGGAAGAGCATGGGCTCCCTCATTCTCGTCCTCTTGGCCGTCGCGGGGTCCGCACTGGTGGCGAAGCGATTCCTCAAGAAGACGCGTTTCGCACCCTCGGGGGAGAAGGTCCTCTCGGTGCTCGACGCGGTGCCCCTCGGACCGAAACGGCAGGTCTATGTCCTCCAGGTCTACGAACGAAAGCTCGTCGTCGCGGCCACGGAGCAAAACGTCTCACTGCTGACGGAGTTCACGGAAGAGGAGATCTCGAAGCTCGTGGCGGAGGTCAAGAATCCCGTCGCTGCCGGCTCCCCGCAGACTCCGCTTCGGGGCGCGGAGCTGGCCGCGTTGATGGAGGTGGAGGCGTGAAAACCTTTTTCCTTCTCCTGGCCTGCCTCACCTGTCTGGGAGCCCTCACTCCCCGCGCACGAGCTCAGTCTCCGTTGAGCGCCGAAGCCTCCACCGCCACGCCGACGCCTTCCGCCATGGAGGAAGAGCTTTCGACACCGGTGAGGATCGTTCTGATCCTCACGGTGCTGGCTCTGGCTCCGGCGATCCTCATGACCGTGACCTCGTTCACGCGGATCGTGATCGTCCTGTCCTTCGTGCGGCGCGCGCTCTCCATCCAGGACATGCCACCGAATCAAGTGATCATCGGCCTCTCCCTGTTCCTCACGGTGGCCACGATGCAGCCGACTCTGGACTCGATCTGGAAAGACGCGGTCTCACCCTACATGAACGAGGAGATCACCTTGGCCGACGCGGGCGAGAAAGCGTCGGAGGACCTCCACGTCTTCCTTCGCAGTCACGCGCGCAACGACGAGGTGAATCTCTTTTTGGGCATCACGGGGGCGGAAGAGCCGGAGAATCCGGAGGACGTTTCGCTCTCCGTCATGATCCCGGCCTTCGCCCTCTCCGAGCTGAAGGTCGCCTTCAAGATGGGCTTTCTGGTCTACATCCCGTTTCTGGTCGTGGACATCGTCGTCGCCAGCATCCTGCTCTCGATGGGCATGGTGATGCTCCCGCCGGTGATCATCTCCACACCCTTCAAGATTCTGCTTTTCATCATGGTGGACGGTTGGACTCTCGTCGTGGGCTCCCTCATGCGGAGCTTCGAGATGGTGAGCTGAGGAGAGACAGATGGACGAATACTACGTCATAACATTGGGACGAGAGATGCTCTGGACGGTCGTTCTGGTGGCAGCACCCGCCATGGTCGTGGGCATGCTCGTCGGCATCATCATGGCCCTCTTTCAGGCGATCACCAGCGTGCAGGAGCAGACCCTCACGATGATTCCGAAAATCATGGCCGTCGGGTTGACGCTCGTGTTGCTGGCGCCCTTCATCATGCGGACCCTCGCCACCTTCACGACAAACGTCTTCATGGCGCTCGCGGACGCCGTGTTCTAAGCCCCATGGATCCCGCCTTCCTCGACAACGAACTGCGGTTCTTCGTCCTGCACTGGGTGCGGTGTCTGGCGCTGATCGCTCCTTTGCCCGTGTTCGGCAACTCGCCCGGCTCTCGCGTGGCGCGCGTGGGACTCGGCGTCATGCTGGGGACGATCCTCGCCATGGTCGGCACGCGCGTCGGCTACACGGATCCGGGGTGGAGTCCGATGCTCGCGTTCTTCGTGGTCAAGGAAGCACTGTTCGGATATCTCCTCGCCTATATCGCCATGGTGGGGTTCGGAGCCATCCGAATGGCGGGCGACTTCATCGGCACGGAAATGGGCTTCAACATGGCAAGCATCAGCGATCCCATCACCGGGGTCAACACCCAGTTGATCGCTCACTTCTACGAGTCTTTGGGTCTTCTGATCTTCTTCGTTTCGGGCGGGCACCTGGTTCTGTTGAAGGGTCTCGCACGTTCCTTCGAGTCGTGGCCCGTGACCACATTCTCCTTGAACGGCGAGATCGTCGGCGCCGTGGTCGCGTTCACGGGGAGCGTCTTTGTCGCCGGGCTTCAGATCGCCGCGCCGGTATTCGTCGCGATGATCGTGATCGGCGTCTCGCTGGCCGTTCTCGCGAAGGTCGCTCCCCAGCTTCAGATATTCATCTTCGCCTTTCCCGTGAAGATCCTGGGCGGGATGCTCCTGCTCTACGCCACGTTCGCCTCGGTGATCCCCGCCGTGAAGGCCGTCCTCGAGCGCATGAACGACTTACTCTTTCGGTTGACGGGGAGTTGAGGCGTGGCCGATTCCGCACAAGAAAAAACAGAACAGGCCACACCGCACAGGAAACAGGAGGCCCGATCCAGCGGACAGGTCGCCTACTCCAAGGACCTCACCGGCGCCTTGCTTTTCCTGGCGGGGATCTCCGGGCTCTACATGGCGGGAGATCGCCTCGTCGCCGAACTCCAGGACGTCTACACCACCTCGTTTTCGTTACCCGTACTCCTGATGGAGACCCAGTCGCTCGGGGGTCTGTTGGCCCATCTTGGAAGCTTCGTGATGGCGGGTGTCCTGCCGATCATGCTGATCGCGCTCCTTTCGACGTTGATCCCCGGCCTCGCGCAGACGCAACTGGCCCTCAGCCCGAAAAAGCTCGCGATGGACATCTCCAAGGTCTCGCCCATGAAGGGGATCAAACGCCTCTTCTCGATGGACGCCATCGCCAATCTCGCGGGCAGTTTGCTGAAGATCGCGCTCGTGGGCTCTTTGGTCTGGTACACGCTCGACGGCGCCATCGACCGCATTGGCGCCCTCACGGGCCGACATCTTCGCGAGATCCTGGGCCTCCTCCTCGAGCTGATCTTCCTGTTGTCCTTCCGGGTCGCCGCCGGGCTGGCGACCATCGGATTCCTCGACCTGCTCTACCGACGGTGGAAGAACAACAAGGACCTGATGATGTCGAAGGAGGATGTGAAGGAGGAACGGAAGCGCACCGAAGGCGACCCGAAGATCAAGGGGCGAATCCGCGAAATTCAGCGTTCGATGGCCCTCCAGAGAATGCGCACCGACCTCAAGAGCGCCGACGTGGTCGTGAGGAACCCGACCCACTTCGCGGTGGCCCTTCGGTACGACCGGACTCAGGACCCGTCACCGAAAGTCGTCGCGAAGGGGCGCGGGCTCATGGCGCTCACGATCATCAAACTCGCCGAAGAGTACGGCATCGAAGTGGTCGAGAACCGACCCTTGGCGCGGGAACTCTACCGAGTGGTGCGGCTCGGCGATGTGATTCCCGAGAAGCTCTTCCGTGCCGTGGCCGAACTCTTGGCCTACGTCTACCGCAAGAAGAACAAGTTCAGGACCCAACGAGAGACGACCGGCGCCGAGTGACGCCAGGGGAGGTGAGCCTTGGACAAACTGAAGAAAAACAGCGGATTCCGCGGCGACGCGCTGATGGGCTTCGGCGTCATCGCAATGATCTTCGTGTTGATCATCCCGCTTCCCCCGCAGGTGTTGGACATTCTCATCGCCGTGAACATTTCGTTCGCGACGTTGATTCTCCTGATCACGCTTGGAACCCGAGAATCCCTCGAGCTCTCGACGTACCCGACCTTGCTCCTGCTCACCACACTCTTTCGCCTCTCGCTCAATGTGGCTTCGACGCGACTCATCCTCTTGGAAGGGAAGGCCGGCAACGTCATCCAGGCGTTCGGCGACTTCGTGGTGGGGGGAGATCTCATCGTCGGGGCCGTCATCTTCATCATCTTGCTGATCATCCAATTCGTCGTCATCACGAAGGGTTCGGGTCGCATCAGTGAGGTGGCGGCCCGATTCACTCTGGACGCCATGCCCGGGAAGCAGATGGCGATCGACGCCGATCTGAACTCCGGTCTCATCTCCGAGGAGGACGCCCGCGCTCGTCGTGAAAAGATTTCGTCGGAGGCCGAGTTCTACGGAGCCATGGATGGCGCCGGAAAGTTCGTGCGAGGCGACGCGGTGGCTGGGCTCATCATCAACATCATCAACATCGTCGGCGGCGTGGCGATCGGCCTTTCCAACAACATGACGGTGTCGGCCGCTCTTCAGAAGTACAGCATCCTGACCATCGGCGACGGTCTCGTCAGTCAGACGCCGGCGCTCATCATCGCGGTCAGCGCCGGTATCCTCGTCACCAAGAGTTCGAGCAAAGAGAAATTCGCCAGCGAGTTCAGCATTCAGATCTTCCGCAACCCTCGCGCTCTCGGCATCGGTGCGGCCGCGATCGCGGCGATGGCGTTGATCCCGGGTTTTCCGAAACTCCCCTTCCTGGGACTTGCTGTCGCCCTCACCGTGGCACGCCAATTGGCCATGAAGTCCATCGCGGAGGCGGAGGAGGAAGAACGGCGCCGCGAAACGGAACCCGAGCCGGAGGACGAGGGGCCGGAGATCGCACCGGAGGCCATGGGGCGGCTGCTTCAGGTGGACCGCATGGCCATCGAGATCGGCTATCGACTCATTCAGATCGTCGACGCCCATCGCAAAGGCGGACTCCTCGATCACATCGGCATGATCCGCAGGCAGTTCGCCCGAGAACAGGGCATCATCGTCCCGCCCATTCGCCTGCGAGACAATCTCTCGCTGGAGCCCAACGGATATCGCATCCTCATTGCCGGACAGACCGTGGCCAAGGGTGTCATCTATCCCGATCGATTCATGGCGATGAATCCCGGCACGGCGACGGAGGAGATCCAAGGCATTCGTGCCAAGGATCCCACGTTCGGTCTGCCCGCGGTCTGGATCACCGAGGCGCAGAAAACCGAGGCGGAGCTGCTCGGATATACGGTCGTGGACCCGATCAGCGTCCTGGTCACTCACCTCACGGAGACGATCCGACGCGACCAGGCCGAACTGCTCACACGGGAGGACGTCCAGACACTGCTCAAGCAGTTGGAAGAGACGAACCCGACCGTGGTCAAGGAACTCGTTCCGGACGTTCTCACCATGGGCGGAGTCCAAGCCGTGCTTCAGGACCTCCTGAGCGAGCGCATTCCCATCAGGAACCTGCCTGCCATTCTCGAGGCCTTGGCCGATCACGGCCGCAAGATCAAGGATACCCATCAGTTGACCGAACTCGTGCGGCAGCGGCTGGGCAGGTTGATCACGGAGCTTCACGCCGACACCCAGGGGTGTATCCACGCCATCATCATCGACCCCGAACTGGAATCGGCGGTCGAGCAGGACCTCTTGGGTCAAAAACCGGCGACCCTCTCTCCGGGTGCGTTGCAGCGCATCCAGGCGTCGGCGACGGAGGCCTACGCGGATGCGATGAAACAGGGCGTCGAACCCGTCATCCTGTCTCGCGCGTCCGTCCGTCGGACGTTCGCGGAGATGCTCTCCGGACTCGATCCGCGCATCCCCGTGCTCTCCTACAACGAGGTGGCCGGGGCCTCGGAGGTGCGGCCCGTGGGCCAGATTGCAATTTCTTCCGCCTCCGAGCGGGATGAGTTGATGAGCGTTGCATGAAATGCCGATAGGTCCAACAGGAGAGATCGTTCGCCATGAGTGAATCGACGGAGATCGAAGACACGAAAGAGGTCGCCGAGGACTCGCCGAAGTCCAAGCGCCCGGCCAAGACCAAAAAGCCCACGAGCCCGGCTCGGGCGGTGGGCGGTCTCGTCGGAGCGACAGTGTCCCTGCCTACCGCGGCGATGACCTTCATCGTCGCCGCCACGGCCGGGGTCCCCGCGAGCACGGCCGTCACGCGGGCGGTGCTGGCCGGAGCTGGCCTCGGAATCTTCGCGTCGCTGGGGGTACGGTTGCTCTTCGGGTTCGTACTCCGCGACCTTCGGCGGCGGCGCGCGGCGGAGGCCTCTGGAGAACTTCAGGGATGAGTTACGCCCAGGAAGCCTACGCGAAGGGGAGCATCACCCAGGAGGAGCGCAACCACCTCGTGGAAGACCACCTCCCCCTGGTGCGTCACGTTCTCGGACGGCTTCCGATCTCGACGCCCGCCTTCATGGACAACGACGACCTTTTCGCCGTCGGCGTCCTCGGCCTCATGAACGCCGCAGAGAGCTTCAATCCCAACAAGGGCGCGAAGTTCAAGACCTACGCCTATCTGATGATCCGCGGCGCGATCCTGGATGAACTCCGCCGATATGACATTCTTCCGCGCTCCCGCAGGGACCGCATCAAGCTCTTCCACCGCACGGAAGAGGAACTGAGAGACGCCCTCGGGCGCGACGCCACACCGGAAGAGATCGCCGAAGCGATGGGCCTCACCGTGGGGCAGGTCGATGAGATTCTCGTCAACATGCAGGCCGCCTCTTTGCTGTCCTTGGACGACACCTCCGATTCCTCGGAAGAGGGTAGCTACAGGCTTGCCGACTGCCTCGCCTGCATGAGGACCCCCACGCCCCAGGACGACGCCGAGAGGAACGAGTTGCTCGACGAACTCGGCCGAGAGATTCAGCGCCTGCCGGAACGGGAACGCCACGTGATCGTCCTCTACTACGGCCAGGGCCTCTACTTGAAGGAAATCGGCGAGGTGTTGGGGGTGACGGAGTCCCGCGTGTCTCAGATCCACAGCCGTGCCGTTTATCGATTGAACAAAGCCCTCTTGGGGAACACGGAGGTCTGCCCATGACGTCGAAGTTGATCAAGGCGGGACGCATCGCCGCGAATCTCCAGGTCGGATCGAAGAACGCGAAGACGGCCCGGGGTCGAACCCCTTCCGCCACGACGCCCTGCAGCGACGAGACGCCGGAGATCACCCTCCACAAACAGGGTGACATCGTCGACGCCATCGAAATCACCTGCCCCTGCGGGCGGACACTCATCCTCGAATGCGAATACCCGGAGGAACGATCATGAGACGATTCCAAGTCCTGGGCATGACTCTGCTCCTTGGCTTCGGCGCAAGCTGCGGGTCCGTGGAACACGAACTCAACCGCACCTTCGGCGACACCGCAAGGCGCGGCCGTCCCGACGAGGAGCGCCCGGCGTCCCTGACGGTCCCGGATCTCGAGAGGCGAGACACGGAGGATCATTTCCTGGCGCGCATCCAACAGCTCACGGCGGAGGTGCAGACGCTCCGGGCGGAAAAGGAGAAGGTGGAGCTGGAAGCGCGCAACGCCAAGAAGGGGGCCGCCTCGGCCCGGAATCGCGAAGAGGCCTTGGCCCAGGAGAACCAGCAGTTGCAGAACCTGCTCCGGGACGCGGAGCAGCATGAAAAGGACCTCACGCAGAAGCTGCTCGCGATCCGGCTCGAGAATCTGAGGCTGAAGCAAAAGCTGAACGAGGCTCGCATTCGCGAATTGCAGGGAGAGCCGGGTCAATGAGAGGCCCTCGTTTCGTGGCCGCCGCCCTCCTTGGGCTCGCGATGACCTCCTGCATCCACCCCACGCCCCCGCGAAGAGACGATTTGATCGCGTGGGAAAGTCCCCGCACCCGTCTGCAACCACCGCGGCGCGTCGTATTCCTTCCTCTGGACACGGAGGTGGGTCACGAATCCTACGCCCGGCAACTCCAGGCGCTCGTGCGCTCGGCGATGGTCGGGGAAGCTCCTTTCGAGATCGTCCCGGTGGACCAGGAGGACCTCAGGGACGTGGATTTCCGCCTGACGCGGGAACGGGGGGTCTACCGGAGCGAGGACTTGATCCGGCTGGCCGGCCGTTTCGGCACCGACGGGGTGCTCTTCGGCGTCCTCACCCACTTCCGGCCGGCGCCGTCGGTGAGCATCGGGCTGCGCATGACGCTCCTCGATTGCCGCACCGGCGAGGTGGGTTGGGCCAGCGACTTCGTCCTCGACGCCGAGGACGCCCGCGTCGACCAGGATGTCCGCAACTTCGTCGAAGTCGCGCAACGCGCCACCTCATCCCTCATGGGACATGAACGGGTCCTGATCTCACCTCGTCTTTTTGGCACCTACACGGCCTCTCGGCTCGCGGACACCCTGCGGACCGCATATATGCCCATGAGCGCGCCGAAGAAAGGGCACGATGGGGACTGAACCCGCCCCGCGACGCTCCGTCGCTTTCCTCCTTTCTTGAACGCCCCAAGGCCCATCCGTAGGATGTCCGACCCTCGGAGTCATGCGGCCGCGGCGCCTCTGCCCTCCGAGTTCATGGCAAACTTTCGGAAAGCTCGCCTCATTCGCCCCGAAGACTGACGAGGTCGTCACGGCGAGGTGCCTTGGCGACCACCCCCCAACAGCGGAGGGCCGGCATGTTCGGCAACGGATTCACGGTTCTGTCCGACAGTGTTCTCACGGGTGCGGCCCTGACCACGCCTGAGAACTTCTGGCTCAAGGCCTTGGTCCTGGGTTTCTACAGCGCCTGCGTGCTGGTGCTCTGGGTGTACGGCGTGCATCGCTACTTCATCCTCTGGTGGTATGGCCGCAACAAGAACAACGTTCCGGTGCCACTGAAACGATACGAGGAGGACGAGTTGCCTCCCGTCACCGTTCAGCTGGCGGTCTTCAACGAGATGTACGTGGTCGAACGCCTCCTCGACGCGGTGGCGGCCCTCGACTACCCCCGCGAGAAACTCCAGATCCAGGTCCTGGACGACTCCACGGACGAGACGGTGGGCATCTGCCGTGCCCGCGTGGACCACTGGGCGGCCCAGGGACTGAACATTCGGCACATTCACCGCACTCACCGGGAAGGCTTCAAGGCCGGCGCCCTCGCCGAGGGCCTCGAGACCGCCACGGGCGACTTCATCGTGATGTTCGACGCCGACTTCGTGCCGCCCGCGGACTTCATCCGCCGACAGATCCACCACTTCAGCGATCCCCAAGTGGGCTTCGTCCAGGCGCGATGGGGTCATCTGAATCAAAGCCACTCCACGCTGACCGAACTTCAGGCGCTCTTCCTCAACGGCCACTTCGTCCTCGAGCACACGGGCCGTCAGAGGTCGGGACGCTTTTTCAGCTTCTCGGGCACCGCCGGAACGTGGCGCAAGGCGTGCATTGCCGACGCGGGGGGTTGGCAGCATGACACCCTCGTTGAGGACCTGGACCTCTCCTATCGCGCTCAGTTGAAGGGCTGGCGCGGCATCTACCTCGTGGATCAGGAAGTCCCCGCGGAACTTCCGGTCGACATGGCGGGCTTCAAATCGCAGCAGCACCGCTGGGCCAAGGGATTCATCCAGGCCATGAAGAAGCTCTGGGGCAAGGTTTGGGCCTCCGACCTGCCGCTCAAGGTCAAGCTGGAATGCAGCGTGCACCTCACCAACAACATGAGCTACCTGTTCATGGTCGCCTTGGCGGTGCTGATGTTCCCAGCCCTGATCTACCGCGTGCGTCTGCTGGACGGAATGTGGGCGATTCTCTTCGACATCTCCATCTTCCTCGGCGCGACCTGCAGCGTCCTCTCGTTCTACGCCTATGCCCAACGTCAGATCGACGGGAAGTGGTGGAAGAAGATCCACTTTCTGCCGCTGCTCATGGGGATCGCCATGGGGATCGCACTCAATCAGGCGCGCGCCGTCATCGAAGCACTTCTGGGGCACGAGAGCCCCTTCGTACGGACGCCGAAGTACCACGTGGACGGCGCCCGAAAGAGGGACGATTCCTGGCGCAAGAAAAAATACGCCACGGCCAAGAACACGCTGCCCTACGTGGAACTCTCCTTCGGAATCTATTTCCTCGCCGCGACGATCTACAGTCTCTTTCAAGGCCTCTGGATGGCGGCGCCCTTCATGGCGTTGTTCTGCTGGGGCTTCGTCTACGTGGGGTGGCTTTCCCTCCCCCGTCGTCGCGCTACGATGACAGTGGAGGCCGGAGAGCCGGGCGTCGCCATCTCCTGACTCCCGGCGTCGGAGCGGCACGTGGAGCGGGCGGATTGCTTCGCCCGTGACGCCGCCCCCCTCGAGAAAAGGGCGACGGGGATGTCGTCACTCCAGGTGAAACAACGTGCCCTTCGTGGTGCCGGGCCAGCTCGGCGTCGCGAGACCATGGCGAAGGAGAGCGCAAATGGCGGCAACAAGGAAGAGATCGACCTCCCGGCCCCGCAAGACCAAGCCGAAACCCGCGCGGAAAGGGGCGGCCTGCCGACCGATCCGCAATAGGGTGGTCCTCACGGGCGGCCCGTCCGCCGGCAAGACCGCGGTGGCGGAAGTCCTTCGCCGTCAACTCGTCGACGAGGTCGTCGTCCTCCCGGAAACCGCCACGATGCTCTTTTCAGCGGGCTTTCCGCGGCCCGCGTCGCCTCAGGGCCGGCGCCTCGTCCAACAGACGATCTACACGACCCAGCGGAACATGGAGTGCATCTACGAACTCACTCATCCGGACATCACTCATGTCTGCGATCGGGGCACCTTGGACGGCGCGGGGTACTGGCCGGGAGGCACCGAGAGATTCTTGGGCGCCATGGGGACCACCCTCGATGCGGAGTACCGACGCTACGATGCCGTGATCTTCTTGGAGAGCGCCGCCTTCGATGACGGCAGTTACTCGAAGGATTCGCCGGTGCGCATCGAGACGCCCGCTCAGGCCCGGGCCATCGACCTGAAATTGCGCCGGGCGTGGGAAAATCACCCTCACTTCCACTTCGTCGGCAGCGAACACAACTTCTACGAGAAGGTGGCGGCCGTCCTCATCACCCTCTACAAGGTGCTGGGGGTCGGTGTGGGCGACCCCCGAACCGCGAAGGGACGCGGCGCCAAGGGGCCGCGCAAGACGCGCAAGCGCTCCTGACGCGCTTCGAGGTCTTCAGTCGTGGAGTTGGTCGAGGAGTCCGGCCAAATCGTCAGCGTGTTCTTCTTCCATGGCGAGGATGTCTTCCAACATCCGCCTCGTGGTGGGATCATCGTTTCCGAGATAGCGGATCATGTCCCGATAGCTGTCGATGGCGATCCGTTCGGCGACCAGGTCTTCCTTGATCATGTCGATGAGATCCGAGCCCTCCACGTACTCCGCATGGCTGCGGGTGAGCAGACCCTCCGGTGAGAAGTTGGGTTCGCCGCCGAGCTGGACGCAACGCTGAGCGATCAGGTCGGCATGACCTTGCTCCTCGTTGGCGTGCTGGAGAAACTCCTGAGCCACGCTCTGGGCGTTGATGCCCGTCGCCATGAAGTAGTGCCGCCGATACCGGAGAACGCAGACGATCTCGGTGGCGAGGGCCTCGTTGAGAAGACGCACCACCGTCTCCCGGTCGGCCGTATAACCTTCCGTCAACGCTCCGTTCTCGATGTGCTTCCGAGCCCGCTCGCGCAGCGTCTTGATGTCGGTGAGAAAAGTCTTGTCGGTCATGAGGCTCTCCCTTCGTCCGCCTGGAACCCTCCAGGATTGCCATGACCCTAAGTGCGCCCCCACCCCCACGCAACCCGAGGTGCCGAGCCATACCCAGGGTGTGGATTGCGGTCGCCCTCGCCCCCGGTTTCCCGAGCGTGGAGGTCTCCACTCCAGGCGATGTCGGATGAGCGTAGGAGCGGAGACCTAAGGCAGAGGCTTTCAAGGAGCAAAGAGCAGGTTGACGTAAACCTTGTCCGATGCTGTGGCACCCGTCTGCGTGTCCACAAGCCAGATCATCACGGGCTCCACGCCAGAATAGGGCGGTTTCTTGCTGGTGTCACCTCTCGGCGGGAGCGTGATCGCGATTTGCGTTGCGGAAACGTAGGTCGTCGTCAAAGCAACGTCACTGCCGTCGAGCTTGCAGTGTGCCTCATGGGTGTTGCGAAAGCCGTCTCCCTCGAAACGCACGATCGTTCCCTGGTTGCACTCTGTGTCCAAGGGCTCGAACAATACAGCCAGAGCCTCCGTCGCAACCGTGGCTGGGACACCGACGAGTTGCTCAGGATCACTGGGAACGATTCCCAGTTTCCAATTCGCAGCCAGTGCCAGGTCGAGATCGATGATCATATGACCCGAACGAGGAAGTGCGTACGTGCTCGAGATCCAACCACCGTTCGGCACGGCCCCGGTCATTTCTCGAATGCGAAAGCTCTTTGAGGGTGCGCCGAGCACTCGAATTCTTCGTTGCCCCGCATGGAGAGGGCCCGTAATCCGAAGCACTTTCGCAACCTCGGTGCGGGAAGCCACGGACAGAACCCACCCCGCAGGCGTTTCAGTAAGAATGCGGCGAGGCAGTCCTTTCGTTTTGCCGACGAGGGCGACGGCTCCCGAGCCGCAGGGAGCAAACATGCTGAATGGGGTCGCGGACTCCGTCGGGTCCAGGCCATAACCGAATTCCGTGTCGAGGGTTTCGGGAACCCCGTCCCCGTCGGCGTCGTGGCATCGACGGATCGTCAGGGTTTCGAGATCGAAAACATAGAGGAAACCGTTCACGACATTGGCATCAACCCAGATCTGACCGCTGGGCACTGGCGGCCCGAAAGTCTGGACGGTGGGAGAGCCGACTGCAGGGATCGTGACTCGTTTCAACGCAGAACGACCATTGGCTCCGTCCCATCCCGACACCAAGAACTCCGCCGTCCCTGGAGGCGATCCAAGCAACCGCTGGAGCCCGTAAATGCGGGACAAACCCGTATCAATCCCGGCCTTCGTCGTGGGAGACGTCCGGCGGTCCCAGAATGCCAAGATGCCCGACGTCACGCTGCCCTGAAGCTTCCAGGTTCGGGAGGTGGCCCGGGGCGTCGTGTGGGTGATGAATTTCCTGGCGAACCCCGGGTGAGCCCCGGAATACTCCGGCGGCAGGAAACTTCCGAGGTCGTTGCGCCCCTGGAACGTAGTTGCCCAGGTGGGAAACGTGATCGTCTGAGACGGAGCCCATCGGCCGACGGAGAGAAAAACAGCCAGGACGAGCCCCTCCACGAGCAGAGCTGGAGCATGACTACGAATCGACTTCATGCCATATCCTTTCGACGAGACCATCCAAGACACTGAAAAGGTATTCGTGGTGATTCAGTCGCAATTGTGAGATTGGAGACAAGACGCAATGTCGTCAAACACGAGATCAAGGGCCACCCGCCCCCGCTGGGCCGCCCTCTGTGCCGATGGCACATGAGTTTGGAGAGCGGGGAGAACCATCGACAGGCTCGAAGCACGTCCATTCAATCCGAGGAGATCCCCTGCGGCATTGAGGTGGGAGCGAGCGCTCCCCAAGGCCTCATCGAGACCGTCGCAAAACTCCTCGTTCGTGATGTGACCCGTGATCCATTCCGTCGTTAGAATATCTTTGCTCTGTTCAATCGCACGGGCCTCGAGCAGCAAGGAATGTGCGTAGCACAAAAGCTCCTGATCCAGTTGGAATTTCCGCCGCGTGGCGTTGGAAAGACCTTGGGGAGGCGCGATGGTTTCCCAGTCCAAAGTCTGTAGGGTGTGCCCGGCCTCGTGGAGGATCTCTGCGGCGACCCAGCCTCCAGGCATCTCTTGACACCAGATTCGCTTGTCGAGAGCGATTTTTCCGCCGGAGAACTCACCCTTACTGTTGGGGTCAGCGTTGGGATCATCGAAAACCCACAGCTGCATGCCGCACAGGGCTTCGGCGAGACGTTCGAGAACGGAACGGGGCGCGGCCAGACCATCGTTGATGATCAGGTCGTCCGAGGTCGCCCCGAGGTTCGACTTCACATTCGCCACGTATTGAATACCGTTGGCCTGCTTCTGTGCGCTGAGGGTCCCAGGATGGACCCACCCCGGGTGCGGCGAAGGCGCACCGGCTGGAGGAAAGCTCTGAGCGGAGCACAAAGACGCGAGAAAAAACAAGACCCATAGGGTTGCAAGACGTCGCCGGGGGGGGAGAGGCATTGCGAACTCCTCGCTATACGTCGATTTCGAGGCTACTTTCAACTTGTACACCTTACGCTGACCGAGGTCAACGGGTTGGGGCGTGAAAACCGAGGAACCCTCGAACTCCTTGCGTAGGTCCACGCATCCATGTTTAAGAGGGGTTTCTTCGCGATCAGGGAACGCAGAATCTCATTTTTTCTACAAAGGCAAAGAAACAAGACTCCACTGTTGATCAAAATACAACCTCATCGGTGCCGCCCGACGAGGTCGCCCTCCCACCTCATCATTCGGGGCCGAGCCACCGGAATTCGAAGAGCATCCACGACTGATCGTTGCGCCCCCACCCCGATCCGCTCACGGCGACCTGGAGCCTCGGCGCCGATCGTCCGCACCGCGATCTAGCGTACCCAATCCCCCCGAGGGACGGCATGGTCGGCGAAAGCAGGGCCTACGAAGAAAAAGAGGCGGGGATCGATGATCCCCGCCCCCTCTCGCTTTCCCTATCTTCTCGAAAGGGAGCACCCAACAAGGGCGCCCGCTTTCACCAAGGCCGGTCCTCGGGGCGTCAGCCCTCTTGACCCACGGCCGATTCCACGAATCCGTGGGCGGCCTGAGTCGCGGCTTCCGGAGTGTCCAGTTGCCCCTGAGCCAAAAGCTCGCGGGCCTTCTGGACTTGATCCGTGCGGATTTCGGGAACTTGGATCAGGGCATCGATGAGGGTTCTCACCTCACCCAGACGACCCGAGTTCTCGAAGGAATCCTGCGCGGCAGCTCCATGGGCCTTGCTGGAGGCGGGGCTTCCCGAATGCGGGGAGGGTGATCGAGACGGACTCGACAGCCCTTCCAGACGGGATCCGATGTTCCGGATTTCCATAGGAAACTCCTTTCCAGTAAGCTCTTACGACATCTCGACGACCCAATCGAGGTCGCCTGGAATATCGCATCCGAGGGATTATCGGCCACCGTTCAGGGGACTTGAGGGGGAAACCCGGAAAAGGAGCCCCAGAAGTGGAAAGAACTTCCGCCCGACGGCCCAATCGTGTTCAATAATACGCCCCCTGCCCCGATGGGGGAGGGAGCGCTCATCATCCGCCGGCCTTGCCCACGACTGTCCATGAATCGAGGAGTGATCATGAGGACTCTCGCCAGTTTGTTCGTCTGCCTTGCCTTCTTGAGCCTCACCGCAGGGGCTCAAGTCACGAACCCGAGTTTCGAGACCAACTTGGGCGTGCCCACGGGTTGGAATCCGGTCGCCGGGTTGAACTTCGTCAATCCTCTCCCCGATGCGGGCTTCCCGACGGATGGCAGTCGCTATCTCCAGGTCTGGACCTCGACCACGGGGCCGGCGACCCCCCACAGCAACCCCGGCGGCTTCGGATTGGACGCTCAAAACGCCGCCGGCATCCAACAGTCGTTCCTGGTTCCGACGGGGAACATGACCACCATGGAGTTCGACTGCATCTTCATGAGCAACGACGTCAACAACGACTTTTTGGAGGCGAGCCTCTCGGACGGCATCAACACACTGAACCTCGTCCACCTGGACACGTTCAGCGTGGGGGTCGGCCCGGCATCGTCGAGTGGACTGCCCACGTCGCTGGTCACTCACGTCACCGTCGACATCGGCGCCTCCTTCCCGACGGCCTCCGCGCAAACCATGTTCACGCTGAGCCTTTGGGTAGGTAATCGGGTCGACAACACGGTCATCTCCCGCGGTTACTTCGACAACTTCACCTTCGGACCCGGTACACCGCTTCTCGCCAACACCATCCAAATCAATGACCTGGGCGCGACGCAGCAGTTGGAGATCCACACGGTCAATCCTTCGACCCTGTTCTACAATTTGGTCAGCGACAACACATCAGGTCCGTTGGGCGGCGGCGAAGCCTTCGGTCTCTACTTGAGCCCGCTCGTTTTCAGCATCCTGCAGACACCCGCCGGCACCATGGGGCTGCATGACTTCACGAACGCTTCGGGAGACTACTTCGTCAACATCCCCACCTTCGCGAACCCGCCCGGACTCACCTTCGACTTCATACTGGTCACCCTCACCTCGATCGGAGGCGTCGACACCATCACGGCGCCCCAGCGCTACGTCTGGCCCTGATCGACGAAGCACTCACCGAGGGCCCCACCTCGCTAGACATTCACGAGACAAGGCCGTGAACCCGAAAGTTCACGGCCTTGTTTCGTGATGATGCGTGCCGCGGGGGAGATTCGAACTCCCACTCCCGATGAAGGGAACTAGGCCCTCAACCTAGCGCGTCTGCCAGTTCCGCCACCGCGGCCGGTGGATCGGGATTATATGGGGCTCTCTCAGGCTTTCCAGAGGAAACCGCCCTCGACTATTGAGCCGCATCCATCTCCATCAGGAAGCGGAATTCGGGGAGATCTCCCCCAAAACTCCCGAAAACGAAGCCGAAGGCCCCGCGGAAATAATTCAACCAGGTGTCGATCTCCCGGCGAATCCGCTCGGGACTCCTCTTGCGGCGCGTGGCATCGAGCCACTGCTGGAACCGACGCTCCTCCCAGCTCTCCCGCTCTTCGGGCTTCATGCCCATCCGGGCGGATTCACGAAGGAACCTCTGGCGCGCCTCGTACTTCTCCGCTTCCGTGATCTTCGAACGTTTCTCCACCCAACCGTCCTTCACGTGATCCATGTGGGCGTAGAGACCCTCCGGGTCGAGGAAAAACACACCCCGCGCGGACTCCTCCAGGTGATCCGGGTCCAGATTCCAAGCCAGATCGTCATAGGCTCGCCCATCGAATGCGGCCGCCTCACCCCGTTCGGCATCACGAGCACCGGAGAACAAGGGGAACCAGTTCGTGAGGAGGAACCAGTCACCTCGGTACGCGAACCCTGGGCGGCTCTTGCTCGGATCGTCCAACCACCGTTTGCGCGTATTCTCCCAGGCCTTCCATTCGCCCCAGTCATAGGGCTCGAATGGACTCTCGAAGGCGCGATCCAAGTCGGCCAGAAAGTCGTCGAGGACTTGGCGGTTCTCGACCCGGAGAATGACGGCGAAACCCGGTTCGTCGTGTTGGACATCCATGCTCCGGCCCTTGTCGAAGAAGACGAGCCCCACGGTGGAATCGAAAGCCTCGTCCACGAGTTCTCGCATGCGCGGCAGAAGGTTCGGCGGCTGCCCTTCGCCGACGGAAGGCACGCCCTTGAAGCGGGCCAAACGCTGGGACAACTCGTCGAAGAGGAGACTCCGCTGGGCCGGTGGCATCAGGGCCGGTTCGCGAAACACCCAGTCGACGAGGGACTTCGGATCCGTTTCCAAATAGGCGTACCCGAAGACGCTGGCCGGCAACCTGCGAACGACGTCTCTCAGCTGAGCATCGAGGTGGCGCCGGTCAATGCGGGGCGTGACGGAAAAAGGGTCTCTCGGCTGCCGCGGTGCGGCGGCGCGGGCGACTCGGAGTCGCCCGGTGGCATCGATCTCGAGTTCGCCATACACGTCGGGGCCGTGAAGGTCGGGAAGAAAACGCTCGCAGGCTTGAGCCAGATCCGCTCCCCAAAGGGGGTCCAACAGCTTCGCGCGGAGGCCGCCGCCCTTTGCCAACAATGCACCCGCCACCATGAAGTCCACGCTGGTTCCCGGCGGGCCCTCCCACGCCCAGCCGGGGGTATAGCGCGTGGGCGGGAGAACGGGCACGCCCTCCAAGGCACAGGTTTTGGCCACTCGGGCCACGCCCGCGACGTCCGTCCCCACGAGGATCGCTCGCCCCACGCGGGCCACTCCGAGCGTCATACGCGGAGAGGAGACGGAACACTTGGCGCCCCATGAGGTGGGCTGGACCGTGACGCCGGGAGGCAACCGCGAGGACACGAACCAATCCGTCAGCGTCTCACTCGCCACGGCGTTCGCGCCGACCTGAGCCCACGCCGTGTCCGGCTGGAGCGCGGCCGCCCACAAGATTTCGCCGGCGTCGCGCCGACCCCAAAGAACGACGTCCTCACCCAGGAGATCATCGACGAGGTCCAGATCCATAGGGAGAGTGACGCCGCCTCCCGTCGTGATCTCGCGCCACGCATCCCGCAACACCCGATAGGCTTCCGCGTCGTGAACATCGGGGCGTTCGAGGAAACGTTGGAACGCGTCGTTGCGATGGAGGCGGGACCAGAACTCTCGATTCTCGACGCCCTTCACGAAGGTCTTCACCTCTCGCACGCGAAGAACGAACTCGGCGTCGTCGGGCACGAGCACCAGAAGGTCGTCGACGGTCTCCGCGAAGGGATCGTAGACCTGCGTGAAGACGAATGTCGAAACGGCCGCCAGGATCAGCAGTAAGACGCCTCCAATGATGAGGCGGCGGCGGCGAAGGAGTCGAGAGATTCTCTGGTTCATGGGGTGGGCGATTCTATGTCTTGCGATCCCATCGCACCAATCGCGCCGTGGATGGGACGCCCCGCACCTGATACGCTCTGCCTCCCATCCGGAGGCTCGAGAAGATGTTCCAATCCCACAGGCTCGATCAGGTTCAGGCTTCCCTCACGATGGCCATCGATGCGAAGGCCAAACAGTATCGTGCGGAGGGAAAGGATGTCCTCGGCCTTGCGGCGGGTGAGCCTGATTTCGCGCCTCCCGAATCCGTGCGCCGGGCCGCCAAAGACGCGATCGATGCCGAGAGAGGTCGGTACACCGCCGTGCCCGGGCTTCCCGATCTCCGCACCGCAGCCGCGGGGCACTTCGAGGCCTCCACGGGTCTCCCCGTCAGGCCCGAAGAGGTCATCGTGACCTCCGGCGCGAAGCAGGCCATCTTCAACGCCCTCTACGTCCTTTGCGACCCCGGGGACGAGGTCTTGATCCCCGCCCCCTATTGGACGTCCTACCCGGAGATGGCCCGCGCCCTCGGACTGAAACCCGTCATCTGCCCGGGCTCGGAAGACCTCTTGGCGGATCCGAGCTCCCTTGCGGACGGGATCACACCTCGCACGCGAGCGATCATCTTGAACTCGCCGTCGAATCCGACGGGACGGGTCATCACCGAAGAACGGCTGCGCGAGATCGCCGACGTGCTCCGCCCCCACCCCATCTGGATCATCAGCGACGACATCTATGGGCGGATCGTTTACGACGGATTCCGGTTCGCGAATCTTCCCATGGTGGACCCGTCATTCCAGGATCGATCCATTCTCGTCGACGGCATGTCGAAGACGTTTTGCATGACCGGCTGGCGCATCGGATTCGCCGCCGGGCCGAAAGAGGTCATCTCCGGCATGTCCAAGGTTCAGAGTCACTCCACGAGCTGTGCCAACGCCATCGCCCAGTGGGCGGCGCTGGCCGCTCTGCGGGAGGTGCGCGCCGACGACGTGCAGCGCATGGTCGCGGCCTACGAGGAACGAGC
The DNA here is from genome assembly GCA_964559135.1 of uncultured Planctomycetia bacterium. Lineage (GTDB taxonomy): Bacteria > Planctomycetota > DRQF01 > DRQF01. The sequence continues at coordinate 42,250 of CAZLGG010000010.1, forward strand.
CGCATTCCTGTGCGGCGTGCTCGACGGCATCCCCAAACTCGTGACCCCCCGGCCCGAGGCGGCGTTCTACGCCTTTCCGGACGTCTCCGCCTACTTCGACACGTCCCTCGACGGGCGAACTGTGGGCTCGGCAATGACCCTGGCCGAGGCGCTTCTCGATGAGGAGCTGGTCGCGGTGGTTCCGGGGGAAGCATTCGGCGCTCCGCGCCACCTTCGGCTGTCCTTCGCCCTCGGGATGGAGGATTTGGGCCGGGCCGCAGAGCGCCTCCAGCGATTCTTCGGCCGATTGACTTGAGGAGACGACGTCACCCCGAGTCGCGATCCCCGTGGCGCGCCTGCAGGGTGCCGATGGCCTCCATCACGCGCGCCGAGAGCTCGCGAGCGGCCGCCTTGCGGTCCTCGGGAGATTCCGGGGGAAAAATCGGATCTCCGAAGACGACGCGAATGCGGCCGGGGCGGGGAATGCGCGCCGGACGGGGGAGAACCTCGTAGGTGCCCACGATGGCCACGGGGACCACCGGGATTTTCGCGCGAAGCATGATCATCGCTACGCCCTGCTTGCCCTCCTGGAGGGTCCCATCGGGACTGATCTGCCCCTCGGGATAGATCCCCACGACTTCACCTCTGCGAATGGTTCGAAACGCCGCCTTCAACGCCTCGCCGGGCGCCCGACCCTCGGGCACGGGAATCGCTTCCCAGAACTGGAAGAACCAGCGTAACGGCCTCACCCGATAGATCGTCTCGATCATGAGGAAGGTGACGTGCCGAGGGTGGGCCAACTGGACCACGATCGGATCCAGGAAACTCACGTGGTTGGGGGCAAGGATGTAGGGAGGCCGGAGGCTCGGTGGGTTCACCACGCGGAACCCGAAGAGGACCCGGAACAACTGCCGGGCGACCCAAACCATGAACCTCTGAAGTGCTCGCTTCAAGCCGCTCCCGGGGCGTTGGCCCTTCGACCAACGTCTTCGACGAAGTCCGCCACGGTCGCTGTCAGCGACCGAGACCCATGGCCTTCAGGGCTTCCTGACCTCCACGGGTCATGGGAAAGTCGCTGGCTGCTCGTTCCCGATTCTGAATGTGGCGGCTCCGCCAGAGCTTCTTGGTCTCCTCGTCCTTCGCGGCTTCGGAGAGACGGTTCGCCGCCGTGGAGAACCGCCAGAACGCCCAGGCCACCGGCTCTTCCAATCCGGGCGTCTCGTCGAAGAGTGCGAACGTGCGACAGAAGGCATAGGCCGCCCCTTTCCAGTCCTTCGTGACCAGGTAGCACTCCCCGAGGCCGTTGGAGGCCTCCGCGATCACGAGAGGAGCATGATCCGCATCACCGGTTTCCAGGAGATTCTCGAAGAGGCTCTTCGCCTGAGAGGTCTTCCCCTGGGCCAGGAGGATCTCTCCTTCGACCACGGAAACCCGTTGACTCTGGTCAGGGGTTCCGCAGAGCGCTTTCACTTCGCCGAGAAGCCCTTGCGCGGCCGCGAGTTCCTTTTGCGCCAGCAGGCACCGAATCCGACCGATGCCGGCTTCGACCAGGTACTGGCGGGCGTAGCCCTTCGACTTTCCGTGGCGAAGGAAGTCGCGGTACGCTTTGTCCGCGTCGCCCCAACGTCCGAGAACCCAGGCATGCCGGGCCTTTTCGAGTTCGAATTCCGGCAGAAAATGGGACTGGGGATAGGTCTTGACGAAGTCGGCCGCCACGCTCTTGGCCTCGTCGTTTTGGTTCAACGCCTTGAGAGCACGCCACCGCCAATACTCGAGGTACTCCTTCGCCCAGGCTTCACTGCGCTTCAAAGTCCGCGCGTCGGAACCGATGATGTCCAACACGTCGTTGTACTCGCCGTTCCGAAAGGCGCTCTGGGCGTCCTTGAACACATCGGGTGCCCGGTAAAACTGCACATCGATGACGTTGTCGCTCTCGATGTCCTTCTCGGCTCGACCCAGACGAAAGGTCATCCCCTTGAAGGTCCAGGCGGTGATCGTGCCCTTGTCCTTATGTTCCTTGCCGCGCCGATCCCGGTAGGTCACCGTGGCCCGCTGAGCCGGAAGGGCCGAGGCCAGGAATCCACCGACGAGAGCCCAGACAAGAAGAAAACCCATGGGGCGAAGTCCGCGCATTTCTCTCAAGCTCCAGCGAGGCAAGTATTTGGAAGACTCTGATCCCGAACGGGGGCGGATAGAATAAGAACGGTCCCCACATCGATCAATAGGGCCCTCGGGGGCCCTCGGGGGACGACGGGGGGCAAAAAAAGAGATAGCGCCGAGGCTTGCACCTTGGCGCTATCCACGAGCCCTAAAAGCACCTTTTTCCCACTCGTCTTGAGGCACGGGAGGGGGAAAACGGCTCAAAAACCCCCGTTTTTCGCGGAGTTTTTTCGAGAGAGCCCGAGGATTCGGGGCTAAACCAGGATCAGACGATCACTTAGGGCCGCGACGAGAGACAAAAAAAAGAAGACGCCCCGTGGCGCACGGGTGCCCTCGCTCCCTATTCGGCCGCTTCGCCCTCGTCCTGCTCGCCGGCCAGGCGGGCGCACGCCGCCAAACGATCGTCCTTCTTCAGGCGCATGACCTTCACGCCCTGGGTATCGCGACCGATCAAGGAGACATCCTGGGCCCGGATGCGCACCACCATGCCCTTCTCCGAAATGAGCATCAGATCCTCCTCCTCGTCGACGGCGAGGACGGAGACGACGAGCCCGTTGCGCTCGTTGGTGCGGATGTTCCGGACGCCGGAACCGCCCCGACTCTGGAGGCGATACTCATCGAATGCGGTGCGCTTGCCATAGCCGCTCTCGCAGACGGTGAGGAGAGTGGCGTCCGGCCGAAGGACCACGAGCCCCACGACCCGGTCCCCATCCTTTTTGAATTTGACGGCGCGAACGCCCCTGGCCGTCCGCCCCATGGGGCGGATGCCCTTCTCGTGGAAACGCACCGCCTGACCGTGGGCCGTGGCGACGAGGAGTTCGTCGTCACCCGACGTGATGACCGCCTTCACCAAGCGATCTCCCTCGTTGAGAGAACAAGCAATGATCCCATTCGAGCGCACGTTGCTGAAGGCGGTGAGCGGAGTCTTCTTGATGGTCCCGAATTCGGTGCACATCACGAGGAAGCGATCGTCGAAATCCCTCATGGGAATGATCGACGTGACGGTTTCACCCTCCGAGAGGTGAAGCAGGTTGACGAGGGCCCGTCCGCGGCTCTGGCGGCTGGCCTCCGGGATCTGCCACACCTTCAACCAGTAGAGCTTCCCCTTGTCCGTGAAGACGAGGAAGAAGTCCTTGGTACGCGCCACGATGACGCGCTCGAGGAAGTCGCCTTCGCGGAAGGTGGCTCCGGTGATGCCCGTGCCGCCTCGCCCCTGGGAACGATAGGTGTCGACCCCGGTTCGTTTGATGTATCCCGCATGGGAAACCGTCACGACGGTTTCCTCGTCGGCGATGAGAGACTCGTCCGCGATGTCGGTCTCGATGTCCTCGATGGCCGTGCGGCGCGCTTCGCCGAACCGACTCTTCAATTCCTCGAGGTCGTCCACGATCATCTGATGCACGATGTCGATGTTGCTGAGGATTTCTCGATAGCCGGCGATGTCCTGGAGAAGCTTGTTGTACTCCTCCTCGAGTTTGTGGACTTCGAGCCCCGTCAGCTTCGAAAGGCGCATGGCCAAGATGGCGTCGGCCTGGCGCTTGGACAGCTCGAATCGTTCGATGAGGGTGGCGCGGGCCTCCGCCGGATCGGAGGAGGCCTTGATGATCTGGACCACCTCGTCGATGTTCTGGACCGCGATCCTCAAGCCTTCCACGATGTGGCAGCGCTCTTGGGCCTTGCGCAAAAGATACCGCGTGCGGCGATGAATGACGTCGACGCGGTGGTCCTTGTAGGCCACCAGAAGACCCTTCAGATCGAAGGTGCGCGGGCGCCCCTTGTCGAGGGCCAGCATGATGATGCTGAAGCTGTGCTGGAGAGGCGTCGACTTGTAGAGCTGATTGATCACCAACTCGGGGTTCTCCCCTCGCTTCAGATCGATCACCAGACGCATGCCGGCCTTGCGGTCGGTCTCGTCATTGATGTTGGAGATCGACTTCATCACCCCATCGCTGATCATGTCCTTGATGCGGTCGAAGATGCTGTTCGGGTTGACCTGGTAGGGCAGCTCCGTGATGACGATGGAGCAGCGATCACCCTTTTTCTCTTCGACGTGGACCTTGCCGCGCACCATGACCTGGCCGCGCCCGGTTCGGTAGGCGCGATGGATGCCGCCGCGGCCGCAGATGATGCCGCCGGTGGGGAAATCCGGACCCGGAATGATCTGAATCAGCTCCGCCAACTCGATCTCGGGGTTGCGGATGACGGAGATGATGCCGTTGCAGACCTCGACGAGATTGTGGGGTGGAATGCTCGTGGCCATGCCCACGGCGATGCCCTGTGAACCGTTGCAAAGCAGGTTCGGGAAGCGTCCCGGCAGGACCGTCGGCTCGGTGCGCGTGTCGTCGTAGTTGGGGACGAAATCCACCGTCTCCTTCTCGAGATCGGTGAGGAGATCCACGGACGGCTGCGCCATGCGAGATTCGGTGTACCTCATGGCGGCGGGCGGCGAGCCATCGACGAAGCCGAAGTTCCCCTGGGGGTCGATCAGGGGATACCGCATGTTGAACTTCTGGGCGAGGCGAACGAGGGTGGGATAGACGGCCTGATCGCCGTGAGGGTGGTAGTTACCGGTGGTGTCACCGACGATCTTGGCGCATTTACGGAACTTGGCGCGCGGCCCCAGATTCAGGTCGTTCATCGCGACGAGGATGCGGCGTTGAGAGGGCTTCAAACCGTCGCGCACGTCCGGCAGCGCCCTCTGGATGATGACGCTCATTGCGTAGGAGAGGTAGGACTCCCGCATCTCGTCGTCGAGACGCTGATCCTTCACGTTGCTCTGGAGATCTGGGGTGTCCGGATCCTGCGGTCCAGAATTCTGATCGGCCATGAAAAGGCTTCCCTCGAGGTCCTCGATGCCTCCTGGAGGCGGGGTGTTCCGACGGGTGCCGGAAGGTGTGCAAATCTAACGGAAATACCCGATTTCTCAAGGACTTGAGGGCCGAAGCGTCTGGCGCGTTCAACGGGAAAACCGAGACCGCAGGCTTTCCAGGATGCGATGGAGAAAGTCGGCCTTCCAGCCCGGGCCCAACGCCTCCAGATCCGCCGGATCGAGGGCGAAAGATGGGGATTCCCGGGCCCCGGCGAGGGCCTTTTTCAGGCCTTCGAGCAGACGACGGGCCGGCCCCTCGGCGAGCTCTCTCCAGGGCCGCGCCGCGGAGAAACGAGGGAGAACGTTGGCCTCTTCCACGAGACTCAGCCCGTCCTCGAGCAAGTCCAGGTCGCCCCGTTCCCGAATCACTTGTTCGTCGTCCTCGCCCCACTGCTCGGCGATCGCTTCCAGATACTTGCGGGCCAGGGGGATCTCCCGGGAGAGTCGGAGCCAGTCCCCCACCGCCGCCGCATGCTCGGCGGTGAGAATGGCCGCGTTGTAAAGCTCCACGGGACCTTCCAGCTCGTCGCGCACCTTTTGGATGCGGTGGAGCCAGGGGACGGCGCCTTCGGCGTCCCCCACATTCAGGCGACCCGACGTCAGGACGACCCAAAGCTGCATGGAAAGCCGGTGCCCCGGGTCCTGGAAGCCCCGATCGAGGAGGAGCTCCAGCTCCTTCCACGCCTCGCCTGCCAAATCCTCGTCGTCTTCCACGACGGCTTCGGCGATCAGGGTGCGAACCCGTCCGGTCTGGAGTTCTCCCGGCAGACGCGCCAGCGTCAGGAGGAAGGGAACAATGCCGAAGATCAAGATGCCCCGACGCACCCTTTTCATCTTGGCCCGAAACTCCGCCGCGATGGAAGGCTCTTCGAAATAGCGTTCGAGGAACTCCAAGCGCTCGTCAATGCTGGGATGCACCAAGCCCCCCTTGTGCCGCTTGCTGGGGTAGATCCAGCCCAAGGAGGCAAGGGAGCGCACGATGGGGCCCCGGTCGCCGAGGATCTCCCCCGCGTAGACGTCGGCTTCGGTTTCGAACGATCGGGCCACGGGAGAAAACACCAGGAAGAGGAAGACGGGAAACGCGATGAGGGGCACCACCGCATCCATGAGGCTCGGCTCGGCGGTGACCCATCCCCCGCCCGACATGGCGAACATGGCCAGCGAGAACCCCATGAACAGGATGAGGTTCATGGGAATGTGTCGCCGCTGGGAGTGCCCCATTTCATGGGCGAACACGCCCACGAGGTCGTCGTCCGAGAGCCGTTCCAGGATGGCGTCGGTGAACACGACGTAGCGGAGTCGACCGAACACGCCGACGAATGCCGCATTCATGATGTAGCCGTGGGTCGGACACACGCGGATGTCCATGAATCGAAAGCCCGCTCGTGCCGCCAATTCCTCGAAGCGACTTCGAAGGGGCCCGGGTCGCATGGAGCGGGTCGGAAACGCCAATCGGACGAGGAAGGGCGAGAAGACCACGAGGAGAAGCGTCCAGGCCATGAACGCCCCATAGGCCGCCGTGGGATAGAACTGGAACCATCGTCCGATGGAGCGGGAAGGATCCGCCAGCCGGGACTCCACCACGTTCATCCCCACCAGGATCGCGGGAACGACGAGGATGCGGAGGTGAATGATCAGGTAGTCGGGATAGGGCCAGAGCGCCTTGTTGGCGAGCAGGGCGCGCAGGGTTCGCTGCCGGACCAGCAGAGACGTGTAGACCAACACCCACGGCAGGATCAGCAGGGCTTCTTCCACGAACCAGACGTCGGCCAGACCGAGACCTTGGTCGATGAAACGACGCCACCCCAAGAGCTGAACCCCGAACAGACCCAACGCCTGCATGAAGATCAGGGGAAACCGGCTCACACGGCCGGCGGGCCTCAGGCCCTGTCGCGCCTCGACGACGTGACGAAGAGCTCTGCGGCTCCAGACCCGCTGCACCAGGTCGAAGACGACAACGTAGAGAACGGCCGACAGCCAGCCCGGACCGATGGGCGTATCCGCGAAGGAACTTGCCGACGCGACGGCCAGCGAAGCCACGATGAATCCGGCGATCCCTTCGATCATAGACGGTCCGTCAGGCTGAAGTGGAGTTTCGCGACGTCGGCCAGGATGTTTTTTCCCTTCACGGCGACGAGCCGCTTGGCCGCCGCCATCACGGGGGCGCCGGCGCCCTTGGGCAAGGTCAGGTCCACGTCGCGCGAGAGCTTTTGAATCCCCCGCGTGAAGGCGTCGCTCGCGAGCACGCTCGCCGCGGCGACGGCGGGCACCGACTCCGCCCGCGGTCGCAACTCCAGCCGAAGGCTTTTCAGCGCCGGCGGGAACTCCCGCATGAGCACCCGTTCGCTGCAGAACTGATCGACCACCATGATTTTGGCGTCGGTCCGCTGGGAAAGCTCGTGAAGCGCTTTTCCGTGGCACCAGGCGAGGAGTTTGTTCAGGTTACGAAACTTGGTGTAGAGCTGGTTGTAGCGGGGAGGATTCACCCGGACGATCTCATGGGGAAGGGATTCCCGGAGCCGGGCCGCCACCTCGCGAATCCGGCGAGCTCCCATCAGCTTGCTGTCCTTGAAACCCAACTCGTCCAAAAGGGGCAGATGTTCCGGACCGAAGGCGGCGGCGGCCACGACGAGAGGGCCGAAATAGTCGCCCTTGCCCGCCTCGTCGGAGCCGAGCACGGTCTCGGTGAACTCCAGGGTGGCCTCCAACGCCGCCTCCTCCGGCTCCGCGTATTCCGCGAGATATCGGCCGACGAATTGCCCGGTGCCACGCCCCTGCACGACGCATTTCCCGGATTCGTAAACGGTGCACGTAACGCCTTCGCCCTTGCCGGAAAACCGGGCATAGGGAACGGTACGGAACTCGAAGCCGCCCTTCTCCATCATGTCCTTCAGGCGCTGCGTCGTCGCCGCATCGATCTTCTTCGAAAAGGTCGTCTGGGTTCCTCCAGCCATGGCCCCCACCCTAACCGCCCCCGGCGTGGGAGACACGACCGAGCCTGGGATCCGCGTGTGACCCTGGGCATCGAGGCTCGGATCATCCGAGACGACCCGCGGCATCGACGAGGCCGCATCGCCCTTGGGTTGCTTTTCGAGAACGATCAGGTGACCACGAGGCGAGTCTGAAGAGCTTCGACCGCTGCCAGGGCGGCCGCGCGAAACGCTTCATAGGTCTCGGGCGGATGAAGTCCGGGGTGCGTCTGGGCCTGGAAGCGGAGACGGAGGCCGGAGGCGTCCGTGGAAATCTGGCGGCTCCACTGAAGGAAGGGTCCCCCACGGGAGTCCTTGGCAGGTCCCTTGACGGTGACTCGCTTCTCGCCCTCGCGGGTTTGGACGTGCACCTGGGTCTCGAAAACATAGGGCATCTCGATCTCGACGGGCGCCCGCCGATCAGACGAGATGGGAGGAACCAGATACTCCTGTTCCCACAGAGCGGGCAGAGTGCCCACGAGTTTCCCGTCCACCTCTTCGAGGGCTCGGGGAATCCTGTAGACCATACGCAGCGTCACGGGCCCCCCCGCGTCATCGACGTGTTCGGTGGTCAAATCGCCCAGTTCGAGTCGCTGGTCCCAACGATGCAAGGCGGCGTTGACTTTTTCTTTGCGCTCCGCTGGAGTCGCCGCCGCAAGCCATCGCCGAAGGTACCCGCCAAGATGAGCCCTCACCCGTAAGACCTCCGTCACGTGGACTGTTCCGTCCCCCTCGCAGACGCACTCGCGGTCGCACTCGATCCGGTTGGCGTCCGGAGGATAGGTGGGAAGTGGAAGGAGACGGGGTGCATCGGGGTCGAGCACCAACGCGGTTTGGCCTGCGAGCCCGGTGGGAGTGACGAGATCGAGGCCGGCCCCCTTGTCCACGGCATCGATGAATCGACCGCCTTCGAAGTCCGGGAAATAGTTGATCATGTGATCGAACTGCCAGCTCGAGGGTTGTTCGGGCCAAATGTCGTCCGAAGTACTCACGAGCGCCAGGTGACAGCGGTCGCCCACCGCGCGCATGAGATGATAGACGAGGATGGAATGTCCCTTGCAATCCCCCCAGCGGGCCTCCGCAACTTTGTCGGCGCGCTCGGGCATCCACGCGCGTGGGCCGAATGCGAGCAACTTGTAAGAGAGGTTGTCGCGCACCCAGGTGACGATGGCCTGGGTCCGTTCCTCCGCCGAGTTCGCATGCGCCGTGATCTCTGCCGCCAGCGCGTCGACCGCAGGGGGCGTTTCCAGGCGGTCCTCGATGCGGTCGAGGTACTCCTGCGCCACTTTTTCCCAAGAGTCTTCAGATTCCGTGATCCAAACCGTGGGCTGCCACCGGAAGAATCGGGGGGCGTGGGGCTCGCTGGGGTAGCCAGGGAGGTGCCGGGCCGAGAATCGAATTCGCCCCTCCCGGCGGCTCTCCTCGATGTCGCCGGTCGCCCTCGAGGCCAGACGTTCCACATCACCTCGAACCTCCACCAACGATCGAAGCACGGGGTAACGCCGACCCAAACCCACGCGTCGATCGTAGAAACGTTTCGGGGAACCGTGCATTCGGAAGGAACGCACCAGTTCCAACGTGCATCCCGGCGCCAAACCCACCACGGGCACGTGAACGACCTTCCGGTTGCTGCCCTCGTTCGAAGCGTCGTCTCGGACGAAGTAGTCGTCTGAGTGACCGGTCCAGATGACTTCCCCTTGGGGATTTCGGACTCGAGCTTCGTTGATGAAAACCTCCATGGATTCGGGATCGAACGGGACGTAACAGGTGCTCAGCTCCTCCGCTCCCCGTCTCGTTCGAATGAGCGTCACGTCTCGTTCAGTCCACTTGATGCGCTCCTCTTTGCGGTACTCGTAGACGATCGTCGTGTCGATGTTGACGAGAGGCTCGTCGGCAAAGTCTGAGATCTCCCTCTCGTCAGGCGTGTCCCATGGTGGGAGATCCACGGCGGAGATGGGACGGCGAAGGAGTTGATGACTCCCCTGACCGAGCTCACTTTCCGCGTGGCGCAACCACTCGCTGATCGTCGAATCCTGCGGGGCGATCTTCAAAGCCGCCTCGAAGCTCCGCTTGGCGTGGGGATAGCGTCCGAGGCGACACTCGGCGACCCCGCGCTCGAAAAGGATCGTCGTATCGGAAGGCGCCTCTCCCAGATACCGGTCACAGAGGTCCACGGCTTCGTCTGCCCTTTCGCAGGCGACGAGTTCCTGCACGAGAGCGACACGCCCATGGCGTTCATCAGGGTGCTTCTCGACGTATTCGCGGACGTGGCGAACGGCTTCGTCGATCTTGTTCTCTGCGCGGAGGACTCGCGAAGCGAGTTTCCGCACCCACACCTCGTCGCCCGCCTCGCGAAAGGATTCGATCCGCCGCATGGCATCGTCGAATCGACCCATCTCCACCAGGATCTCGACGTAATCACGGGCGTCCGCCTCATCCCGCCAACCACGGTCGAAGACCTCGTCGTAGGCCGCGATGGCTTCATCCTTCCGACCGAGCCTCGCGAGGAGATAAGGGCCGAACGAAACGACGGCCAGATGGTCTGGAAAGCGCTCTCGCCCTGCAGAGAAGACTTTGAGACCCTCCTCGTATTGTTCCGTGGCGACATGGGAGCGAAGTAGAAAGATGAAAACATCGGCGTCTCGAGGCGTGCGCTCGCAACACGCAGCGAAGTAGATTCTCGCTTCCTCGTAACGGTTGCGATGGAAAAACCACAGGGCAATCCTGGACAGGACGGCCGATTCCCGAACTTTCACGTCCGTGCTCGCACCGACGTCATCGAAACCCAATGGGGACTCCTCCGGCGGTTCGAAGCCGTCGATCACCTCATCGATAACCTCGTCGAGCGCCGGGTTTCCCGGCTCGCCGGTGAGCATCAGCAGGGCGGCACCGCCTGGCCATGTACGCACATGAAAGCGATATCCGTAACTCACTTCCGTCAGGTCGCGGACGAAGGAGAAGACCACGTGGTCGTCCGATCTCTCCATGCGTGCCAGTGCAGCGTCGCCCAAGTCTACGCCAAAGATCTGCAGGAACCCTTCGTGGAGGGCCTCGGCGGGAGGCCCTCCCTCCGGAAGGCGGATGGGGATGCAGGAAAGGCACAAAGCGCCGTCATGAAGAACCCCGAACTCGGCCTGGACGATGTCCTCTTTGACGGTTCTCCACTCGCGCCACTGGGAGGTTCGGGGGGCGAAAGTATATCCGTGAGGGTCGGACGACCAAGGGAGACGAGCAGGAGGCTGACTCGCGTAGGACGAACGGTCAGGTTCGATGACTTGCAAGGGGTCGAGGAATCGATCCAGAATTTCGACGGAGCGCTCGGAGGTGAGTGTCTTGGCTGGCCCATAGACGAGCAATTCCCGCTCGAAACCTCGTCGCGCGGTACAAAAGGCCGTGTACCGGAAGCGATTCCGCTTCCTCGTGGTGACGATCTCCATGAGCAAGCCGTCGTGGCCGTGGGCGGAGAAAGGCTCGCGGCGAACCAGTTCGTGGTCGTCCGAGTGATCCGTGATCAGGCGCTCTCGGGTGGTTGCAACGCTCGCCGGCGTCGGCAACACATCGCGGGTGGATGCACGTGCATTCAAAGCGCAGGTGACGCGCCCCTTTCGCCACGCGGCGAGCGGCCCCTCCGACCCGGAGGCTGGACACCGAATCCATCCCCACGGGGCGGTCAAGGTGACGTTGAGGTTGCGGTCCGTGAATCGCCTCTTGAGGAGTCCGAGCAAGGAGCCGCCGTAGGTGAGGCACCCGACACCGAGGATCAAGGCGCTGCCGAGCACGATCATGTTCCAAGCGTCGCCCGGATCGCCGGGAACGAGACAAGAGCGCCATGGGTCGTCGGGATCGTAGTGGACGGTGACTGGTTGCCCCGTCGCGTAGGGCGCGATCAAAGCCTCTGCCTTTTTTCGGGTGGCCGAACGCGGCGTCATGCCGGAGGAGAGGCCATGACCCATATATTGCTTCTCCCCGACCTTGTACGAATAGTTCACGAAGGCCTGGAATTCGGTCCTGTCACCCTCGTCGATTTCCAAGACACCGACCTTTTCGAGGGTTCCCTGCACCGAGGGCCACGAGGTGCTCTCTGTCGCACGAGAGAGTGCCTTGGAGCCGGCGACGATGAGCGCCAGTCCGATGATGACCCCGCCTACGAACACGATGCCCACGTAGACCCCGCCGCTCATGCGTTTCACGTGTCGTCTCCACCTCAAGAAAGAAAGCGTTCGCCCTTGCCCGAACCTCGGCGAGATTTTCTCGATTCCCGATGGCACGTCAAGTATCGGTGAGGCCCTCTGCACAGAGAAACGACCCACGTCCCGGGTGAACCCCGGGGGAGGCCGGGCCGGTGGGCGTTCCTCACGAGGGACCAGAAGAACGGGACGTGGACATCCCCACTCGATGGGATGGGCGTTAGGCTGGGGTCATGGCGTACCGATGCGTTGTGAGAATCCTTCTTCTGCTCGCCCTTGCATCGGCCATTCCGGCGCAAAGCGTCGAAGTCATCCATCCCGGGGGCATGGACGGCATCGCGCGACGCATTCGCATCCTCACCCCGAGGATGCTTGCTCGAGCCAAGCGGTATCTCGAACTGGGGTATGACCATGCGTTGACGGTGCGCATCGTCGAGGACCAGGAGGCCTTCGACGCGGCGTTGAAGGCACAGGGAAGCGCCCCCAGGCCCCCCTTCGTGGCGGCGGTGGCGTTTCCCTGGCGCGACCTCATCGTTCTCAAGGCGGAAGCCTGGCAGAAGGGGGAGCCCGGCTCCTTCGAAGCCATCTATCAACACGAACTGGTGCACTGCGTGCTGGGCGCCGCCGAGCGCAAGTTCAACGTCGCCCTACCGGTCTGGATTCACGAGGGCATCGCCGAATGGGTGGCGGAGAAACCTTTTTATAGCGACCCTGCCATTCTCGAAGACGCCGTGCGGAGTGACCGACTCATTCCCTTCTCCCGTCTCGTGAAGAGTTTTCCGCGAAGGGAGGGCGCCAGCCGCCTCGCCTACGCGGAGGCCCATTCGCTCGTGCGCACCTTGGCCGATTTCGGCGAGGGGCCCACCCTCGAGCGCCGCAACATTCCGATTCTGCTCCGCTTGCTCCTGAGAGGCGAGCGCTTCGAGGACGCCTTGCGCCTCATGACGGGTCTGTCCCTGAACGACTTCGAGTTGATCTGGAAGGGTGAGGTGCGAAGAAGTGGGCACTCACGGCTGCGACTCTTGCCCGAGTTTCTCTTCTCCGGGTTGCTGATCGCCCTGGCGCTCCTCGCATTCGGCGTCCAGCGCTCCCGGCGCAACCGGGCGATGCGAGAGATGGAGGAGGAAGAGGCTCGAGAGGGACCGGGGCCCTACCCCTATTGGGCGCTGCCCGAAGAGGCAGACGAACCGGACACGCCGCCTTCCTCGGGAGGTTTCTCCAGCTCGTAAACCACGCAGGACGTCACGAATTCCCGGATGAAGGGAATGCGAGTGAACACGCGGGTCAAGGGTGCGACCACGCCGGACGAGAACCCGTGTCGCTCGCGGCGCGGCACCCGCCAGCCCATCCCTTGAACGAGTCCCTCGAAGCGCCTCATCGACAGTTTGTTGACCCCCGGCAGCGCATCGAGCTTCCGCCACTTGTTCGGTCGCTTGTCGCCGGATGCGTCCCGGTCCCAGATGCGGGGCTGGAACTCGGGCATCTCGTAGATGCGGGCACAGGTCTCGAGCAAGGTCTTCTCGCTGAAGAGGACGTGACACCAGGGGATGGGCACGAGACTCTCGATGTGGGGCCCATAGGGATGCCACCACGGCACCCACCAGATGAGGACCCGACCGCCCGGCCGGAGAACGCGCCACCATTCGCCGAGCGCCGCAGCCGGATCCATCACGTGCTCCAGGACGTCGAAACACAGCACCCGGTCGAAGGATGCGTCGTCGACGGGGAGCCGACGGGGATCGTCGAGAACGAGGAAGCGGGGAGGCGGGACGGACCCCATCTCTGCGGCCCGTCGTTTCGCGGCGGCGGCGCTCTCGGCATCGATCTCCACGCCGAGCACGGATCGCGCCCCATCGCGGGCCGCGAGGAAGCTCAACGCGCCCGACCCGCACCCAAAATCCAAAACGTCGAGCCCTTCCAGGGAGGCTCCCTGAAAATGCCGGACGAACTGGCGTTCCAGTTCCTGCCTACGCCAGGCCTCGTAGGCCGAGGAATCGAAGGTCGCCGCGTTCTCCCCAGCCTGCCCTTGGCGACGAGTCAGCACCTTCCGGCGTGACCAGCGAAAACAGATTTCAGCGCCCAGCCCCATTCCCTCTCCTCAATCCTTCACTCCTTTTCTCCATCGGTCGTTGGACCGGGAAAAGATCACCCCTTTTCCGTGGAGGCCGGACATTCTACTCGCCCTGGACAAGAAGTTCCCGTGATGCCGCGACGTCTCGACCCGTCCGCCGAAATGGCGCGTCCCCAAGGACTTCCCGTGATCCCTTCCCCGGCGCCCGGAGAGATTTCCAGTCTCATTGCCTCAAGACGCGAAATACGTATCATTTGAGCACTGTTCTTCTTGACTCAACCCCCACGAGTCTCCAGAGCCGATGCCTACAATCAGAGTGCTCGTGGCACGCCTCTGCCCCCCTTTCATGGAGGAATCGCCATGGTTCGCGCAATCCTTTCTCTCGTCGTCGTGCTCGGCCTGAGCACACAGCTGCTCGCTCAAGCGCCCAATCTGTTCGCCAACGCCACCGCACACGCCGTGGGAGCCCAACCTCGTGACGTCCTCCTCCAAGACGTGGACGGCGGCTCGGGCTTGGACATCGTCACGGCCGACGGCGGCGCCGACACACTCACGATCCTCCTCAATTCCGGATCGGGATCGTTCGGCGGCGTTCCCCAGATTTTCGCCCTTCAGGCCGGCGATCAACCCTCGGCGCTGGCGGGAGGGACCTTCGTCGGCGGAGTCGGCGGTGACGTGGCCGTGGCGTGCGCGGGTTCGAATCTCGTCCGCCTCGTCGACAACGCGAGCGGCGTGCTCGGCCTCGCCGGCTCCCTCATGCTCCCCGGCACGAACCCGACGGCCCTCGCCGCCGGCTCGCTGAACGGGGCGGGCTCCGACGATCTGGTCATCGCCCTCGGCGGCGATTTCCTCGGCAACGGCGGAGGCGTCGCTCTGTCCCTCGACGGGTCGCCTCCGATGCTCCTCCCCGCTCCCGTCGGGGGCTTCGGATCCGTGCAGGACGTGGCCCTCGGGGACCTCGACGGCGACGGTGACCTGGACATCGCCGCCACGATGGCAGGCAGCGGTTTCAATCCGCTCACCACGGACCAGGTTCTCCTCTACGAGAACACGGGCACGGCGTCGGGGGTCTTCACGATGACCGGATCACTCTCCGTCACGGGACTTCCTCGGGGCCTGTGCGTCGCCGACGTCGACGGGAACGGCTTCGCGGACCTCGCGGTCGCCGTTCAGGCTTTCCCCGGAACGGGCGCCCTCGTGGTCTTCGCGCACGACGGCGCGTCGGGAATGACGCCGGGGCAGTTCACGGCCCAATCTCACACGGGCGGCGGCGCCCAACCTTCCGCCGTGGCCTGTGGCGACATCTTCAACGTCTCTTTGCCCGCCTTCTTCGGCCGTACCGACGTGGTGACGACGAATCTGGGCACCAACGACGTCTCCGGCTACCTGGGCCACGATGGGATGACGTCTTTCCAGCGGACCGACTCCGGCTCGGCCGGCGCCAACCCGGTCGCGATCGCGTTGGGTGACCTGGACGGCGACAGCACCCTGGAGATCGTGGCGGCCAACCTGGGAGACGACACGGTGACGGTCTTCGACCCGACGCCCCGGTCGTCCGCCCTCGTTTTCGGCGTGGGCTGCGCGGGGACAGCAGGCATTCCCCAGATCTCCGCGCCCAGTCTCGCCATTCACGGAACGCAGTCCGAGATCCGACTCACCCAGGCTCGCCCCTCGTCAGCGGTGGTCCTCGGCGTCTCCAGCGGCGTCGCGGTGCAGACCTTGCTCCCCAGTGCTTGCATCACCTATCTGGCTTCACCCGTCTTGGCGTTCACGCTCGCCTCGAACCCGGCCGGCGCGGCCTCGCTCTTTTTCGATGTGCCCGCGTTCCCCGCATTCACGGGCACGGTGCTCTACTTCCAGTACGCCGTGTTCGACAATCTGGGCGCCTTCAACGGCATCCTCGCTTTTTCCCCCGCCCTTCGCCTGACGATCGGCACCGACCCCGTACTTTGACCCGTTTTCTCCCCCACACCTTCAAGGAAGGACCCATGACCATGAAACGTAACTTTCTCGTCGCGCTCATCGCCGCGACGCTCTTCGCGTCGACGGCTTCGTCGCAGATCATCAACGTCCCCGCTGATCAGCCCACCATCACGGCCGCCATCGCCGCCGCGAGCGTCGGCGACACCATCCAGGTCTCCGGTGGGCCCTACGTCGAGAACCCGGTCGTCAATCTCCGCGTCAACATCGTCGGCCTCGGGATGACACCTCCGCAGCTCCAAGGCACCCTGACCATCGCCGCCAGCGGCGTCGATGCGATGACGCCGCTTCTCATCCAGAATCTGGAGATCACGGGGGCCGGAAACGGTGTTCAGGTCTCCACGATGCAATCCTTCCTCAAGTTCCAGGACGTGCTCTGCAACGGCAATGCCTCCGCCGGGGCGCGCTTCAACCCGGCGTCCGGGAACCCGATCACGGACGTAGAATTCGTGGGCTGCCAATTCAACAGCAACGTGACCGGGTTCATCGGTTCGAGCACGGCCCATCTCGAGCGCTTCAGCTTCACCAACTGCGAGTTCCGCCTGAACCAAATCGGTTGCGCCGTATCCGGAACGAACAACGTCAACGACGCCATGACCATCGACTGGACGTTCACGAACTGCCTTTTCGAGGGCAACAACATGGACGACAGCGTCAACTCCGGCGGCGGCCTCTGGCTGCGCACGGCGGGCCCCAGCGTGGGTTCGGTGATCACCAATGTCCTTGTGGACGGTTGCACGTTCCGGGACAACGGCAGCAGCAACGTGTTCAACCAGTTCGGCATTTCCATCGTCCAAAGAGAGAACACGGTGATCACGGGCATCGTCATTCAGAACTGTCTCTTCGAGGACACGCCCAATCTCGGGACGCAGATCGTCGGCGTGCACGTGGAATCCGACCCGGAAACCAATCCTCCTCCCATCGCACCCGTCGTGATCACGAACAACACGTTCCGGGACCTGCAGATCGGAATCAACGCCCCCTCGCCCTTCGTCATCCTGTCGACGACGCCGGGCGACCCCAATGACAACACGTTTGACAACGTGACCTCCCCCATCATCAGCCCGGCGGGCGGCCTGTTCGTGGGCGGCATCGCCCTGGCCGACGACGATGGGGATTCGGACCTCGACATCTTCACGTCGATCACATTCGACAACATGGGCATGCCCACCGACGCCATCTCCGTCCTCACCAACGACGGTGACGGCGTGTTCGGCGGCCTCCCCACCCTCATCCCGCTCGCCGTGGGCTCCCAGCCCGGCGTCCTCGTGGACGGCCAGACGTTGGGAGGATTCCAGGTGGCGGCCCTTTGTCCCGGCTCGCATGAACTCTGCTTCGTCCAGGCCGGCAGCCACGTCGTCACCACCACCGCGCTCCCCGCGGCCCTCGTGGGACCCTCGAGTCTCGCCGCCGGGAACTTGGACGGTGACCTGAACGGCGTCGACGACTTCGTCGTCGGCTTTGCGGGCGACACCTTCGGCAACTTCCCGGGCGTGGGACTCGTGATCAACGGCGTGGCCTCGGTCCTCGACGCCACCGCGGGCCAGGTCCAAGGCGTGACGACGGGCGACTTCGACGGCGACGGCAACGTGGACATCGCGGCCACGGTCAACGGCCCGGATGAACTCCGCGTCTACCTGGGAACCGGAGGGGGCGCCTTTGCGGCTCCCCTCCTGGTCCCCCTCGGCCTGCCCCCCGTGGGCATCGACGCCTTCGACATGGGCGGTGACGGGGATCTCGATCTTTTGGTGACTTTCCTCAATGTTCTCGGCGACACGGACCTCGTGGTGTTCGACAATGCCGGGATGGGAAATTTCGTGGCCGGAAACACCGTCACGACCTCCGGGTCCACCCTCATCGTCCGCGGCGTCGATTTCAGCGATGACAGCGTCCCCGGATTCATTCCCGATTCGGACGCCTTCACCGTGGGTCTCTCGAACGTGGCCTACCGTCACGTGGATTACGACCCCATGACCGACTCCTTCGGCGCGCTCGTCCCCACGCCGCTGTTCAACGCCATCACCGGAACGGACGTCGGGGACCTCAACGGCGACGGCACGCCGGACGTGGTGTTCTCGTCCCTCGGTTTGGCCATCGTGGCCTTGGGAACGACCCCCAGCCTCGCTCAGCAATACGGGACGAGCTGCCCCGGGAGCGCCGGGCCGCTCACCCTCAGCGGGGTGGGAGTGCCGTCCATCGGGACGCCCAGCTACCAGATCGACCTCACGGGAGCGGCGCCCTTCGCGGGCGGCTTTCTGCTGGCGTCCATCGAGCTGGACGTGTTGAATCTCGGAGCGCCGGGCTGCGATCTCCTCGTGGGCCAACCCTTCGACTTCTTCCAGTTCTTCACGGGCCCCCTGGGAAGCCAGTCGTTCAACTTCCCCCTGCTGCCGCCGAGCCTGTTGGGCATCGATCTCTACATGCAGGCCGCAGTCTTCGACGGAGGCGCCCCGGCCTTGCCGGGCCTCTCGCTGTCGAACGGTTTGCGTCTCAAGTTCGGCGAATAGTTCGCCCACATTCGCATCGCGACCCCGCCGCCGACGTCCCGCGTCGGCGGCGTTTTTCATGACTCCCACGACAACCCGCGACCGCAGTGACACCCC
>CAZLGG010000011.1:0-60974 GCA_964559135.1 uncultured Planctomycetia bacterium
AGAGTGATGTCGAACCGGGTGGCGCCGATCGCTCGCCGAATGCCGATTTCTCGAGTTCTCTCGGTGACGGAGGCCAGCATGATGTTCAAAATGCCGATGCCGCCCACCAGGAGCGTGATGCCCGCGAACACGGGCAACACGATGGAGAAGATCTGCTGGGTCTTGCGCTTGGACTCGAGGAGTTCGAGAGGCACGGTCATTTCGAAATCCTTCCGGGGGTGCAACCGGTTCAGAAGGGTTCGGAGACAGCGAGCCGCCACCAGGACTTGGTCGACATCGGCGACCTGGCAAACGATCTGGTGCAGCTCGACGCGCGTGTTTTCGCTCTGGCCTTCCTCCGAGATGCGCTGCGTCAAGCCGAATCGGTCGACGACCGTCCGGAACGGAACGTAGACCTCGAGACTTCGGTCGTCGATTCCCAAGACCGTCTGATTCGTGGAGCGGAAGGAGGCCTCCGGGAGGACGCCGACGACGCGGTAGAAGTCATTGCCAATCTTCACGTCGAGCTTCAGTGGGTCGCCCAGGTATCGAGCCTCTCGGATGAGCCCTTCTCGGACGACGCAGACGCGGCGTTGGTGCTCCTCATCGACGTTTTCAAGCGTGCGCCCGAGAATCGGCTTGAAGTGAAACGTTTCGAAGTAGGCGGGGGTGACGCCCCGCACGTGGGCGTCCAGGCGGCGGCTCTTGAACCAGATCTTTTCCTTCACGTCGTGGACGCCCAGAACCTTTTCGATGAAGGGAAGCGTGAGTCGCATCTGCTCCCGATCGCGAAATGTCAGGCCGTACTCGAGGACCCCGCTTCCAGGGCTCTTGTCGGAGACCTTCTCTTCCGATGGGGGCTTCTTGGCGTTGATGATGATATTCCGGATGCCGAGCTCCCCGATCTGGGCCAGGAGCGCCTCGCGGGCGCCTTCACCTGTGGAGACGATCGCCGTCACCGACGCGATGCCGCAGATGATGCCGAGGGCCGTGAGGAGACTTCGTAGCTTGTGCCGCCACAGGGACCGAAGTGCTTCCTGGACGAGTTCGCTGAGGATCATGCGGACACGGCCTCGGTGAGGACTCCGTCGAGAATCGAAACCCGGCGCGGCGCGAGGGATGCGACCTCCATGTCATGGGTGATGAGTACAAGGGTTGCGCCCTCGGCGTGGAGTTCTCCGAGGAGTTCCATGATGTCGACGGACGTCTTGGAATCGAGGTTTCCCGTGGGCTCGTCGGCGAGCACCACGTCGGGGGAGTTCGCGAGCGCTCGAGCGATGGCCGTGCGCTGCATTTCACCTCCCGAGAGTTGGTTGGGGCGATGGCGGAGTCGATGACCGAGGCCCACGCGGTCGAGGAGTCGTCTCGCGGTGGCGGCGCGTTCGACCTTGCTCACCCGGGCGTAGAGGAGCGGGAGTTGCACGTTCTCGAGAACCGTCAGGTGGGGGATGAGTTGGAAGGACTGGAAGACGAATCCGATGCGGTGATTCCTGATGTGCGAGAGCGCTGCGTCGTTCAGATGGGAGACGTCGTCGCCCACGAATGAATAGCGGCCGCGCGAGGGTCGGTCGAGACAACCCAGGATGTTGAGAAGCGTGGACTTCCCCGAACCGGAAGGTCCCACGATGGAAACGAAGTCGCCCTTACGGACGACGAGGTCGATGCCCTTGAGCACGGAGACCCGCGTCTCCGCGTCGCCGTAGGACTTCTCCAACTCTTCGAGAGCGATGACGGGGGAGGAGTTCACCGGGCCTTGTCCTTCGGTGCGGCCGGAGCGGCACCGGCGGGCGCGTTCTCCGGCTTGTTCTCGGGTTCGTCGTTGGGCGTGGGTTGAGACTCCTTGCCGATTTCCGGGTTGTAGAGGAGAACGCGGTCGCCGGGCTGGAGCCCGTCCTCGATGACGATGAAGTTGTCGTTGGAAAGCCCCACCTTCACCGCCCGTTTTTCGTGCTCGCCGCCCTCGACGGCCACATGGCAAAACGGCTTTCCTTCCTCGAAGAAGACGGCTTGAATGGGAACGTAGAGCGTGTCCTCCAAATCCGCGACGTGGATGACGGCTTTCGCGCTGACCCCCGGCTTCAGCTCCCGACCGCCGGATCCGTCCAACGTCACGAGGACGTCGAATTTCTTCACCGCGGCGCTGGACCCCGTACCCTGGCGGGAGGCGTTGGCGATCGTGGCGATCTTCGTGACGGTCCCCTCGAGGACGAGACCGGGATAGCTGTCCATCGTGACCCGAACGGTCTGTCCGACCTTGACCTTGTTGATGTCCGCCTCGTGGATCTGCAGTTTGACCTGCATGACACGGAGGTCCGGAATCGTGAAGATGGCGTTTCCGCCCCAGACTTCGCCGCCCACTTTGATGTTTTCTCGTGTCCAGGGATTCTTGGGGTCGCCGTAGAGGACGATTCCCGGAACGGGCGCTGTGAGGGTCATCTTCTCGATGCCCTCCTCGACGTCCTTCAGGTTCTTCTGAAGGCGCTTGAGATGCTTTCGGGCGCGGTTGAGGTTGACCTCCTTGCCACGCACCAGGTTGGAGGACCTCTTCTCGACCGTGCTCAGATTTCGCTGGGCGTCGCTCACTGCCGTCTTCTTGTCGCGCAACGTCATGGGAAGGGTGTAAGTGTCGTGCATCTCGAGATCGAGCTTCGAGCCCTCGAGCTCCACTTCCGCCCGCTCGAAAGCGATGCGGTCGTCCTCCAACTCCGTCTTCTTGATGAACTTCTGAGTGAAGAGCGCCTTGGAGTCCTCGTACTTTTTCTTGGCCCGCGTGTATGTCGTCTCGGCGTTCTTGATGGCGATGCGGAGACGGCGTTTTTCCTTGGGGGCTTCTCCATCCCGATAGCGCTCGAGTTCGAGCTTGGCCTTTTCGAGGGCGATCTTGGCCTTCTCCATGTTGGCCTTGTTGTCGCCCCGCTGGATCTCGAGTTCGGTCTCGGCCGTCTTCACCTGGGCCTCGGCCTGTGTGATTTCCGTCTCCAACTGCTCCTTGCGCTCGAGAATCTGCTTTTTGTCCATTTCGCAGAGGACGTCGCCCTCCTTCACGCGTTTGCCCTCCTCGATGATGGAGGTGATCTTCCCCTGCCAACGCGCGGTGTAGTTGACCTTGACGGAGTCCTTGGCGAGCAGGGTGCCGTTCTCCGTGAGCGTGATGCTCAGTGCGCCCCTACGGACCTCCCACAGTCCCGCCTTGTCGTCGATGGAACTGCTGGATGCGGAACTGTTTCCCCAATGGAGAAACGCCCATCCTCCAGTCGTAAGGAGAACTAGGCCCGCGACGATGAACTTGATCATGGTGGGGATTTCCCTTGCTACCGCCACTTGCCGTTGTCGTCGATGAACAGGAGACCCAGGTTCCGAAGGAGCCTCAGTCGGCCTATGAAGTGCTGAACCTGCAAGCTGATGAGTGCGTTTTTCGCATCGGTGAGAGACTGTCGCGCATCCAGAAGGTCGCGGTTGTCGACTTCTCCCGCTTCGTACCGAATGCGAGTCACCGCGACGGCGCGCTCTTCTTGGCTGATCTGGCCCTTCTGGAGTTCGATGCGATCCTCGATGGATCGGAGGTCGCGCAACTGGGCGCGGATGTCGAGTTCCAGGCGGTCCAAGGTCTCCGAGAAACTTCGTTGCGCCTGGACGTAGCTGATACGCGCGGAGATGTAGGAATTACGCTCCGCCTTCCTCTGGAGAGGGATGGTGAGACTCAGCCCCGCCGTGTAGCTCCAGACGTCCGGAAGAGCGCCGGGGATGCTGCCGCCCGCCCCGCCGAGGTTGTAGGACGCCGTGAGATTGAGATCGGGCAGGAATGCGTCTTCGGCGATTCGGAGACTGCGCGCCGAATCCTCCAATTGCTCCTCCTGAGTGCGAATGTCCAATCGATTCACGCGGGCGGCCTCGACGGCGGAATCCCAGTCGAGGCGCACCGGATCGAACGGAGGCTTCTCGTCGATGATCCTGATGCTTCGAGTCGTGGGGAGGCCGAGGAGGATCTTGAACTCGTCCTTGGCCCGCTCGTAGGAGGCAGCCGCGGAGATGAGCGCGTTCTCGGCCACGTTTTCCTGGCGCTGGGCGAGGAAAACCGCCTGGTCGTCCGCGCGTTCGACGCTGCGGAGGGCGAGGGCCTTCTTGCGATCGAAGACGGCTTGGTCGTAGCGGTCCTGCTGGTTTTTCAGCGTGGTCTTCTGAGTCACGAGATCGAAGAATCGACTGGCGACGTCGATGCTGAAGTCCTCGCGAAAGAGCTCGAAGTTGCGAATGGCGTAGACCAGGTTGCGCTGGGCCTGAGTGAGCGCTTCGTGGGAGACGAGGTAGCCGCCTCCCCGCAAGATGGGCTGTGTGTAATTCACGCCGACGCTGCCGTTGAAGCTCTCCCCTCCGGTGGCCTTGCCTCCCTCGGGCCACAGGCCTGCGAGGGAAGTCGTCAACGAGAGGCTGCCGCCGGCGGGAAGGATCTGGCTGATCGAAAACGAGGTGTTGCCCGCGTGGCTCCCTACGGCGTCCTCCGCGTCGGAGAGGAGATACCCGAGCGTCCCGGAAAGCTGAGGAGAGAAGTTGAACCGGGTGAGCGTGTAGGAGAGTCCGGAAAGATAGAGGCTCTCCTCTCGGGCGAGGTAGTCCCTGTTCTGACGCACCGCAATGGCCAGGGCCTTGGTGAGGTCGAGGACGAGAGGTCCCTCGTCCGGCTGTGTTTCTCGGGACGGCTTCTCCCCGCGGACTTCCCGACCTTCCCCTGCGACGATCTTCGGCTGGAGGAGATCCTTCTCGCGCCACCCCAACACCTCATCGGTCCTCCGGTCGAGAAGGGGGTAGACCTCCTCGTCCGCATCGTCGTCCCAAGACTTCGTCCCACAGGAGAGGAGGAGGACGAGGAGGAGAGGAAAAACGAGAGCGACCGCGTGGCAGCGTCGAGACATTGGGGGGCCCTTCCGAGTTCGTTTCGCACCCACGGAGACGACGAATTCCATGAGATGTTGTACCCCAAAATCCGGTTTTTTCTTCCGACTTGGAGCCTTCCGCTCCGAGAGGCGCCACGCATTTCGCCGAAATTTCGGTCCGCCCGCCCTCCTGGCGACGTCCGTATCGTGGGGCCGCCGTGCGGTCCCCCCGCGGACATAGCATGGGCCGGGCCGTCGCCTCGACAGACGGCGTCCCATGGACCAGTCAAATGAGAAAGGGGCCGATCATGGCGTCAAAATCCTCCAAGAACAGCAAGACCATGGGTGAGCGCCCCACGGACGACAAATCGCGGGATCGCGCTCTCGAGTTCACCCTTCAGCAGATCGAGAAGCAGTTCGGCAAGGGCGCCATCATGCGCTTGGGCGCCGGCCAGCTGACGGAGATCTCATGCATTTCCACCGGTGCCATCTCGCTGGACCTGGCTTCGGGGGGCGGTCTGCCCCGAGGGCGGATCGTCGAAATCTATGGTCCGGAATCGTCGGGCAAGACCACGCTCACGCTCCACGTCGTGGCCAACGCCCAGAAGGAAGGAGGCGTCTGCGCTTTCATCGATGCGGAGCATGCCCTCGACCCCCAATACGCCAAGAAGTTGGGCGTGGACATCGACAACCTCCTCATTTCGCAGCCCGACACGGGAGAGCAGGCTTTGGAGATCACCGAGACTTTGGTGCGAAGCAATGCCGTGGACGTCATCGTGATCGACTCGGTGGCCGCCCTCGTTCCCCGGGCGGAGATCGAGGGGGAGATGGGCGACAGCCACGTGGGACTCCAAGCCCGACTCATGTCCCAAGCCTTGCGGAAACTCACCGGCATCGTTTCGAAGAGCAACACCTGCGTCATCTTCATCAATCAGATCCGCGAGAAAGTGGGGGTGATGTTCGGCAGCCCCGAAACCACCTCCGGTGGTCGTGCTCTCAAGTTCTACGCATCGATGCGCCTGGATATCCGCCGTATCGGGCGGATTACGGACCGAGATGCCGTGGTGGGGAATCGCACCAAGGTGACGGTCGTGAAGAACAAGATTGCGCCGCCTTTCCGGGTGGTGGAGTTCGACATCATGTTCAACGAGGGGATTTCCCTGACCGGGGACCTGCTCGACCTCTCCGTGCGTGAGAACATCGTGGACAAGAGTGGGTCCTGGTACTGCTACGGCGATCAGAGGTTGGGGCAGGGCCGTGAGCGGGCCAAGGCTTTCCTCAAGGAGAATCCTCCTCTCATCGAGGAATTGCGGGAAAAGATCTTGAATAAATTGGACCCCCGACGCCAGAAAAAGACCGAAGACGGCAAGGCCGAAGCCCAGGCCAAGACGGCTCCGGCCTCCGCGGGAAAGACGTCTGCGAAGACCGCCCGAGCAGGGGCTCGTGGCTGATCCACGGACCGGGGAGGCGCCGCAGCGCCGGCCCACGCCCCGTCCGGACCCTGTTGCGTCCAGGCGGGCTGCGCCGTAGAATGAGCCTCCCACACTGGGGATTCATTATTTAAGTCGTTCGAATAAAAGGGCTTACGGCGCTGACGTCGTGGGCTCGAGCGGAGATTTATGCCATGGCGGTTCCCAAGAGAAGGACCTCCAAGTACCGGAAGAACATTCGCCGGTCTCATCATCACATCGAGCCCAAGGCCATGATTCGTTGCGGGAACTGTTCGCACGCCGTCATTCCTCACCGAGTGTGCCCGAACTGCGGCTACTATCGCGGTCGAAACGTGCTCCATCTGGACCTGTTCGACTGATCCCATGAAAGTTGCACTGGATGCGATGGGCGGAGACCGGGCTCCCAAGGAATGCGTGCAAGGCGCGCTTCGGGCCCTGTCGGAGAGTCCTCAGCTCCTCGTGGCCCTCGTCGGCCTGGAGGACACGATCCGTGAGGAGCTGGACGGCGAATCGTACGACGCCGAACGCCTCGAAATCGTCCCGGCGACTCAGGTCGTCGCGTCGGATGAACGCCCGGCCGATGCTCTTCGCAAAAAGCGTGACAGCAGCATCGTCCGCGCGTTCACCTTGGTTCGAGAGGGTGGGGCGGACGCCGTGGTCAGCGCCGGAAATACGGGGGCCGTCGTCGGCGCCGCCACCGTCTTGTGGAAACTCGTCCCCGGGGTGAGGCGGGCAGGCATCGCCGTCGCTCTGGGCACCCAATCCCATCACACCGTTCTCATCGACGTCGGCGCGAACATCTACTGCAAACCCCAACACCTCGTCCACTACGGCCTCATGGCGTCTGTCTATGCCGAGCGCGTGTTGGGGACCGAGAATCCCCGCGTGGCTCTTTTGAACATCGGGTCCGAAGAGGGCAAGGGAAACGAGCTGATCAAGGAGACGCAGCGTCTTTTCGCCGAGGCGCCCTTCAACTACGTCGGTCACGCGGAAGGCAATGACGTCTTCTCCGAGCTGGCCGATGTCATCGTCTGCGAGGGATTCGTGGGCAACGTGGTCCTCAAGGTGGCGGAGGGGCTTTCCGAAAGGATGCACCGTCAATTCGACGCCGTGATGAGCAGCGCGACCTTCGGCCGGGAAAACCCGGAATCCGTCGAGGTCCTCCGCGAATTCCGCCGCAGGACGGACTACGCGGAAATCGGCGGCGCTGCTCTTCTCGGAGTGAACGGCACCTGCCTGATCGCCCATGGCCGTTCGGATCGGAGAGCCATCAGCAACGCGCTTCAGTTGGCCCACCGCTTCGCCAAGGCTCAAGTCGTCGATGTCATCACGGAAGGCGTGGAAAACGCTCGAGGCGCTCTGCACCGCGAGAGCTGACAGGGAGATTGGAATGAATCAGCTACGCACCGTAGGGGTGGCCGGGACCGGTCATTACGTGCCGGAGAGAGTGCTCTCGAATCACGATTTGGAGGGCATGGTCGAAACCTCCGACGAGTGGATTTTCACGCGGACGGGCATGCGGGAACGCCGCATCGCCGGCGAGGATCAAGCCTGCTCGGATCTCTGCTACGAGGCGGCACGGCAAGCCCTCCAGGATGCGGGCATGGCGCCGGAGGAACTCCAACTCATCGTCGTGGCGACCGTGACTCCGGACCAATTGCTTCCGTCGACCGCCGCTTTTCTCCAGGAGAAGCTGGGCGCTTGGAACGCGGGCGGCTGGGACATCAACAACGCATGCACGGGATTCCTCTCCGCGCTTTCGACCGCATATGGGATGATCGCCTCCGGCAGCGTGGACAACGCTCTGATTCTGGGCGCGGAGGTGCTTTCGCGAATCATCAATTACCAGGACCGCGCCTCTTGCATTCTCTTCGGCGACGGTGCGGGCGCCATGGTCCTCAAGGCGGATCACCCTCGAGGACAGATCATCTTCAATACCACGGGAATGGACGGGTCACAGTGGGACGCCATCCAGCGCTCCGCGGGTGGGAGTCGCCGTCCGATCGACCACGAGGTTTTGGAGACCAAAAAACACCTCATGACTCTCAAGGGCAACGAGGTCTTCCGATTCGCCGTCGCGAAGTTTCGAAGCTTGGTGACCGAGTCCCTCGAGGCGACGGGGCACACCCCCAGAGACATAGGCATGGTGGTTCCGCACCAGGTCAACATCCGTATCATCGATTCGGCCATGAAGAAGCTGGACATCGACCCGGACCGTATCTACGTCAATCTGGATCGCTACGGCAACACGTCGGCGGCGTCGATTCCCATCGCCTTCGATGAGGTGCGCGGAAAGGGACTCCTGAAAGAGGGCGATCTCGTCAGCTTCGTCGCATTCGGGGCCGGACTCTCCTGGGGTTCCGCTCTTTTGCGCTGGTAGTTCGTCGGGTCCGGAGAACGAAACTCATGGGCGATTTCGCCGTCATTTTTCCGGGGCAGGGTGCACAGTTCGTCGGCATGGGTGCGCCGTTCGTGGAGCAGTCCGCGACCGCCCGCGAACTCTATGAAAGGGCCGATGAGGTCCTCGGATACGGCCTGTCGAGGATCATCCTCGAAGGCCCCGAGGATGAACTGACTCTCACGCGTCATTGCCAACCCGCCATCTACGTCGCGAGCACCGCGATGTTGGCCGTGTTTCAGGAGGCGGGGCGCTTCGATCCCTCGGGCTGTCGCGCCGCGGCGGGGCTTTCACTCGGCGAGTACACCGCGCTCCATTTTGCGGGAGCCCTGAGCTTCGAGGATGGTTTGAAGCTTGTCGCGAAGCGGGGCGAACTCATGCAGGACGCCTCCGATGCCGTGCCCAGCGGGATGATTTCGCTCATCGGCGCGGATCGAGCCCTTGCGGAGGAGGTGGCCCAGGCCGCGGCGGGAGACGACGTCTTGTCGGTCGCCAACATCCTGTCGCCCAAGCAGGTCGTGCTCTCTGGGAGTCGCGCGGCACTCGACCGCGTTCCCGAGATCGCCAAATCGATGGGAGTCCGGCGTGCTCTTCCACTCAAGGTCGCCGGGGCGTTCCACTCCGCCCTCATGCAGCCGGCGGCTGACGCTTTGAAAGAAGAATTGGCGGGTGTCGATCTCCGACCGGCCCGTATGCCCGTCTACGTCAACGCGGACGCCGGGCCGTTGACGGAGCCCGCCGCCTTGCGCGCGGCGTTGGAACGCCAGATCGTCGAACCCGTGCTTTGGCTGGAATCGATCCGGCGCATGAGGGAAGATGGTGTGGATCGCTTCTTGGAGCCGGGACCGGGGCGTGTCCTCACAGGGCTCCTACGGAAGATCGACCCGGACGCCGCGTCCGAGAATCTGGACGTCTTGGAGGATTGAAATGGATCTCGGCCTGACAGGCAAACTCGCCCTGGTCACCGGCGCCAGCCGAGGCATCGGGAGGGCTATCGCCACCGAGTTGGCACGGGAGGGCGCATGCGTCGCTTGCGTGGCGACAGCGATGGAGCGCGTGCAAGACACCGTCGACGCCTGCCGAGCTTTGGGGAGCACGGCCGAAGGCTTCGGGTGCGACGTGTCCGATCACGCCGCCGTCACGGCCTTGGCCGCCGAGGTGCAGGAGCGCATGGGGCCCATCGACATCCTCGTCAACAATGCCGGTGTGACGCGCGATCAATTGATTCTCCGGATGAAGGAGGAGGACTGGGATACCGTGATGGCCGTGAACCTCAAAGGTGCGTTCAACACCTGCAAGGCTTTCGCCCGCACTCTCATGAAGCGTGGGGGTGCCAGGATCATCAATATCGCCTCCGTCGTCGGCTTGACCGGCAATGCCGGACAGGCCAATTACGCGGCCAGTAAGGGGGGGCTTTTGGCTTTCACCAAGTCTCTCGCAAAGGAGTTGTCCGGGCGCCAGGTCACGGTCAACGCCGTGGCCCCGGGCTTCATCGAAACGGACATGACCGAAGGCTTCCAGGGAGAAGCCAGGGCCGCCATGGCCAAGGCCATTCCGCTGGGTCGATTCGGCGCCCCGGAGGACGTGGCGCGGGTCGTGGCCCTCTTGGCGGGCACCCCCGGTGCCTATGTGACGGGACAATGCCTCCCCGTGGATGGTGGGATGGCTCTTTGAGGAAATTCGCCTTCGGGGGACAAAGTCGTCCCCAGGGTTTGAAAGAAGACTGGAAATCGTGGTATTTAGCTGGGCCGAGTCGTGTCCGGAGTCGAGGCGGGGTGGAACGTTGCATCCCCGGGATAGACGTTCGGCCAGCATGGAATCGAGGAGCCGAAAATGGCGAACATTGCCGAGAAGGTCAAGAGTATCGTTTGCGAGAAGATGGGCGCAAACCCGGAGAAGCTCACCGACAGTACGTCGTTCATCAACGACTTGGGAGCGGACTCTCTGGACACCGTCGAGTTGGTGATGGAGTTCGAGGAGGCCTTCGACATCAACATCCCCGATGAGGACGCCGAGAAGATTCAAACCGTGGGCGATGCCGTGTCCTACATTGAGAAGCACGTCGCCTGAATCCATCGACGACGAGGCGATTTCGGAAGGAACCGGGCCGTGCTCCCCATCTTGGGCGCACGGCCACGTTCTTGGAGCCGGGTTGATTCTCCGAGATCACCGCCCCGTCTCGTAAGTGAGGAAGTGAGATGACCGCAAAGCGCAGAGTTGTCGTGACCGGAATCGGATGTGTGACGCCGCTCGCCCAGAATTGCGCCGACAGCTGGGATGCCTTGCTCGCGGGGAAGAACGGCATCAAGCCACTCGAGAATTGGGACTGCTCCGAGTATCCGGTGCGCATCGCCGGTGAGATCCGGGACCTGGATTCGTCCGGCCTCCTCCCGCCGAACAAGGCGGCGAAGCTGGATCGATTCGTCCTTTTGGGAATGATCGCCGCCGACGAGGCCGTGCGGGACGCAGGCATCGAAGCGCAGACACCTCTCGCGGAGTCGTGCGGCGTCATCGCAGGCTCGGGGATTGGCGGGCTGCTCGAGATCGAGGCGCAGCATCGCAAACTCTTGGACAAGGGGCCGCGCCGTGTCTCTCCGTTTCTCATCCCCAAGCTCATGTTGAACGCTCTGTCCGGCAACATCTCCATGCGTTTCGGAATGAAGGGCGTCAACTTCGCGACGGCATCGGCCTGCGCCTCTGCGGGTCACGCCATCGGCATGGCGCTCCGGTGCATTCGTTACGGCGATGCCGACATCATCGTGACCGGGGGAGCCGAGGCGGCCATCACCACTTTGGGCATGTCGGGCTTCGCGAACATGAAGGCGCTGTCACGTCGCAACGACGATCCAGCTCATGCCAGCCGTCCTTTCGACAAGGACCGCGACGGCTTCGTCATGGGGGAGGGAGCCGGCATCATCGTCGTGGAAGAACTGGAACATGCGCGGCGGCGCGGTGCCAAGATCTACTGCGAACTGTCGGGCGTCGGCATGACCGGCGACGGCTACCACATCACTCAGCCCGCTCCCGAGGCCGAGGGAGCCCAGCGCTCCATGCGTCGTGCCCTCGAAGACGGTGAGATCGCGCTCGAGGAGGTGGACTACGTCAACGCCCATGGAACCTCGACTCCGATCAACGACCCCAACGAATCGCTCGCCATCGAAAAGGTGTTCGGGGACCGTGCCGGCAAGTTGGCCGTCAGCTCGACCAAGAGCATGATCGGGCACCTGCTCGGCGCTTCAGCGGCCGTCGAGGCCGTTGTCTCCTGCCTCAGCATTCACCATGGTGTCGTCCACCCCACGCGGAATCTCGTGGAGCCGGGAGAGGGATGCCGTTTGGACTACGTGCCCGAAGGCTCGAGGGATTTGAACGTCCGTGCGGCCCTTTCCAACTCGCTGGGGTTCGGCGGCCACAACGTGACGCTCGCCTTCAGGAAGCTGGAGTCCTGAGTTGGCGGCGCCGACGCTGAGCGCGGAGCTACGGGGCACCCTCCAGAGACTGGGTCAAGGTGAGCTCCTGACTCACTTCGACGCGCTGCCGGAAGCGCCGCGGCGTCGTCTGGCGGCGGAGTTGGAAGGCCTCGATTGGGGCCAGGTCGAGCAGGTGAGAAGCCTCTTGTTCGCGTCGCCCCCCGCTGGAGCGGCGGCCTGTCTGGAGCCGGCGCCCGGGAAAAAGAAGGGGGCCTCTCCGGAGGACGACGCCCGCGCGGCAACGCTGGGCTCGGAACTTCTTGAATCCGGTCGGGTCGCCGTTTTCGTCGTAGCGGGCGGGCAAGGTTCCCGCCTCGGTTACGAGGGGCCCAAGGGATGTTTTCCCGCGAGCCCCGTCCTCGGACGGACCCTCTTCGAGATCTTCGCGGCGAAGATCCGGGCGCTGCGTGAACGGCACGAGACGGCACTGCCGTGGTACGTGATGACGAGCGCCGGAAATCACGCTCGGACGGTCGCCTATTTCGAGGAGAAGGGGTTCTTCGGACTTCCTCGGGAGGACGTGAGCCTTTTCCCGCAGGACATGCTTCCCGCAATGAGCCCTGACGGACGCATCCTTCTCGCCGCCGAGGACCGACTCTTCCTCTCGCCGAACGGTCACGGCGGGGCCCTGTGGGCGCTTCGTACGAGCGGCGCTCTCGAGGACATGCGGGCTCGCGGCGTGGAAGAGATCTTCTATTTTCAGGTGGACAATCCTCTCGTCGACATGGCGGACCCGGTCTTCCTCGGGCATCACGCTCTGGAGAATGCGCAGATGTCGGTCAAGGTCGTCGCCAAGAGATCGGCCGACGAGAAGGTCGGTATCGTCGGACGTATCGACGGGCGTTTCGGTGTGATCGAGTACTCCGATCTCACCCCGGATGAGTTGGAGGCCCGGGACGACTCGGGACAGTTGCGTTTCCGCGACGGCAACATCGCTGTGCATATGCTGCGGCGGGACTTCGTCGAGACCGTGACGGAGGGCGGACTTTCCCTCCCGTTCCATTTGGCGCGGAAGAAGATTCAGGCCTTCGATCCTGAATCGCGGACGTCGCGCACCTTGGATGGAGTGAAATTCGAGACGTTCGTTTTCGACGCCATGGGGCAGGCGAATCGTTGCGTCGTACTCGAGGTGGATCGACATCGGGAATTTGCTCCGATCAAAAACGCCGAGGGCGAGGACTCTCCCGAGAGTTCCCGCAGGGCGCAGACGGAGGTCTTCGCCGCTTGGTTGGAGGCCGCGGGCGTCGCCGTTCCCAGGGATGCGGAGGGGCGCGCCGATTGCCTCCTGGACATCGACCCCTCTTGGGCGGATTCCGCGGACGCCCTGCGAGAACGCCTGAACGAGGGTCCCCGCCCCGACATTCCCGCCGGAGGGGAATGCGCTTTTCCCTGACCCCGCGCCGTGGGGGGGCGAGGTTATTCTGTGTCCATGAGAATTGCAGTCCTCTACGGGGGCGTCTCCCCGGAGCGTGAGATTTCCGTCCAGTCGGGAACCCGGGTCGCGGAAGCCCTGCGCACGCGCGGCCACGTCGTCGCCCCCATTCTGATCACCCAAGAGCGGCGGTTCGTCCTCGAGGGGCCGCCGGCTTACGAGGCAGCGCAGGCGACCGGGGAAACAAGTCCGTGGTCGGCGGCAGGGTTCTCGAGTTTCCTCGAGAGTTGGAAGCCCGACGTGGCTTTCTTGGGATTGCACGGCCGCGGCGGGGAAGACGGCGCCATCCAGGGATTTCTCGAGTGGAGCGGGATTCCCTACACGGGGTCTCCCGTCGGTGCGTCGGCTCTGGCCATGGACAAGACGGCTTTCAAGGCCGTGCTCGTCGAGTTGGGCGCACCGACGGCGCCCCATGTGACGCTCACCCGGGCCGAGTGGCGGAGCGACCGCGTCGCCGCGTTGGGCAGAGGACGCGCCGTGGCGGGCCTTCCGGGGGTCCTCAAGCTGCCCGCATCCGGTTCGAGCATCGGAGTCTGGATCGTCCATGATCCGAAGACCTGCGAAGAACTCCTGGACCGAGCCTTTCGGGAGGAAACGCGCGTCCTCTGGGAGAGCTACCGTCCCGGTCGGGAACTGACGGCCGCCGTCCTCGAGGAACCCGCAGGCGGCGATCCCATCCCGCTTCCTGTCGTCGAGATTCGTCCGCGCGGCGCCTTCTTCGATCTCGATTCGAAATACGCCCCGGGCGGCGCGGAAGAGCTGGCCCCCGCCCCGATTGCCCCCGAAACAGCGAGGGAATTGCAGGAGTGGGCCGTCAAGATCCATCGGCGCATCGACGGACGAGGCTATTCCCGGACCGACGCCATGCTCACGGACGAGGGGCTCGTGATTCTCGAGACCAACACCCTTCCCGGGTTGACCGAGGGCTCGTTGCTCCCGAAGGCGGCGGCCGCCGCGGGCATCGAATTCGGGACCCTCGTCGAACAGATCGTTTTTTCCGCCTCGAGGACCCCGGTCGACGCGACCGTACGCCCGCGCGAGTTTCATGCTCGAGGCTGATGCGGCCTCCCGCCTGACCTGCGTCGCGGTCACGCCCGACAGCGACGATTGGCCCGCCGACGATCTGCTCCACAGGCTGGATGTCCTTCTCGCCGGCGGGGTGACGGCGGTCATGTTTCGGGAGAAGCGTCTCGACGATGCGGCGTTTCTGCGTCTCGGGCGGCGCGTCAAGGAACAGTGTGATCGGCACGGTGCCCTTTTCTGGTTGAACGAGAGGGTCCATCTGCAACCGGCTCTGAATGCGGAAATCTGTCATTTGACGTTTCGTTCCCCGGACCTGGCGCGGGCGAGAGAACTTCTACCGACCCACGTCGGTGTGACGGCGTCGATCCATGACGTGCTGGAGGGGGTTCGGCGCGTTCGGAATGGTCTGGACGCCGTCGTGTTCGGCCCGGTCTTCCCCGTTCCGTCGAAGGAGGGTTGGGTGCCCGTACAGGGTTTGAAGACCCTCCGTGAACTCGTCGAGCGGGTGTCGGTCCCCGTCGTGGCCATTGGCGGCATGATTCCGGAGCGGCTGCGCGACGTCCGGGCATGTGGTGCGACGGGAGCCGCGGCGATACGCTATTTCTTTGAGAACCCGCGTGGGCAACTCGCGATGGAAGATTGGCGGCGGGCCTGGGAGTCGTGTGAATGACAGGTGACGGACGAAGCGTGGCGCGGATGCAGCGGATCGATCGCATTCGCGGAACTGTTCGTCGTCTCGTGATCGCCGGTGTTCTGCTGGGCGTGGCCTGGTTCACCTATCGCTACGATGTCTACACGATCCCGGGCGACTATCACGGTCTGGAGCCTCAGCACATGGGACCCGGCACCAAAGTCGTCATGACCGATGTGGATGACGACACGGTTCTCGGTCCGGGCAGCATCGTTCTCTTCCAGGTTCCCGGTGCGGACACCGACGCGTTCGGAGTCATCGTCGGCATGCCCAAGGAGATGGTTCGCATCGAGAACCTGTCGCGCGGTCGGGCACGGGTGAAGATCGGCGATCGCGAAGAGGATCTCGTCCTCCCGAAGGGATCCCGGCTCCGAGAGGGCCCCATCCCCGAAGACCATTTCCTCATCTTCAGCGGCGACCGCCACCTCGTCGTGAACGCCGTCCATCCGGACAGCCGCCTCTTCGGGCCGATTCCCCGTGATGCGCTCCGCAAGAAGGTCGTCACGTCCTTGTGGTTTCTGAACTGAGGAGCCTCGCGGTCCATGGGCGACGCTTTTCGCGAGCACGATTTCTTGAAGTGGATGACCCAGAGGAGCGACGGCCCGTCGGCACGTCTTCCCGTCGGACCCGGCGACGACGCGGCCGTCATCGTTCGTGGGGGCGGTGCGGAGTTGCTCTTGGCCATGGACGTGGTGTGTGAGGGCGTCCATGTGGAGGCGGGGCCGGATCTTCCGGAACGTTTGGCGCGGAAGGCGGTGCGTTCGAACCTTTCCGACATCGCGGCGATGGGCGGGATCGCCGAAGCCATCGTCGTCGGGCTGGAACTTCCCGCCGGCGCCACGGATGCTCTCGCCCGGCGCGTGATGAAAGCGGTCGGCGAGGAGACCCGCAGGTTCGGCATTGCGCTGGCCGGAGGGGATTCGGTGATGAGGCCGGGCGGACTGAGTTTGGGGGTTGCCGTGACCGGGCGGCCCCATCGCGACGCCGTGTTGCGGAGCGGAGCGAGACCGGGAGATCTCGTCCTCGTGACGGGCGTCCTCGGCGGATCGCTTCTCGGCCACCATCACGACTTCATTCCCCGTATGGAGGAGGCGACAGCCCTCGTCGATCTCGGTCCTCCCTCCGCAATGACGGACATCAGCGACGGATTCTTGAGAGATCTTTCGAACATCCTGGATGCGTCCGGAGTCGGCGCCGTCGTGGACGCCTCGGCCGTGCCGATTTCCAATGCGGCGGTCCAGCTCGCCGCCCGCACTGACATGAGTCCCTTGGAGCATGCGCTGCATGACGGGGAAGACTTCGAGCTCCTTTTGACAATGGACCCGGACATCGCGGCGCGACTCCTGAAAGAGTGGAAGTTACAAACCCCGCTCACCGTCACAGGAAAGGTGGTGGAGAGGGGCCTCTGGTTGCAGACCGGCGACGAGAGGCAAGAGGTCGCCCCCGGCGGCTACGAACACGGGAGACCTTGAGTTGCCCCAGCCTCGTCTGCTTCTTCTCCTGTTGGCCGTCTGCCTGGTCGAAACGGCCTTGGGCCAGGACGCATCCCCTCTCGGCCGTGTCCAGGGGCGGCTCGTGGATGCATCGACGGGGCGGCCCCTCACGGGCGCCGCTGTTTCCCTGATTCTGCATGACGAGGGTCGTGATGAACTCCGAGGAGACGTTCGATCCGACTCGGATGGGAGGTTCTCGCTGGAGTCGGGCATCACGTCCGGAACCGTCATGCTGCGCGTCGTTCGACGTCACGGTGGGGTTCATGTCCTCCGCCTCGCGACGACGCCGGCGGGGGAGGGACTGCTGCTCGGAGATGTGGCGGTACCGCCCGCCGGAGTCCTCGAGGTTCAGGCGGTGCTCCCCGATGCCGAACCGTTTTCCGCCGAGGTGCGCGTCTATCCCGCCTACGCCGATGGGGTCTTGGACCCGTTGAAGGGGATTCCCTTGTCGGTCGCTCCGGTGGATCGTGAAACCGGAACGGCGAGGCTCTCGCTGTCGCCCGGTCGCTACGTCCTTCTCCTCTCCGACGGGTTTCGCAGCTTCCAGCCCCTGGTCATCCCCTGGAACATGCCTCGAGGCGCCGCACGATTGGGGACCCTTCTCCCGCGGGACGGCTACCCATTCGCCGCGGACGTGACGTGGAACGGCGGCACGATCGGCGACGTCTCGATCGAGATCGGGTCCGGCGCGTGGCCCCTCGAAGGCGGCGCGGAAATCTTGTTGCGTTATCGCCCCCCGTTGACGTCGTCGTTCGACGGAGGACTCACGCTCCGCCTCGAGCACCTCCCCGCGGGGCAAGTCCGCGTGGACGCGCGTTCCGGTGCCCTCGCCGCGACGTTTCACGGTGGCATCGGCTCGGCGGTGCACCAGTGGCGGATGACCGCCGGCGCTGCTTTGGCGTTGCGTCTTCTGGACGCCGCGAGTGGTCGAGAGCTGAAAGGGGGACGCATTCTCCTGGATGGACGACCCGGCAAGCTGATGGGAATTCGCCACCTCTTCGACGGCCTTTCCACGGGCTGGCACGAGCTTTCCCTTTCCGTTCCGGGACACGAAACGGTCGAGCACCGGCGCCTCTTCTTGGCGCAAGAGGGTGTCAAGAGGGTCGTCGACGTCGTGCTCGAACCCTTCGCA
Organism: uncultured Planctomycetia bacterium; assembly: GCA_964559135.1. Classification (GTDB taxonomy): domain Bacteria; phylum Planctomycetota; family DRQF01; genus DRQF01. Next base: position 17,938 of record CAZLGG010000011.1, read on the forward strand.
CGGGTCGAAGGGCAGGTGAAGACCTCCGCGAGGAAGCCCGCACGGGGTGCGCTGCTTCTGCTCGCCGACCGGTCCTCCAAGGAGGGAGCCGGTGTTCGCGTCGTGGGGCGGACGGATGACAAGGGACGGTTCAAGCTGGCCGTTCGTTCCGACAGGGTGGGCGATCTTTTCGTTTGGCACGAGAACGGTTTTGCTCGAGCGCCGGATTGGCTCGGCGCTTCTCCGGGCGGCATCGAGCACTGGAGACCCCAGCTTTTCGCCTGGTCGACCGTCGACGTCTTGTGTCGGGATGCGGCCGGAGATCCTGCCGTGGGGACTTCGATCTGGCTCATCGGTGGCGAGACACTGGGGAGTCGCAGAGTGAAGGCGCCCCCGTTCACCGAACTTCTCCGGCCGTTGGCGCGCTTGGCCGTGACGAACGACAAAGGCAAGGCCGTCTTCCGGCACCTTCCCACGGGGACGTTCCAATTCGGAATCTCGCGCGAGGATGGAGCTTGGGAGCTTTACGGAACGGTCGACGTCGGCTCCGGCGCAAGCAGCATCGTCGAGCGACTCTCACTGGCACCTGGGGCCTCGGGTTCGCGGGCGATCCCCTGGGAAGGTTTCTGGTGCGTGGTTTGGGAGGACGGCGGCCGACCACCCATCGACTTGGGGCGCCGTGACCCGGCGGCGGAGAACACATCCACCGTTCGTCTTCTTCCCGGGCAGAGGCTTCAGTATCGGGAACTTCCCGACTTGGTGGATCCCCCCCTCCCCAACCTGGCTGCGTACGGCGGGGCGGGGGAGACCGAGTCGGAGCCCGAACAGTTGCGAAAGGGGAAGCTCCCCGGGCATCTCGTTCCCACGTCGGCGTGGGGTGAGATCCACGGCACCGTCCTCCGAGGGCGTGAGGTCTTGGGCGGCCAGGGCCTCGACCTGATCGCGTACCCGGTGCGGGGCGCTGTCGGTCGGACCCCCCGTCGCATCGATCATGATCCGGTCACGGGGCAGTTCTCTGCCGTGCTTCCGCGCGGAGTCTGGATGCTCGAAGCCAACGCGCCCTCTTGGGCGCCGACATGGGTGGGTCCCCTGACCTTGGGCGTCGATGCGGAGAACGTGTTCGTGGAGCGGAACATCTACCTCATTCCCGGCGGGCGCGTAGAGGGACGTATCAAGGGGGCCAAAGCACGGGGTGCGAAGCAAGGGGACGAAGAGCTCACGTGGGATCGCAGTCTCGAGGATTGGTTGCGTCCCTTCCCTTTGCGCCGCGAGACCGTGGGATGTGATTCCCGCGGCGGTTTTCAATGGAGCGATCTTCCGCCCGGGGAGATTGGATTCCGTGCGCGGTCGGGTTCTCTCGGCACCGCCGTCGTCGGTTCGGGATCCGTCGTGGATCTTGGCACCGTCGCCCTGGCCGGAGGCGCGAGCGATGAGGAGGATCGTCTGTTCATCGAGGGCCGCGTGCTCGAGGCTCCTTTCCGTTCGGCCCCCTTTGGGTCATCCGCGCCTCCGAAGGGGTCGTATTTTCTGGAGCGAGCTTCTCCCGTGGGTGCGGCGCGATGGCCCCGCCGACTCGTCTTGTCCGAGCGAGGGGAGTGGGGGGAGTGGAGGGATGCCGAGGAGCCCTGGCCGCTTCGGTCGTGGAAGGTGGTTCGTTTGCGTCTAAGACGCGACGGACGTCCGGTTGCAGGAGGACGGCTCCGGCTCCGACCCCTGGATGAAGGGGCCTATGCCTACTTCCGCGACTCTTGGGAGATGATCTCGGACGAGCGGGGGCGGAGCGAGGTGCGAATTCCCACTGGGACGTGGGTCGTGGAAACGGATTTCCGCGGCCGCGACGGGCGCCTCTACCGCATCGATGACGAACGGCTCATCGCTCCTACGGGGCGCGAGACGTGGGACGTGGACGTAAGGACGGCGCCCCTGAGGATCCGCGTTCGGGACGCCGCGGGCCGGCGGCCGTTGCCCGGCGCCTCGGTGAGGGTTTGGAAGGGCGGTGCCCCTTCGGGGATCATCGAGACCGTGGAACGCCGTCGCTCCCGGGAGATCGTCAAGGGGTGGACGAACGAGAAAGGAGAGCTGACGTTGTCCGACATGCCCCTCGGAACCTATCGCATCGAAGTCTCTCATCCCGGTCTGGGCCGTTCGACACTGGATGACGTGACTCTGCGGCAGGCGAGACGGGAGGTGAGGGCGAGCTTGGATCTGGGGGCGTCCGCATCGCTTTTGGTCGCACTCACGGACGAAGCCGGGGATGGGATTCAGGGAGCCGAAGTGCTCCTGCTCGACGCGGCTGGGTATCGGGTCGCGGCGGAGAGACTTTTCCTCACGGACGAGGAGGGGAGAGCGGCCCTTCACGGGCTCTCTCCCGGTGACTATCAGGTCATCGCTCAGGGGCCGGGGCGCCCCGCCCAGTGGATCGGAGACGTCAATCTCAATCCTGGAGGAACAGCCCAACTCGAGAGCGGGCTGGACCTCGGCGGAGCGATTCAGGTGATCTGTCAAAGTCGGGGTGGGCAACCTCTGGCCGGTGTCGTGCTGTCCTTCGTCTCGGAAGCCGGGCCGTGGCGCGCCATTCCGGCCTTCGCCCTGGACATTCATGAACTCCCTCGACGGACGGGGGCGGACGGCATGCTTGCCTGGGAGACCTTCCCATACGGAAAATGTACCATCCGAGCCGAACGGCCGGGTTTTCGGGATCAGACGGTGGAAACGGTGATTCGGCCGGGGGAGCGAACCGTGGAGGTCATCGTCATGACCCCCGGCACGGAAAAGCCTTCGAACCGATGAAGTCACCGTCTCGTTGAGGGAGACATGCACGAGGACGAAGACGTCCAGCTCATGCTCGCATTTCAACAGGGCGATTATGACGCTTTCGGCACCCTCGTGGAGCGACATCAACCACGGCTCATCCGCTATTTTCTGGCGCAGGCGCAGGATCGACAACTGGCCGAGGATTGCGCTCAAGAAGTCTGGCGGAAGATCTTTCTTTCCAGGGACAGCTATCAGCCGCGGGCTCGTTTTCTGACCTATCTGTTGAGAGTCGCACGCAACCTGTGGATCGATGTCTACCGGGCTCGGAGCCGAAACCCACGTCCTCTTCTCACGGGCGGTCGTGGGGACGACGAAGCCGGCGGGGGGTGGGACCTCCACGACGTGGACGGGCGGACACCGCTGGATACCCTGATGCTCTCGGAGCAAGGCGAAAGAATCGCCCGTGCAATCCTGTTGTTGCCGGAGTCCATGCGGGATGTCTTCGTCCTTTCCGAACTGGAGGACCTTCCCTATCAGCAGATTGGGGAGATCCTCGATATTCCCGTCGGGACGGTGAAGTCCCGGATGTTCCACGCGGTACGAAAACTTCGGGAATTCCTGAAGAAAGAGCTGAACGGATGATGTTTCCGAGCGTTCTCATTCCCGACGAAGCCCGAGACCCGATATGATGAGCCCAGAAGACATTCCCATGAGCGATCCCCAGGAGGGTGAGGTTTCCGATGAACAGATTCGCCGTCTTCTCGATGGGTTGAAGCCGGATCTTCGCTCCTATCGACGGGAATTGGCCGCCGCCGCCCGCATGGATCCGCGCTCGCGGGCGCAAATGCACCGCATGTTGGTGTCTTTGGTGCGCGAGGATGTCCGTCGACGGTATGCGGACCAGGGATGGCCGGCCCGCACCCGCCGGGCCTTTGGACGGATCTTGGGGGTCTGGAATCAGCTCCTCGCCCAATCCGCGGGTTTTCGGTGGCTTCATCACGGAGCCTTGAGCCTGGGGGTCGTCTTGGTGGTTTTCATGCTTTGGGACCTTTCTTCGGATTCCAGGACCACCGCTTCCTCCTCGGCGGCGGGGGCTCGCATGGAGCGCCTGTTGCCTCGAGAGCCGTCTCACCTGGGACCCGAGGGGAATCCCGGCTGGGAGCCCCGTGACGCCTTGGATGCCCGGCGCTTGTCCGAAACCCTCCCGGAGGGACTCGGGGGAGCGCGGCGCATTCGAAAGAAGCGCTGAGGGCGTCCCGATACGGCCCGGCCCGGGAGGGAGGAGCCCTCCCTCCGCCTCATTTGACGCTTTCGTGCAATGTGGGCCAGGGCGGTGTGCCAAATGGTGATCGCGGTGCGACGTTGTCCGGCTTGCCCGCGGCGAAAGGCCCCAGCAAACCTGTCTATGGTCCTCTGAGACGGCCGCGCGGTCCTCCCGGTGTCATCTGAATGAAGATTTTTTGTATGGCACGAGTCTTGCTCGGTCGATGAATGTCGCAGACACGCAAGACTGAGATCCGCGCCGCACAGAGGAGTCCCATGATCATCAGATATTTCGATTCGATGAAGGGTGTTCGGTACTACCAGGTCTTTCTCCAAGGCGAGGAAGTGTTCATGGGAACGTTGGGTGAGTGCAAACGCTACATCGTGATTCACAATGAGAAGGTCCTGCTTCGCCAGGAAATGGACCGGAAATCTCGCGTCGCGGGCTGAGTTTCGAGCTGAAGGCCGCCTCGTGGTGGCGATCGCAATCGGACGACATAGGATAGGAGGCCATGAAGGCCTCCTTTTTTATTGACCTCGCCCGGTTCGTCGTGTGCATCGCCCTCCTCGTCCCGGGGGCTCCTCCTTCGATCGGGCAGACACGACACTCTCGGGTCTATCGACCCTGGTTCGATGAGGTCGCTTTGTCCTCCTGTCGCTCCCTGATCGTCGGGCACGTCACTCGGGTCAACCGCATCGCCGATGGACAGCGACTCATCCGGTTCGCCGTCGACCAGGTCCTCCGCGGCAAGGAAGGGGACCACGTCCTCGTGATTTCGAGCGACGAAGGGCTGGTGGCCTGGCCCGATCTCCAAAAACTCCTGTTCCTCGTTCCGTCGCGTAAGGGGACGATGCGTCTCGTCGTCGACCATGTGGACCTCCCCAAGGCCGACGCCGGGGAGAGAATCCGGTTTCTCCGCGCGTTGGTTTCGGTCTCGTCGATCGTCGGACCGTCGCGGCAGGCGAACGCCGTGAAAGTCCTCCTGCGAACCTACGGAGAATCACCCTCCGTTTGGGTCCGTCGCATCCTCGTCGAAGAGGCGAGGCGTTTGGCGCAAAGGCGACCGGAAACGGTGACGGCCGCCGATCTGGCATGGTTGGGCTCCTTCTCTTTGCTCGGGCTGGAACCGGACATGCGTGCCGCGTTCTCGTCGGCCTTGGTCGACTTCAAGGAAGCCAATGCGCTCCGCTGGACGGAGGCCGACCTCGTCTTTCCCGATGCGGCGTCCAAGAAGAGTTTTCTCGCCAGCTATGCTCGCTTCCAGAATCCGGCGACTCCGGAAACAGTGAGACTCGAATTCCTCGAGAGTGCCATCAAGGTTTTTGGTGAAAAGGCGTGTCCGATCCTCGTCCGTTCCCTCGAGGACCCCTCCTCGGCCGTACGAAAGCGCGCCCTCGCGTTGATCAAGAAGACCCGTTACCAGCCCGCATGGCGGGAGATCCTCCGTCTCGTTCGGCGCAGCAGATCCGCCGACGAGCGCGTCGAGGCCCTGAGAACCCTCATGTTCGCCGTTCCATTCCAGGCCGCCGAGGAAGTGATCACACTGGCGAAGAACGGGATGAAGACCCCTGAGGAGGAACGCGCCGTGCTGGAGGTCCTCGCGGCCATCAACAGCGGCGAGGCGAGCCTCTTTCTCGAGGATCTCCGGAAGCGTTGGCGGCGGGAACCGACGAAGAACAAAGATCGGCTCGCCCACCTCGAATACATCCGGAGTGATGCCTTCCGCCGGAAACTTCTTCGTGCGCGGAGGGACGTTCTGGGAGGCGATCGACCCCGGTGATAGGGTGCGTGAGTCCAAGAGGGATTGAACTGATGGATGACGTACACCGGCTCCGCGCCGGAATGTTCGCGGCCTGGGTCGTCTTGCTCCTCGGGGGAGTGCTCTCGGATCACGGCGTCGCTCAAGCGGAAAGCCCGCCATCGGTGCAACGCAAGTTGAGGTTGGGGGTCGAAGATGCGGTCCGCTTGGCGACGACTCACAACTCGTCGCTGAAGGTGAGTTTCTTCAACCATCTCATCGACCGCACGAGGATCGCCGAAGCCGAAGCAGCCTTCGAACCCGTAGGTTTCGTCAGTGCGGACGGTGGCGTTTCCGAAGTGAGCTTCCCTCAAATTTTTCCCACAGGAAACATCAATCCCGACGGCACGCCCGAGTTTTTTCAAACGATCGTGACGGACAGTTCCGTCACGGCGGATTGGCTCGCCGGCGCGCGGGGTCTTCTTCCCACCGGCGCAACCTGGCAGTTGCAAGTCCGCACAGACTATCGCGACCGTGAGGCAGGTGGTCTCGTCAACCCGAGTTTCCAGACGGCCACCACCGCCACTTTCACTCAGCCGATCCTTCGAGGGGCCTGGTTGCAGTACAACTGGGCGTCGACGCGTCAAGCCGAGTTCGTCGAGCAACAGTCTCGCCAGAGATTCCGCGGAGATGTTCTGGATACCATTCTTCAAGTCCATGAAGCGTACTGGAATTACGTCTTCGCCATCCAAGACCTGAAGGTCAAGCGGCGGTCCTTGTCCGTGGCCCGGGAACTCCTGGACATCAACCGCATCAAGGTGGAGACCGGCGTCTTCGCTCCCATCGAAATCACCTCCGCCGAAGCGGGGGTGGCGTCTCGAGTGACGGACGTTCTCGTGGCGGAGAACCAGGTGAAGGAGACCGAAGACATCCTGAAACGCTTGGTGTTGCCTTTCCGAGGGCTTGGGGAGTGGAAGACCTCGATCATTCCTGTCGATACTGTCAGTGAAACCCGTTGGCGAATCCCCGATCTCGACGCGGCCATCCAACTCGCCCTGAAGGAAAGACCCGAGCTGTTGGAGGCTCGAATCCAGTTGCGCAGCCGCGATCTCTCGGTCGCCGTGGCGGACAACGAGACGCTGCCGAAACTGGACATCAAGGGCAGCGCGAACTTCACCGGCCTGGACGCAACGTTCGAGGACTCGTTTCTCGGCGGGTTCGGACCCACGGGGGCCGAGAGTTGGAGCGTGGGCATGGCGCTGGAGTTTCCCTTGGGCAACAAGGCGGCCCGTGCGAAGCTGAGCCGCAGTCGTCTCGAGCGTGACCAGGCCCTCTACAGCTATCGAGATCTCCAGCTCGCCGCTGTTGCGGATGTACGCAAGGCTTGGCGGGCCGTCAAGATCTCGGAGAAGACGATCGCCTCCCGCAAGAAATCCGCGGAGCTCAAGGAAGAAGAACTTCGGAACGAGCGCGTCAAGCTGGAGAGCAAGGTGTCGACGAACTTCGAGGTCCTGCGCATCGAGGATGATCTGGCGCAGAGACGGAGCGAACTCATCCGCACACTCGCGGACTATCGTATCAATCTGGCCCGATTGGCCCGCGCGATCGGCTCGAGTCTCGACGTCCTCAAGTGGCCGCGAAATTGATCTGCGACGAGTCGCACGTGGATCTCTCACCGGAAGGGTGACTTTTCGAGGTGATCATGATCCGCAACGGACTTCTCTACATCTTGGTCTTGGCGGTGTCGGGGACCCTGGCGTGGGCTCTTTGGAGCCAATGGCGCACTCCCGAGAAGACCCTTCCCCTGGAGGGGATCGAGGATCCACTGTGGTATCGCACGGCGGACTTCGCGACGCGTCGTGCGGCTCTCGAGAAACGCTTGGACCTGATGACCTCGACCCGCATCGCGGCCGCGGATGTCGGCCCCATCAAGGACGACGTCGCTCTTCTCTGCCGGGATCCGCGTCTCGTCGAGGTGGTCGTGCAGCGGTTCCGTGAGCGGAAGGATATCAATACGGCTCAGCTCTCCGCGTTCATGGAGATCTTTGCACGCGTCAAGAATCCGACATTCGCTCGGCTGCTTTCCGAAGGCATCCACCATCGTGAGTTCGAGCCTCGCATCAACGCTTTCGACGCCGCCTTGACGCAAGGAGATCCCGCCATCCTGGCGGACTTGCGCGCGGTGATGGGGGCTCAAGGCGGGTACTCGCTGCGTCGCGTCATCGAGGCCCTCGGCGCGATCGGCGGCGACGAAGCGCTGGATCTGGTGACACGGGCCATCGCAACCGGAGACCACGACGCCATTCTCCAGGGCATCACGACCTGCGTCGTCTACCATCTCAACCGCGCCATACCGATTCTCGAGCCTCTCATGAAGGATACGAGGAAGGACGTCGCGCTCACGGCGGCTTGGGGCCTGGTCTCCCTGGGATACTCCGGTGGATCGGAGGTCATTCGCCGATCTGCTCTCGATCGCGGCGTGGCGCCGGCGACGCGCGCCCAGGCGGTGGTTTTCTTGATCGAGACGGCGGGGGACACGGCGAGGGAGACGCTGCGCCGGCTTCGAGCCGATCCCGAGCCCAACGTGGCCTTCGAAGCTCGGCTGGGCCTCGTCAAACTGGGAGAGAAGACCGAGGTTCTGGAACTCGATCGTGCGTTGAAATCCAACGACCCGATAGAACGAGAGCAGGCGGCGACTGTTTGCGCGGCCTCGGGGCGCGACGAGGACGTGGAGCGATTCCGCGCCGCGATGCCGTCCCTCCGAAGGGCTGAGATCGCTGCATTTCTCAACGCTCTGCCTCGCGGAAAGGCTCCCGCCGCGTTGCCCCTACTGGAAGAGCTCGCCTTGCCGGGTGGTCCCCATGAGCAGCTCGCGATCGCCCGATTCCACGAGTATGGAGACAAGGGCGTCGAGGCCATCGAGAGGCTTCTCGCGGGTCATCCCGAGGGGGAGCGCCTCGGATGGCTGATCAGCGCCCTCGGCTCGATCGGGACGCCTCGTGCCCGCGACGCCCTGTTGAAGATGAACCCGCCGCGAAGCCGACGCCTCTGGCTCTATCTGCGGAAGAACGTAAGGGTCATCGACCTGGCGCTTCTCAAAAAGGGCATCTTTGAGTGATCGAGCGACGAGAGGTCGTCGTGGCCGCTCCAGCCGCTGAGGTGGGTTCTCGGCTCGCCCGTTTCCTCGATGATCTGGGATACGAAGTCACGCAGGAAGACCACGGACTATCCGCTCGCCCACGAGGAGTGCTTTGGCCGTGGGGCGCTCGAAGTCGGTGGCCGGACCGCATCGTCTGCGGTTGGGCCACGGGGGAGCCCGAAGGGGACGGCGAGCCTCGGACGATTCTCTGCGTGTCCCTCCACCGGAGCGGCCGACGGCTCTCGGGGGGAATTCTGGTGCGCCTTTACCTCGAGGCTCTGGCCGACGCTCTCGTCGCGACGTCGGAGACCGGTGCCGCGGCCGACCCCGAGGAAAGGATTCGACCTCTCCACAATCTCGTCACGGCGACGATCTTACTGAACGTTCTGCTCGCATTCCTGTTGCTGTTCTTCCTGGGGACGGTCCTGGGGCTCTCCGTCGCCCAACGACTCCTCGCGGCAGGCGCCGTGGCCCTGTTGGACATGCTCGCTATCTCGAGCTTCGCCTCGTTGGTGATTCAGGGAACTCGGGGGTTCATGGGGCGATAGTCTCTTCCATCGCTCTCAGTCTTCGAGCGATGTCGTCGATGAGGGAGCGTTCCTCGGCCAGCCTGTGCTCCTCGATCTGAAGTTCCGGCGCGACGACGGATTCCAGCTCCTTCAAGACCTCGTCTTGGAACTCATCCTGACGCATCGCACCCAGGACGCGTCGGCGCGCCTCCTTCGCGGCTCGGGCGCGGATGAACCCGAGGATGATCAGCAGGACGAGTGCCACGAATCCCGCCGAAACGAGCAGGTGCGCGGCCCCCGTCATGCGGACGAGTCGCCACGACAGGCGCACGGGGAGTGTAGCGTTTCCCCCATCCGGATCGAGAATCTCCTCGAGGAGAGGTTGAATGAGAGGAAACCAGAGAATGATTCCCCAGATCACGGACTTCCGTACTCCCGAAGGCTTCGAGAGCGGTGAGTCGGAAAGGGGTTCAGGCGACACCACCGCGAGGATCTTGGATTCGAGCCGTCGCATCGGACCATCCAGATCCGCCAGTTTCGACGGCACCGCACCGAGTCGAGGTGCGGGGACGAGGCTTCTGCGTTTGCGTCTTGCGAACAGAAGAGGAGTCAGGAGTGCGTCCAAAGGCTCGTTCGGCGATGAAACAACCTCGTCGGCTCTGGGCGCCAAATGCCGGAGTCGTCGGAGGTTGCCAGCAAGGCTTGCGAGAGGGGACAGCAAGAAAGCGAATTTCGGCAGGACGGGCCACGAGGCCAGGGTGTGTCGGTAGATGTCTCGCGTCAGAGAATCCACGAGGCGTCGCCTCCCGAGTCTCCTCTCCAGCGCATGATGCACCCGCTCGTCGTCCAGCAGCCTTCGAAGGTCCTCGCGGGTCGCCGCTCTTTCCTCCGCGATCTCGCGAATCCTCTCTTCGATCTTCAGTCGCGCCTGAGCTCTCTTCAATCGGTTTCGGGCAAGAGCCATGCGATTCGAGGACTTGATCCGTTGAATCTCTCTTGCCGTGCGCTCTCGAAACAACGCCGTTTTGAACCCTGCGAACGCGTTTCCGGGGATGGCCGCGTCCGGATGAAGGGCCGAGAGAGTGAAACAATGGTCGTGGACGTCGGAAGATGCGAAAAGAGGCTCGATGACTTCCCTGACGCGGGAGCGAAAAGCCTCCTCGAGGCGGGCCGCCGCCCGGGTCGGATCCGCTTCAGCGATCTCGTCGACCTTGTTCAGGACGAAAAAGAGGTTCGACGGGTCGAGCGTGCGTGAATGTCGCTCCATCCAGTCCGAAAAGAGGCGATCCGCGTACTTGGTCAGCGATGTCATCCAGATGACGATATCGAGGAATGGCAGCACCGCCTCGACGACTTCCGCGTGCCGACCGATGAGCCCGTCCATATCGGGCAAGTCAAGCAGAACGAGGGAGCGGATCGTCTCGACGTCGTGGAGCCCCGGGGCCGTGGAGAGGTACGGACGGAGTGTGGGAACGCCCAGGAGAAGTTTCTCGTGATCGGCGTGGACGTAGGGAATGATGCGATCCGTCGTTGGCCGTCGCGAACCGCTGATCGTGACCTTGCGTCCCGCCAAGGCGTTGACGAGGCTGCTCTTGCCCACTCCGGTGCCTCCGACGATCCCGACCAGGATGACGTCCGGAGGAATCTGTTCGTTTCCCGATCTCGGTGTGCCGGCCGCCTCGGACTCGGGCCCGGAGCCCGCACGCTCCTCCAGCCTGTCCAGCAGCGCTTCCGCCTCGAGGAGTTCGTCGTGAAGGCTCACCGATTACCCTCCGACGCGATGAGTCGATCGAGAAAACGCGACGCCCTCGAGATGGCCGCGACCGTTTCCGCCCCGGGCGGCAATGACAGCAGTGCTTGGGCATAACGATGGCGCTGGAGTTGGCGTGCGGCCTCGAGTTCGGTCTGGAACCGAGTTCGGAATTCGTCCAGTTTTCGCTCGACGTCGCTCGTGAAGGCCGGGAGCCCCAAACCGCGCAGGAGTTCGTGGAGCAAAGGTGGGACGATGGCCATCGAAAGGGCCACCACGACGAGATCGAGAAGGAGGCCTCCGAACAGACTTCCGAGTCTCCCCAGGGGCCCCGAGGAGCGTCCTCGGGCCTCGGTCAGGGTCTCGATCATCTCCTGAGCCCAGGCGTGGATGTCGCTGCCGAGAGGGCGAAACGCTTCCCGGATCTCCGCATCGTCAAGTTCCGTCTCGGCTCCCGGATCCGATAGGAGGCGACGCCCTTCCGGGGTCGCCTGGAGGATCTCGCGAACCCGGACGCGATCGCGTTCGATTCCCGTCATTCCCTGATCCGCGACACTGCCGATCACCTCATCGAGAGATGGGAGCAGAACGGGACGAATCGTGGTGAAGAGTCGGGCCGGGTTGCGAACCCATCCGGCGATCCTTCGGAAGACCGTTCGGTGAGAGTAGCGGAGGAAAAACCGACCTTCCTCTTCGATGCGTCCCAGATTCCTCAGCCGCTCCGCCGGATGGAAGCTGGCAGGTTCGACATCAGTGGCAAGGATGGATTCGCCCAGTGCCCGCCGTGTGTGCAGGTCGCGTTGGAGCGGCGCGAGGATCTCCTCTGACAGACGGACGGCGAGAACGTTCGTCAGGGCTGCTGCCCGGGACTCGCCGGAGTGTTCCTTCACGAATTGGCGAACACGACCCATGGTCGGCTCGTCGCTCACCTCTGACGAAGTGCAGCGATGCAATGAGACGACTTCCGGGGAAGTGATACCCAAGCCTCGCAGCTTGCCGGTGTAGTCTTCCCGCAGGCGATCCCCGTCTGTCGGATCGACCTTGTTGAGGACGAAGAGAGTGGGAATTCGCAGGTCGTTGATCTGCACCAGGAGATCCCGCACCGAGGCGTCCGCATAGCGCTCCGTCGACGTGACCAGCACGAGACGATCGGCCCAGGGAAGGATGCGAAAAGTCACCTCTCGATTGGCGAGGACATGGGTGTCGTAGTCGGGAGCGTCGACGAGGACGAGGTCCGTGTCCACAGCTCCCGGAGATCGCAGGTAGGTCATCGTGGATTCGCGGCCACTTTCCCGATCGGAATCGGAGGACTGTTTCGCAAACGTCGGGAAGAGCAGTGGGTCATTGCGTTCGGAAGCGTTCAGGCCCGCGATGATTCCCCCGCGCGTCGATGGGCGCTCGACCGATGAGACGCGGGAAGCGTCCCGCTCGAGGAGCGTGTTGAAGATCGTCGACTTTCCTGCGCCGGAAGGCCCGACGATGAGGACGAAGCGCGGTGTGGCCCGTCGTTCCGCGTCATGCCGAAGCCTGGATCTCAAGGCCGCGGCCATCTCGGCCAATTCGCGAGCCCGCCCTTCCACTTCGGGAAGAAAGGGGACTGTGAGACCGGCAAGATGGGTGACGAGGGTCTTCAACTCTTCGATGCTGGGACTGGCCGTCATGGGGTCGATTCGTCCCGCCATCGGAGATGCTTCTGCCAACCGCGCGTCTTTCTGGCGAAGGGATAGGACTTCTCGCTCGGCGGCTTCGCCAACCATGGGTCGGGGGGATGGGCGAGGCCTACGAAAAGGGGGATCGCGTGTCCCCACGATCGTAGTGAACCGAAGGAATCCGCGACGAAGATACGTCGCCCCGGATCGCCCCACTCCTGAGGCCAGGCGTAGGCGATCCAGAAGCGCGGATTGAGCGTCACGTCCTTGACCGGCGGTTCGTCGTGGGGCTCTCCCAGGGAATCCGTCAGGGACACCCTGAAACAGTATCCATTGAGGAGCAGAATCCCGTCTTCGATCCTTCCGTGTCCATCGTCGAAGACCGGTATGTCGAGGCGGCCCGAATCGAGGAGTTCATCGATGAACAAGGGGCGCACCGGAGGTCGTCCGGATTCCAGGTGTTCCTTCTCGATGCGCGCGATGACAGCCAGACGCTCCTTGGCCCAGGCCTCGACATCGAGGGAGTCCCGAGCGTGGTCGCGGGCTCTCCAAATCCAGCCCAACGAAGCAACGATGAAAAGCACAGTGAGGGCCGAAGGGATCCAGGGCTTCGTCTCCATGCTCACACTCTAACCCAGGCGGGAGGGACTTCGAATCCCGGTGGGATCGAATGACGGTGCCAGATGGCCCCGAGGTTTGTCGGGGGAACCTCTGATTCCGTAAGGTCCGGCAACGGCTCGCGGGTGTTCGAACCGGTTACCGCCGCTTCGACGCCGCAGAATCGCGGCCCATGACGAAAAGAGAGCGTCGCATGAACGAAACCAAGAGTCTGGTCGCAGCGCGAAAGGTCGCCCGAGGGTTGCGAGACGCGGGCCGCGAGGTTTGGTTCGTGGGGGGGTGCGTACGGGACGACCTGCTGGGAAGGGAGCCCGCTGACTACGACCTCGTGACGTCGGCCCGTCCGGAGGAAGTGCAGAGGCTTTTTCCCCGCCATGTCGCCATCGGCAAGCAATTCGGCGTGATCGGGGTTCTCGAAGGTGGTTTGACCGTCGAAGTGGCGTCGTTTCGTACGGAAGCCGAGTACCGAGACGGTCGGCATCCCAGCGCCGTGGGACCGGCGACGGCGGAGGAGGATGTGCGTCGGCGCGACTTCACCATCAACGGTTTGCTGATGGACCCCTGGACACTCGAAGTCGTCGATCTCGTCGGGGGGAAGGCCGACCTCGAGGCGGGCGTCATCCGTTGTATCGGCGAACCCGCGGAGCGCTTCGCCGAAGATCACCTGCGCATACTGCGCGCCGTTCGCTTCGCCGCCCGTCTGGACTTCGTCATCGAGGCGAAGACGGCCGCCGCGATCAAGGTTGCGGCTCCCGCTGCGGGGACACCCAGCCCCGAGCGAGTGAAAGCCGAGCTCGAGCGGATGTGGACGGAGGGCGGAGCCGCCCGGGCTCTCCGCATGCTGCGAGACCTCGAGGTCTTGCCCCATGTCCTGCCCGAGTTGGGCGCAACGATGAGCCGCTCGCCGGAGGCTCGCTGGAACCCCGAGGGCGTCTCCTTCAAATCGGTCCTGGATCGGACCCAGGCCGTACTCGCGGCCGCCGAGGGGGAGGAGCTCAGCCCTTCCGTGGCGTGGGCGATCGTCCTGGACGATCTCGTCGACGGTTTTCCGGTTCCTCGATCTCGTGAGGCACGCCGCGTTCTCGAACGGCTTCACTCCAGCCGCGATCTCATGAACAAGGTGGAGGACCTGGTTCGCTGGAGAGATCGTCTGGTCTTCGCGACCGACGTGAGTCGCGCACGGCGTCGGCTGGTGGGGGCTTTCCGAGGATTGGATGCTCTGATCGAGGTCCACCGGCTCGAGGGCGCCGTGGCGAGTTCGCGGCGACCCGAGAGAGAGTGGACCGCCCTCGCGAGGGCTCCGCTCCCTCCTCCTTCGGTGGATGGCCGCACCTTGATGGCCCAAGGTGTGGCTCCCGGCCCCGCGTTGGGCCGTGCCCTTCGTCGAGCGAGGTTCATCCAACTCGACGCGGCCGCGCCGCCTGCCGGCGGCGCCAAGTCTGAAGAATCATGAACCCCGCTGCGAGATGAGCCGGGCCGAGCCGTTGATTCCGGCGTAGAGAAGCACGCACACCGCGGCAAACCAGGGGCGTCCGGCACCGAGACAGATGAGCCCGTCGAAAAGGACGAGCGTGAACACGCCCCGTTTCACGGACAGGTCCACGCGTCCGCCCCGGAGCGGCGCCAAGACCCACAGTGCGAGCAACAGACCACAGGGAAGGAGCAACGGGACGTTCCCCGGAAATAGAAACGCAGGAGCGACGTAGAGCGAGGCCATGCCCACCGCGAGGGTCGGTACGAACCGTCCCGGGGACTCGAGCGTTGAGCCCCGCCCTTCGCGTTGGCTCATGGCCGTGAGACACGCCACGAGTAAACCGTATGCGAGAATCGCGAGGGTTGCACTTCCCGTGGGGATGGCGGGGCCGGAGACGATGAGGTAGCCCAAACCCATGGATTGGGCGCGGCAAAGACCCATGGCGACCGGCCCGACGAGGGTCCGCTCCGTGGAGAACACGTCGTAGAGGACGATGGCGCCCAGCAGACCCGCCGCCATCCCGAATTGCAGCGCTCGCGATGAGGCGGCAAGTGACCAGGCGACGAGGGCCGTTCCGACGCCGAGGAGAACGATGGCTCCGACGAGGGCATGTCGGGGGAGAATCTCCCCCGAGGGGAGCGGACGATCTGGATGAAGGTTTCGATCCCGTTCCCGATCGCTCCAGTCGTTGAGGGCTATGCCCCCGGTGTAGAGGAACGCGAGAGCGGCCAGGCCGGCGGCCATGACCGACACACGCGGGAGGGTTGCGGCGCCGAGGGCACAGCCCGCAAGGAGGTCCCCCGCCGTGGAGAGGGCGTTGGGCAGTCTCACGAGTCTGAGCCACGGGACGAAGCGGCGTGGCCTCTTCACGTCAACCGATCAGTCGAACGATGTCGTTGAAGGTCACGTAGACCATGAGGCCGAGAATGAGTACGAGCCCGAAGATGTTGGCCCAGCTCATCGCTCGCTCGCTCAGGGGGCCTCCCTTGACCTTTTCCAGAATCAGAAAGACCAGGTGTCCCCCGTCGAGGACCGGAATCGGGAGGATGTTCAAAATTGCGAGATTGAGGCTGAGGATCCCCATGAAGAAGATGATCTTGCCCAAACTTTGTCGCGCAAATCCGTAGCTGGCACGGGCGATCGTGATGATCCCACCCATGTTTCGCGCCGAGAGGTCGCCCATGACCAGCGACCGCAGGGTCAACAGGACATTCTTCACTTCGTTGACGGCCTGGCGAGAGCCCTCGACGACCGACCTTGGGAACGGGAGTTGGATGTCGCGTTTGCGGTCCTCATAGACGAGTTGCGCGAAGACGCCGTTCTGACGGAGGGGCCTGGCGCGTAGGGTCAGGTTTCGCAAAGCGCCTTGCGGGCTTCGTATCGTGAGGTGAAGGTCGGAGCCGTCCGAGTCCCTCACGCGCTCCACGAGAGCCGCCCAGCCGGCATCGCTCGCATCAACGGGTTCGTCATTCAGCGACACCAGAGTGTCGCCGGGTTGAATCCCGGACGCCGCGGCCGGGCCGCCGGGCACCGGGCGTACGGCGAGATCATTCGCCTCGAGAGTGAAGGACTCCATGAAGCGAGCCCCGTCGTCGTCTTCTGCCATCGTCGCGGTGACGGTCGTCCGCTGCACGCCGCCGTCGGGGGCGGGGCGGTCAAGGACGATCTCCAAAGCCCCCGCACCGTGGATCTCATCGATCGCCCGCCAAAGATCGACCGGGCCGTTGACAGGGGCTCCGTTCACCGACACGAGCACGTCGCCGTTCATGAGTCCCGCCCGAGCGCCCAAGTCGGGGGCGTGCGGGAGGTCGTACACGGGACGGAGGGCGGTCACCCGTTTGAAACAGCGAAGAAGGCCCAGCCCGGGCGGCGTCCCATCCTCGGGCTCGGCGGGCGGCGCCTTGACCGTCTTCTCCACGATCGTTCCGTCCGTGCGCTTCACACGAATGACTACGGGGGCGTCGGGCGCCGTTTGAAGGGCCACCTTCCCTACGAGGCTCAGGTCTTCGGCCGGCACCCCGGCGATCGTCACGATCTCATCACCCTCGCCGATGTCGAATTCTCGGGCGAGGTCCTCGTCCGCCAGGCGAACGCGGAGTGCCGGGCCCACGCCGATGACGTATGCACCGCGCTCTTCCGAGTACTTGGGTTGAACCGAGAGATGGAGTTTGGCCGCGTCCCTCCGAATGTCGAGTTCGAGAGGTGACCCGGAAAACGCGGCGGCGTAACGGAGGTCGTCGAATCGCAGGCTCTCGGTGCCGTCGATGGAGAGGATTTCGTCCCCCCGTCGCATGCCGGACTCCCACGCCGCCGAGGCGGGGGACACGTTGCCGATGAGGGATTCCGTGAAGGGCACGCCGACACTGAATGCGAGCGGGAAGGCGAAGAAGGCGAAGATCACGTTCATGATCACGCCCGCGGAGACCACCCACGCTCTCTGGCCGACGGACTTCGCGAAGAACTCGTCACCCACGGGTTGATCCGTCGTCTCACCCGGATACTCGCCCGCCATCTTGACGTACCCGCCGAGTGGAATGGCGCAGACCTTGTAGTCGGTGCCCCCTCGAAAGAAGCCGAAGAGTTTCGGGCCGAACCCGAGGGAAAAGGCCTCCACGCGGATTCCCACTTTCTTCGCCATGAGAAAATGGCCCAACTCGTGGACGAAGATCAGAATCCCTATGGCGATGACGACCATCAGCCCGTAAATGATGCTCAAAAGCAACTTGCCAACTCCTCACGCGCCCACCGATCCGCCGCAAGAATCTCCTCGAGATTCGGAGACGCGATGGAGTCATGCCGTTCCATCACCGTCGCAACGGAATCGAAAATGTCCTGAAACCCGATCCGACCCTCGACGAACATGGCCACCGCCTGTTCGTTCGCTGCGTTCAGCACCGCACCATATGTTCCGCCTCTCTCCGCCGCCAGGAAACCCAGGCCGAGAGAAGGGAATTTCTGGAGGTCCGGCGCAAAGAATCTCAACCCGTCGAAGAGTTCCGGGCTCCACGTTCGCACGGTTCCATCGAGACGCTCCGGGTAGGTGATCGCGTATTGAATGGGGACCTTCATGTCCGGCGCACCCATCTGAGCGATCACGCTGCCGTCCCGCCACAGCACCATGGAGTGGACGACGCTCTGGGGATGGACGCAGACCTCGATGTGCTCCGATTCCACGTCGAAGAGCCAACGGGCTTCGACGATCTCCAAGGCCTTGTTGAACATCGTGGCCGAGTCGATCGTGATTTTCGGCCCCATGTCCCACGTGGGATGCTTCAGGGCTTCGTCCAGGGTCACGTCGGAGAAAGATTCCCTGGGGCGCGTACGGAACGGGCCTCCGGACGCCGTCAGAATGAGTCGGTCGACGTCCTCGGGACGCCCGGCCGCCAGGCACTGGAACAGTGCGCTGTGCTCACTGTCGACGGGGATGATCTCGGATCCTGAACGCCGGGCCGTCTCTTGAAGCAGGGGACCCGCCATGACCATGGATTCCTTGTTGGCCAGACCGAGACGCTTTCCCGCCGCCGCGGCGGCCAAGCTCACGGGAAGACCTTGCGCTCCGCTGATGCCTTGGAGGACGATGTCGATGGTCGGCAGCACGGCGGCCTCCACCAGACCCTCCTCACCCCCGAGCAGTCGGAAGCGGCTCGCCTCGGCGCCGAGACGATCCTGGAGCTCGGGGAGCCGCGACGGATCAGCGATGACCAGCGTGGAGGGGCTGAATTCCAAGGCTTGTCGCGCCAAGTCGTCCAACCGCGAACCGGCGGCCAGCACGTCCGCACGGTAGCGGTCGGAGTGCTTGCGAAGGATGTCCAGGGTGCTCTCGCCGATGGAACCCGTCGAACCGAAAAGCCCGATGTTGATCAAGGCTGCTCCTTGGAGTCTAAGTCACTGTGAAATATCAATTTGTGGGGTACCGTGATCCCGCGGTCCCACGGGGGTCGGACCCCGCTCGCAGAGGATACCAAAACCCTCCCGGCGAGCCTGCGCCGTGGAGGGATTGGGAGGACCCGCGGGGCGGGCACGCGCCACCGCGTCCCCGGGCCTCCGGTTTGCTGGGACAAGGAGATGGGAGGTTGCGTCTCACCCCGGGCGTAACGAGGACGTAACATGGGGAGGCGAATCATCATGAAGGGAGCGCGGACCATGCCAGGTTGGAGGACGATCAGGACGCTGGGAGCCATCATTTTGGTGGCTTTGCTCGCCTCCCCCATGGCTCCGGGACAGGACGAACTCGAGGGGCCGCCCCTCGAGGCTGCGGCACGGCAAGCCCTGGAGGGGGCCCATTGGTCCCGAGCCCAGGTGTACTTTGAAAAACTCGTGGGGCAGAAGAGATCGGCGGAGCATCTCATGGGGCTGGGTCGCGCCCTTTTCCAGCAGGGTGAGAACCAGCACAGCTTGGCCTGTTTCGAGGAAGCCCTGAAGAAGGCTCCCCAAGACCCGGAGCCTCCCCTCTACGTGGCGCTCACGATGGAACGGCAGGGGCGCGCGTCCTTGGCGCAAGGCAAGGCTCTCGCCGAAAGCACCCTTGCGGACGCCGTTCTTTTCTACAGGCAGGCGGCGGGACTCTCGGCGGATCCGTACGCGCCTCGTTTCTGGGCCGGTGAGGTCCTCTTGCTCCTCGATCGCTACGGTGAGGCCGCCGAGGAGTTCCGATCGGCGCTGGCGGCTCATCCCGGCGACCGAGCCGTGCGGGAACGACTTGCCATCGCTTTGTACCTGGGGGGGGATCTGAAGGCGTTTCTCGATGTCACCGATGGCCTTCTTCGGGAAACCCCCGATCATCGAGGGCTCTTGAACAAGAGGCTGACGGCGCTCGCACGGCTGGGGCGGGTGCAAGACGCCGACGCTCTCTTCCGGAAACTCGTTCTCGAGCAGCCGGACGAGGGACTTTATTTCGATGCCCTGGAGACGGCCTGGAAGGAACCGTCGCGCATGGAGCATCTCGAGAAGCTCTATCGGTCCGTGGCGGCTGAATCCCCCGGGCGATTCTTGCCTCACTATCGCTTGGGAGTCCTCCTGACCCGACTCGGCCGTTTGGAATCGGCCTTGTCCGCATTTCTCGGGGCTCTGGAGATCAGTCCTCGAGACCCTTATGCCGCGGCCGGAGCGACTTGGACCCTGGAGCAGTTGGGGCGTCTCGATGAGGCTGAGCAGCGCATCCGTGCGGCCTGGAAGGACGCACCGGGCCACCCTGTTCTCGCGGAGGAAGTGAAACGGCTCGTAGCGGCGCTCGTCACCCGGCATCTTCATGACCGCGCGCTGGCCCTGCACACTTTGATCTGGGAGTCGGAGCCCGACGCGACCGCGACGATTCGAAATCAGGCCATCCTGTTGAAGGACGCGGGACTTCGCGAGGAGGCCGCGGCCATGCTTGCGCGCCTGCTGAAAGAAAAGGACCTCACGGCCAAGGAGCGATCGAGCCATCTCAACGACCTCGCCCTGGTGAAAAAAGGACTGGGACGGACTCGGGAGGCCGAATCCACGCTGAGGGAGGCCTTGGAGGCCGATCCCGAAAACCTGGACGCGCGCGAGAATCTCGCGGTTCTCCTTTTCGACTTGGGGCGACGGGACGAGGCCCTCAGCGAGGTTCGGCGCGTCCTCGGCGACCCCGATGGCGCCCTCCGAGAGCGGGCCCGCTACTACGCCCGCAGGCTCGGAAACTGAGAATCCGGTCAAAAGTCCGGGAATGGGGGCGTATCAGGTTTGCCGCCGCGTTGGGCCAGGATTAGAATCCGCCCTCGCCTGCACAGGAGAATGCAATCTATGGGCTTTTCGCATCCGACCGCCCTCGTCGTCCTCATCGCCGCGACCTTGTTTCTGAATCCGGCTGCCGTTCCCGCCCAGGAGGCCGGGGCCGCACCCGAGGGCAAGGCGCAAGACGTCAAGCTGTCACCGAAGGACTTCAAGAAGTTCTCGAAACTTCTGAAGAACCTCATGGAGAAGGGAGATTACGACAGTCGCGCCGCGCTCACCGAGGCGATCGAAGCGTTCAAGAAGGCTCACACGCCTCCCAACGCCGAGGAGGATGACGACTCGGGAAATCCCCTGAAGGACGTCGAGTCCTGGTCCAAGTTGGCCGAGGACTACTTCGTTTCGACACTGGACAAGCGGGTGTCCGGAAAGGGGCGCATCCATACCGAGACGATTCCCTACTCGTCTCGTGGAGACCTGTATCTTTTCGAGTATGCCTACCGTCTTCCCAAGGGTTACACCGCGAAGAAGAAATGGCCCGTGATCCTTTGCATCCCTGATCGCAACAGCACCGGAAAGGCCTACCTGAAGGCGATCTGGGAGACGAACAAGGCGACGAAGGCTCTGGCCGACAAATTCATCCTCGTCGCTCCCACCGTCGGAGAAAAGACTCTGAAGGGACGGGTCGGAAGGAAGGACGCGGCCCAGGCCCGTCTGGATTGGTTCACCGGGTTCCACGCGCGGGCCATGCTGTTTCCCGTGCAGAAAATCCAGGGGAGATTCCGTTGCGACCCGCAGCGGATCTATCTCGAAGGCGTCGGAAAGGGGGCCGACGCGGCCGTTCAATTGGCGTGCCTCTACGGTGAGGTCTTCGCGGCGGTCGCCGTGAGGCAGGGATACCCTCACGAGCCCGCCCTCGCGCCCGGAGTGAAAGGCGTTCCCATCAAGTTCCTCCTCCGCGAGGGTTCCGCATTCACCAAGGGAGGGCGGAAGAGCGCGCTGGAAACCTTCCAGAAGTTGGCCAAGGAGGCGGGGGTTGCGGACGAGGATCTCCAAGTCCAGATTTACCCGAAACTGGAGAAAATCACCCCGAAACTGCGCGCCAAGCAGGACACCGAGCCGATTCTCGAGGCGACTCCCGATGTCGTGGCCTTCCTCGAGAAGCACACGCTCCAGGCGTACCCCGAATCCGTCCGCATCACCACGAACAACCGAATTTTCGTCAAGCGAGCCTGGGCGAGGCTCACGAAGTTCGACATCGACGAGGACAACCCCATCGTCGACTTCGAGGCCAAGCTGAATCGGGATACGAACACGGTCGAGGTGACGGCCAAGAACGTCTTCGGTTTCACCCTGTTTCTGAACGACCTCATGCTGGATCTCGACAGGCCCGTTCACGTCACGGTCAACGGCAAGAAGGCGTCCAGCGGCACCGTCGAGCGAGACCTGAAACTCGTGACCCGTTCCATCAAGGGGCAGCCGTTCTTGTTCCATCGACTCTTCAGCGCCTACGACAAGGTGGACTTCCGCGACGCGGAACCCGAAAAACCCCAAGGGGACGGCGAGGAACCCAAAGACAAGTGATCCGCCCATGATCGAGCGTCGGGTCTTCTGGCTTGCCGTCAGTTTTCTTGCCGGGGGTGGGACGATGATCCTCGAGATCACGGCGCCCCGCCTCATGCAGCCCTTTTTCGGGGCCTCCACGTTCGTTTGGACCAACGTCATCGGCGTCATCTTGCTCGCCCTTGCGTTGGGGTACGAGTTGGGCGGGAGAATGGCGTCGAGGGGGGCGTCCCACCGGGCGATGGGGGGGATTCTCGTCGCGGCAGCCCTTTTCGCTCTGGTGGAGGTGTTCGCTTTCCGAGGTCTTGCAGAGGCTTTGCTGCCCGACTCCGGGGCGTTGGAGGACCTCGGACCCACGCGACGTCAGCTTCAGTGGGCTTCCTTCGCCGCCGCGTCGTTTTTCTTCGCGCCTCCGGTTTTTCTCCTGGCGTCCCTGCCTCCCCAGATCGTGGCCCGCCTGAGTACCCTGTCCTCGCCGGGCAGGGCGGCAGGCGACGTTCTCATGTGGGGCACACTGGGGAGTCTCGCGGGGACCTTTCTCCCCACGTACCTGATCATTCCGGTCTGGGGTTCCAAGGTCTGCCTCCTCGTCGCCGTGACGGTCCTGGGACTCCCCGCGGTCGCTCTGCTCCTGGGAGGTCGACGGGGCGCGGCCGCCGCCGTTCTCATCCTCGTTCTTCCTGCTTTCGGGCACCTCGCGGGTCCGTTGCGGGGGCCGCTCGCCGGGGAGAAGCTCATTCTGGAGCAAGAGACCGCCTACCAGTATCTCCGCGTGGTGGAGGCCCCCGCGTACGGCGAGGGCCTCGACCCATCCCGCGACCGGCAGGAGTTGCTGCGTATCGACGAAGGCGTGCGCGAGTTTCATTCCGTGGGTCCCCTGGCCGGGCGGGTCGACTCCGGAGGCAAGTACTACGACCTTTTTGCCGTGTTGCCCGGCGCCTTTCCTCCGAATCGTCCGTTGAAGGCGGTGATCCTCGGAGCAGGTGCCGGGACGACGTCCCGGCTTCTCGACGAAGTGTGGCCGGGGCGGTTCTCGCGCATCGTCGACGTGGAACTGGATCCGGACGTCCTGGCCTTGGCGGAGCGGTTCGATCCTGACCGCGCGAAGAGACCCGTGCAGGGTGTCGCCATGGACGGACGGGGTTTTCTTCGACTTTGCCGCGATCCATGGGACCTGATCCTCGTCGATGCCTATGCACGCCAGGTCGATATCCCCTTCCACATGACGACGGTCGAATTCTGGCGACTCGTTCGGCAGCGCTTGAAGCCGGAGGGATTGGTCGCTCTCAACGTCTCGGCCCCCGATGCCGGAGCGAGCCTCATCCAGTCCTTGTCCCGCAGCATGAAAAAAGCGGGCTTCCGATCGCTCCACTGCACGCCGGTGCCGTCCTGGGGAAACCTGATCCTCTGGGCGTCTCCCACGGAACGGGAGGGCGGATGGGCGAGTCTGAGGGCCCCGGGTCCGTTGAGTCGCATTCACGCCCGAGCCTCCCGATTCGATCTCGCTTTGGAAGAGGATCGAGGGGGCCTTCTTCTCTTCGATGACCACGCTCCCGTGGAATGGTTGACGGAGCAGAGCCTCGAGGGCGTGCGGTGATGAGAGGGACGGCAGCAGTCCTACTCGTCCTCATTGCGACGCCCATCATTCCGGCGCAGGAACCGGTCTGGAAGCGCGCCGAGAAGGCCTTTTTCGAAGCGCCCAGCCCTCTTGCGGTCCTCGAGGCGCTGGCGCGTGATCATGTGGACCAGGCGGGCGTCCTCTATTGGTTGGGGCGGGCGAGGGAGGAATCCCGTCTGCTTTCCCGGGCGGAGGCTGCCTATCGGGCCTCCTCGGCCGCGGCGCCCGACAATCCAGCGCCCTTGGAAGCCTTGGCGGAGATGCGCGACCGCAGGCTGGGCGACCCGGGCGGTGCGCTGCCGATCTTCGAGAGGGCTTTAGGTCTTGCGCGGCCCGGAACCGAGGCGGCGAAGCGCATCGCTCGCCGCGTCGTCGCATGTCGCGACCAGGCGGAAAAACGCGCCGCCAACGATCGCCACGTGCGTGGAATCGTCGGCGGCGCCGTGCTGTTGCTCCTGGTTGGCGCGGTCGGAGTCTTCCGCTTCAGGGCATGATCGTCAGCTGGACTCCGTCGCTCGTGGCGGCGCCGAGACCACCGTCATCCAACATCACCCACTGCAAGTAGACGTTCAGTCCCGCCAGCGCAGGATTGTCGGCGATGGAGATCGTGAGGGAACCATAGCCCGCGCCGTGGACGAGGACGGGCCCATTCAGGATGAGCGACGTGATGAGAGGCGGCGGACTCTGAGCGACGAAAAGAGGAATCGCCCCGAAAATGGGCGGATCGGAACCCGGGTTTTGCGGTCCGGCGAGAAGGAATGCGGGGACGCCGCCGATGCCGTTGGCCAGCCCCACGGTGAAGAAGGGATGGTTCAAGTTGGGGGGTTCCTGGGCCAGAATCTGGGGAAGAAGGCCCGTACTGTCGGGGAAGCCCGTGCCTGGGAATCTACGGGGATTGGACGTGGGAAGGGTCCCGTCGCCCTGCAATTCGGAATGCAGGGTTGGACGATCGAACGGCGGGAGTTCCTGGGCCACCCGGGGATCCGTGAGCCCGAAGCGAAGGAAGTCGACCAGGTCGAGGCGTTGGGCGGTCAGCAGTCCGAGGGGCGCCATGGCGGGGTCGATGTTCTCCATGAAAACGCCGCCGTTGTTGTAGAACTGGACCACCTGATCCAACGACGATCCGCTGCCGGTGCCCGTGTGGAACAGGCCACCGGCTTCCCGGAGCCCCACGTTCCGAAGGGTGGGTGTCTTCATCCTCCCCTTGTCCTGGGGGTCTCCCGTGACGGCCATGCGGCCGACGTCGCCGTTGGGATCGGTGAGGCCGATGTTGTGGAAGAGCCCATCGGTGAACATGCCGTTCATGGTGTGGCAGAACACACAGTTGCCCGTGGTCTTGAAGATGTTCAAACCGTTTTGTTGGGCGGGAGTGAGAGCCGCCGTGTTGCCGGCGTTGAAAGCGTCCCAAGGGGTCTGGTCGGAGATGAGCGTTCGCTCATAGGTGCCGATGGCCATGGCCACCCGTCCCGCCGTGATCTCCGGTGTTCCGAAAGCCGCGGCGAAGAGGGCGGGATACGTCACGCCCGGCGTGAGAACGGCTTGAATGTCGGCAGGCAGATTGGTCGCGAGTGCGAGAGGTCGCACCCGTGCCAACTTGAAGAGGATCTCCGTCCATGGCCGATTCTGGTGGGCCATTTCGACGCTGGAAACCGGCGGTCCGACGGCTTGGCTTTCCAGAGCGCCGCCAAAGGCGATCAGGACCTGTCCCGTCACCGGGTCGGAGAATTCGCTCGTCGCGCGGCCGTCCCAAAAAATGTCCTGAGAGAACCAGGAATCGGTGGCGGGCGGCGTCTTGCGCCCCGTGCGCTGGACGTCAGGAAAGAAAACGCCGTCATCCTCCATGGCTCCGCCGTGCATGGCATTGATGACGCCTCGGGAGCCGCGGACATCGTCCAGGGTGCCGAAGACGCCGTCGGCTCCGGGATGATCGGAGTTGGGGCCCGCGGCGCGGGGATCGCTCCCCCCGGCGGAGAAGATGTGGCACGTTCCACAGGCCTGGGTGTTCGTGGAACTCATCTGTTCCTCCCAGAAGAGGATCTTCCCCAAAATGCGCTTGGCCTCCGAGAAGGGGTTTTCGATGGGATGGGTCACGGGCGGGTAGGGGGGATCCCCCTGGGCTGTGGCGGTGGCGCTCAGACCTCCGAAGGCCACGAGAGCCGCGACGGCAAGGACTACGAATCGTCGACTGCGCATCTTTCACTCCTTTGATGGATCGGCGGGGGGCCGCGGAAACGGCGTATCCCCCGAATTCGGCGATGTTGGCTACGCCCAGTATAGGGACCCAAGGGGCTGGGACGAAGCAAGTCGGGAATCTTTTCCGCCCATGGAGCAGGGTGGGGTGTGGCAGGTCGTCGCGGCTTCGGAGTCGGACCGTGGGAAAAAAATGCGAGCCGAGAGGGGACTCGTCCGGAGTCGTCCTCCCGGCCCGCGCAGGGGGTGCGTTGTCGTCCGGCTCAGTCCATCAGAAGAAGGTCAGGCGCGTTCCCTGACTTGCGGCGGCTCCGCTGGCCGCCGTCGGATCCACGACGAACCACTGCAAGAAGAGCTGCAGACCGGCGAGGGCCGGGTTGTCGGCAATGGGAACCTGCACGCTGGCGTACCCGGCTCCCCCGACCCCGGGTGTCCCCTCGATGACCATCGGGGCGACGATCAAACTCGTGGGATCGAGGCTGATGTTGATGGGGATTCCCGCGAGAACGAGTCCCGGAGGTGCCGGCGAAAAGGCCATGGCCAAATAAGCTTGGGCTCCCCCCAGGGCCTGCCCGAGACCCATCTTCCAATCGACGGCGTTGATGTGAGGAGGGCTGACGGCGATCATCTGCGGCGTCAAGCCTCCGGTGCCCGCCGAAGCCGCGCCGAAGAGGATCGGATTCGGGGGGACCAGTTCGGAGTGCAGGGTCGGCCGATCGAAGGGGGGAAGCGCTCCTGCCACCCGGGGATCGGTCAATCCATTCTGCAAGAAGTCGACGAGTTGCCCCCGCTGGAGAGGTGACAGACCGAGGGGAATCAACAAGGGGTCCTTGTTCGCGGGGAACAGACCGCCGCCACCGTTGTAGAAGTTGACGAGCAAGTTCAAGCTTGGCAGTCCGCCATTGTGCATGAAGCGGTTCCGCAGGCCGACATTCCTCAGGGGAGCGGTCTTGAATCGACCGGCATCCGCCGGGTCGCCGGTCACATCCTGGCGACCCGCGTCCTCTGCGATGGGGCGGTTCCCCAGGTTGTGGAAGCCGTGATCACTGAAGTCCGGACCGGTGTGGCAGAGATTGCAGCGGCCCGGGCCGTTGAAGATGGCAAGACCCGCTTGCTGCGCCGGAGTGAGGGCGGTGGTCATCCCTCCCATGAACGCATCGAAGGGGGTCTGATTGGGGATGAGGATGCGTTCGTAGGAGGCGATGGCGAATGCGATTCGCTCGGCCGTGATGTCGGGGCTCCCGAACGCGGCATTGAAGAGATCCGGATACGTGGGGGACGTGGCCAAGGCGGCCGTGATGTCCGGGGTGAGGCTGCCGGCCAGCTTCATGGGAGTCGCCGTGACCAGTTTCGTGGTGATCTCGCTCCAGTCTCTGGACGCGTGCGCCATCTCCACATCAGAGACGGGTGGGCCGGCGGCTTGGCTCTCGAGAGCTCCCCCCGAAGCGATGGAGACGGCGCCCGTTTCGGGATCGAGGAACGTGGACGAGGCGCGGCCGTCCCAGAAGAGTTCGGGGGCTGCGCCCACATCGATGAACGTGGGAGCTCGCCGACCCGTGACCTGACGATTCAGCCCGAAGAGCGCCGAGGGCTCGAAGGCGTTGCTCGAGTCCGAATGGATCACGCCCGGCGAGCCGTTCACGTCATCCGGAGTCCCGAAAAGACTGTCCGCTCCGGGATGGATGGCCACGCGAGGATCGACGCCGCCGAACTCCGGGCGGTGGCAGGTTCCGCAGGCGACCGTGTCGTCGCTGGAGAGTTGTTCTTCCCAGAACAGCATTTTCCCCAAGACGACTTTCGAGGGAGTGACAGGGTTTTCCGGGGGGCCCAAGGGGGATTGGGCCAAGCTCCATGGCGCCAAGGCGGCCACCGCGAGGAGGCCGGCGGCGAGGGGCCTGCCCCATGAGTTGAAATGGATTTGCATGCTGCTTCTCCAGCTCCGATCAGCGCGACGAGAGCTGAAACCCCCGAGAGAGGGGACGGGTTCGGTCAATTCCTCATGAATCGCTCGTGCGCCGTCGAAAGGATGCGAAGGGGCCGACGGTGGCGTCGTGGCGACGCCTCGGCTAACCTCCTGCCAACGCGGTGGTTGGGAGTCGAAGAGTTTTGGATGTTTTCGGCACGTCGTTTCTGACGGTGGCGGCGTTCGTCGCCGTTGGGTTTCCATGGAGGTCCATCGGGCGAAAGCTTGGATTGCCGCCCGCGGTCTCGCTCATGGCCCTGGGGGTGCTGGTGGGGCCGGATCTTTCGAACCTCGTGCCCGCCTCCTACGTCTCGGCTCACGCGACCTGGATTTCGGGTGCGGCCTTCGCCATTCTCCTCGTCCGCGCGGGTCTGGGCGTCGTGGTCGAGCGACGGGTGCTCGTTTCCGCCCTCGTCCTCGGGCTGGGGCCAGTCGCCGTCGAATTCGGTGTTCTGGCGGGTGGTTCCCGCTGGCTGATCTTCGAACGTTGGGATCTCTGCTGGCTCTTCGCATTCCTTCTGGCGGCCGTGTCTCCGGCGGTCATCCTTCCCACGATGCTCGAACAGAAACTTCGGGGGCGAGGGGGCTTTCATCGGGTTCCCGACCGCATCATGGGCGCGACGGTGATCAATGCCTTCATCGCTCAGACCGGGATCCTGGCTCTCCTGGACCACCTGACGCCTCCGCACGCCGGGACCGCCGTTCTCATTCCCCTTCATTGGCCCATCGCCGGTCGCCTCGTGGTCGGGTTGGGGGTCGGAGTGCTTCTGGGTGTCCTCGTCGGAGCCCTTCTTCCGCTGCCCCGTGTCCCCGCGGAAGGGACGGGCGATGAAAAACCTCGTCGTCGGGCGACGCTGCTGATCGCTCTGACGGGCGTTGCCGTCTATTTCGCGGGGAGGAGGCTGGGTTTCGAGAGCGTCTTCGCCACGCTGGCCGTGGGGGCTCTCGTGCATCGCCGACTCGGTGTGTCGGCTCTCCACGTGGAGAGGGGACTGCGCCGCATCTGGTCCTTTGCGGAAATCCTCCTCTTCGCGAATTTGGGGTTGAGAATCTCCGTTTCGCATCTGACGGACCCACGCCTTCTCGCATTTCTCTTCGTCCTCATCGCCGTGGCCTTGGGCTGCCGGATTCGAAGCGCGTATTACGTCGCTCGGTGGGGAGGTCTGCCCGCGCCGGAGTCCACCTACGTGTCCCTCGCTCAGATTCCCAAGGCGACGATTCAGGCGGTCTTCGGCGCCTTGCCTCTGCAGCGATTCCTTCAGGCGGAAGCCCAGGAACTCGTCCCCGCGGGTTCGACCCTTCTCGTCGCCGCCGTCCTCGCTATCGTCATCACGGCGCCGGCCGGGGCCGTCGTCCTGGACCGCTGGGCCAAGACCCTCATGCCGCGCAGGCAGGAAGGAGACGACGCGTGAACGAACGACCCGATTCGGAGGACGGACCCGTCGAGGCGTCGCCGCCGGACCTGCGAGGGCTTCGCAGGTTTCACAAGGTGACCGTGGGGGCAGGGATCGTGTTCGTGGCCATGATGTGTTGGAGATTCACCCAGGCGTGGTTGAGGTACGGCTCGACGGCCCGCGGGCTCTACGGCCTCGGGGCCGGAATCGCCCTCGTGTCGCTCACGGTCTACTGGATTCGTTTCCATCGACGCGGACTCTGAGCACGGGTCAGGTCTCGTCCGAGATGCCCAGAATCCCCGCGCGCTCCAAGAGCGAAGCGATTTCCTCGCGGTCGTTCAGGCCGCTTTGGCGCACCTCTTCCGCAAGTCGTCGTCTTTCTCTCTCGACACGCAGGAAGCGCAACGCCCCCCGGGCAATGACCTTTTGACTCATGTGCTCGAGCAGCTCGAAGCCTTCGCGATAGACGATTCGCGCGGCCAGCGTCTTGGCCATGATCCACGTCACGTACGTCGGCGGAAGATCGGTCCAAAGGCGCTCACCGGCGCTTTCGACGAGGGCGGGGGGCAGATGCTCGGTCACGAGTCCGTGCATGGTCTCCGCGTCTTCGGACAACAATCCCTCGATGTCGCCCGCGATCGCGTCGGCCACCGTGATCACGACCTTCGACAGGCGGATCGACAGCTCGAAGAGAGGGATGTCGGGCTGGTGCCGCCGCATGCGCAGCAGCAGGTCGGCCTCTCGGCGCGCCAGGTGGCGAAGACGTTCGAGAACCTCCTGGACGAATGGCTCCTTGATCGCCAGGAATTCCTCCTCGTCGAGCAACATGCAAGCCGCAATCTCGAAGCTCGAAGTGATCACCCCGCACTTGTTGGCCGAGCTGTCCTTGATGATGAGACACCCCCGATCCGATAGGGCGGATCGGGCGTCAGGCGTGAGGAAGAGGTTCGCTCCCTCGACGATGACGGGGCACAGAGGGCGTCCTTTCTGGTCGAGGAAGTCCTTCCAGTTGCCGCCATGGATCGTGGCGGGGCGGCCGCCTCCCGGGACGAAGGCATCGGCCGCGACGCGGAAATGCATCGTGTTGCGAAGCTGAACCCCTTCGGGTTCCTCGACCGTGACGATGCGTCCCCGGGGACCCACCTTGGACCGGTCGAAGGAAGCGATGGGCAGCCCTTCCCGAAAGAGGCGAAGGAGTTCTTCGTGATCGAGTCCGTCCGGGTCCTCGCCGACTCCCGAGCCGTCGGCGATGCCGACGATTCGGGCATTGCCGCTGTAGTCCCGGTCGAGGATTCGGATCATGTTGCCCGCGACGTCGCCGTCCGGTCCCCCCGTGATGCTCACGCGGAAGGGCTGCTCGGTCGGCTTGATCCCGATGCTCTCCAACGCCGTGCGCAAGAAGACGTTGACGCCCTCGCTCGTGACTCCGTAGGTCTTGTGGTTGATTCCCGCACCCGGTTTGGAACTCATGAGAGCGGTCGGCATGGGATAGCCCCGTTGCTTCGCGCGCTTGACCACCCATTCGATCATCTCGGGCGAGATGTTCTCGTCGGGACCGAAGTAGAGCAATTCCGGTTGCCCGAACAGATCGACCACGCGGCTTCGGGTCGCGGGGTCGGGGGTGATGAGGTCCAGAAGACTGTCCACGAACGCCTGAACGGAGCGTCGAAGCGGTGTCCCGGGTTCGATGAGAACGACGCCCTTGGACCCCCCCTCGGGAATGTCCTTGTTCTTCAGTTGCTGAGCGAACGCCAACCCGTAGACCTCGTCGTAGAGTCGTTCGCACTCTCTCGTGTGCTGATCCGAACCGATGGTGCGAACCGCCCGAATGCCGCCGCGGGCGATGTCCCTGAAGCGCACATGAAAGCCGTTGAAGGAACGACCGTGGACGAAGAACACGCCGTAGGGGAGCTCCGGGCGCTCCTTCGTCTGCAGAAGGTCGGGACGAATCCGCATCGAGAGGGCATAGCGGGTCCGGAGGAACACGTTCGTCCGCATGACGCCGCCGACGGCGTCCACGAGGGCGTGCATGACGGTGCGTCCCGCCTCGAGATCGACCGTCGCGTCGATTCTCTCGTGCAGTTTGGCCGAGTGGGATTCGAAATCCTCATCCGGAAGGGGACGCTCCGGATTGAAGCGGAGTAGGAAAAGATCCACGACTTCCGTCGTGAGGTCGAAATTCTTCTTTGCGTGCCGAAGGATGCGGTCCCGGTCAAAGGCGTAGGGATTTCGCTTGACCAGGATGTGATTCACGAGGTGACAGAGACTCATGATGATCTCCGCTCGCGTGAGCGAGAGGTTCTCGTGACTGTAGGCCAGGTCCAGGGTCGTGCGATCGATCCACTTCAAACGGAGAAGATCCTTCCGGATCGACTGCCAGAGCTGGGAGGCCGGATCGAGGGCCTTACCGTCGGGGCCGCGGACCACGAACCCGAGCATGTTCACGAAGCCGTTGTCGTCATCCTCGATGCGGTCCAGATAGGCCCGGAAGATGTTGACGTCGGCGCGAGCGAGCCGGGTGGCGACGCGCTCGAGCATGCCCCGCGTGCGACTGTTCGCGACCGTGACGACGATGCGGGAGACGTCGGGGTCATTCTCCTCCTCCAAGGTCGCGGTCGTGTTTTCGGTCTTGCTGACTTCGAGGAAATGCACCCGTTGGCGGCAGATGCGCAGGGGCGTCAGGGTTCGGATGGAAACCCCGGTGCAGCGGGAGAAGTGGTCCTCGATCTCCTCTCGCGTCCAGGATGGGAAGTTTTCGGCGGCGAACGCGATCGTCTCTTCCAGCTTGGCGGCCTGTTCCGGATCGGAAGGATCGAAACGGGGCGGATCGCCGGACTCGAAGATCACGAGGAGAAGTTCACCGTTCTTGGCCGAATGGATTTTCGCCGACCAGAGGTTGAAGTCCTCGGGCAGTTGGGCGGTCATGGAGGCCAGGACGCCCGGTCGATTCACGGGAGCCATCATGGTCCACTGCGCATCGTTCTCGCTCTTGAGAACCATCTCGAGCGGACGTCCCGAGGCTTTGGCGGCCAAAATGGATCGGAGCTGCGCCAGCTGCTCGTCGTGGCGGGTGTCCTGGAAGTAGACGGGTGGCATGTTCTCCAGGAACCAGGGCACCACATCTTCGGCCGTGCGGCGCAGGCTCCCCGCCAACTCGTCGATGAGCGACTTGGGGTCGACCGCGGCGGATTCGGAGGAAGGTTCGCTTTTCATGGATCGGAATAGCGGGGTTTTCGTGTAGGATCAAGCCGCTATCTTTTGACAAGACGATGTTGTGCTGGATACTCCACGTGAAAGGAACAGTTCCGCTTATGTCGCCTTCCGCCGACGACGAACAGGGCGAGAGCCCTCCGGAAGACGGGGATTCCCTGATATGGGGCCGGGATGAGGGGTCCGTCGAGGCGGGGATCGAGAGATTCTTCCTGGCGGGTCGGCAGGAAGGCCTCACCCTGGGGGACGCGGGGGCAGATCCGTCGGAGAGCCTGCCGACCCAGGATTTGCAGAGCGTCATAGAAAACTTCGCCAAGGACCTCGGCCCCAAGTTGGGCGGCCGGTGGGAGGTTCCCCGACGGATGGGGCCTTACGTCTTGAGCCACTATGTGGGGCACGGTGGCATGGGCGTCGTGTTCAAGGCCGTCCACGACGAGACGGGCCAATCGGCGGCCGTGAAGATCGTTCCCGAGTCCCGCGAAGACCTGGTCCAGGCGCTGGAGCGCGAAGCCGCATCCTTGGCGAACTCTCGACACCCTCACATCCCGGACCTCTTCGGGTCCGGAAGGACTGGAGGGTATGCCTGGGTGGCCTCGCGTTGGATCGATGGGGAAAGCCTGGCCGACCAGCTCCACGAGCGCAGTACGGTCCGCGAGGCGACTCCGATTTCGTCCTCGACACAGCCTACGACGGTATCGAACGGAACTGGAAGCACCTCCCCCCGCCGTGGTCGGCGCCGTCAGAAAGCGGATCGCAAGGAGTTGCATCGATGCGTGGGATGGGCCCGTGATGTTGCGCGTTCGCTCCAGACCATTCACGACGAGGGTCGCGTACACAGGGATGTGAAGCCCGCGAATCTCGTCGTGGACGAAGACGGAAAAATCTGGTTGATCGACTTCGGGTTGGCGGAGAGGGCTCACGGGGACTCCGACGACCCCCTTCGCTTTCACCTCGCCGGGACCGTCCCTTACATGAGTCCTGAACAGACCTGGGGCGGACGGGTGGGGGTGGGCCCTCCGAGCGACGTCTACGCTCTGGCGATCACGTTTCACGAGGTCATCACGGGCTGTCGCGTCGTCCAGTCCGGAGGGGGAGGAGCTCTGCGCGAGATCGCCCTCTCCGACGTTCCCAAGCTGTCGGATCTCGTCGGGGGAATTCCCGAGGATCTGGATCGTGTTTTTCAAAAGGCCACCCGAAAGAATCCATCCGAGCGTTACCTCCAGGCGGGCCAGCTCGCCAGTGACCTGGACGATTGGCTGGCCGGCCGGACGCCTCGGATCGCCGTCGCGAAGGCGGAGCGCGGGGCCATCTTGCGCGACGCCGTCTACCTCGTCGTCCTTCTCGCCTTCACCGCTATCCTGTCCTGGAAACTGGCGCCCACGATGGCCGAGCGACGATGGGCCGAACTCGAGGCCCTGATGGACTCCGGCCGGGCCGAGGAGGTCTACGACGCTTTGGTGGAGGAGGGAGCCGACCTCACGTCCCAGCCGGGGTTCCGCCGGCTCGCCGAATGGGCGGTGGAGAAGGTGGCGCCCGTTCGAACGAGGGAACTGATTCTGGGGTGGATCCAAGTCGCCGCGTATCCGGGGTTGACCTCCCTTCGGGCGACCCGCGCCCGGGAAGCGCGGGCGCTCCTGGCTCTGCCCATCTCTCCCCATCCGGATCTCCTGGCGCAGGTCGTCTACCCCCAAGTGTTCTCTTCAGGGGAAGAGAAGGCGAAGAAGGCCCTCGCGGCTCTCGACCGTCCCCGGTGGCGAGAGATCGCGAAGACCCAGCCTCTCCTCCAGGAACTGGCGGCGACGGCTCAAGCGACGATGGGGAACTGGGAGGCCTCCCAGGCGACTCTCCGCGGCATGACACGCAAGGTCCCCGACGATGTCCACCTGGTCTTCGAGGCCCTGCGGCTCAAGACGATTTATTTTCGCGGCAAGAGGAAAGCCGTCATCGGCGGCGTCGATGACACGAAACTCCGTCAGTGGATGGAAGTTCTCGGCCAGGAATTGTCCCGCACGCACGTTCCCGACGCACTGGTCTCCGCTCACGCCATCCTCGCCCTGGCGTTGCATGAACTTCTCCCCGCCATCGCCGATTTCGAGAGGATGAAGGCCCCCTGGCCACCGCGGAACCAAGAGGACCTTGCGTGCCACTTGCAGCACGCGGCGGCGCTCATCGGCGCCGGCGTGGACGAGGGCGCAAAGGCGCATGCCCTTGCGCGACTGGGCCGAATGAAGGCCCGTCTCTTGCTGGACCGTTTTCCCCTCGTCGGACCGATTCTGGCGAAAAGGATCTACCTCGCTCCCGCGGAGAAGCAAGCCCGCTTGGTGCCGATCTTCCAGGACCTTTACAAAGGACGTCGCCGGATTCTGCGGAAGACGCTGACCCAGCATTCCCTCATGTCGGTGGTCGATGCCTGCTATTGGGGCAATGATGCTCCGTCCGGAGAGGCGATGTACCGATTGATGGAGAGCGTGTGGCCGGATCTCGAGCCCAAGGCTCGTTATTATTTCTTCCAAGCCACCGTTTACGTCGCTGCGATGGAGACGGAGTATTCAGATGGTTTGGACAGGCCGACCCGTTTGTCGCGCTACGAGGACGCCCTCCATATCCTGAGCCGCATTCCCGACGACCACCCGAATTTCGCATGGGAGAAGAGGTTTCAAACCTTCCAGGCTCGCGTGCGCATTTGGACGATGAAGCCCTCTCCCAAGGAGGAGGAGAAGGTCCGATTGATCGAGATCGCGGACGAACTGGGGGGGCTGATCGACCAGAATGTCGAGGACCTCTCCTTGAGAGTCGGTTACGCACGACAACTTGATGCGTACAAGAGACTCTTGGAATCGCCCTAGTCACGGAGACTATGGATGTGTACGGCCCCCCCAAACAGGAGCAAAAAGTCATGGCAATCCCTCCCCCCCCCGGCGCAGACACCGGTCCGGTCACCGATCAAGGTCAATATGACCTCGGCGTCACGGTCGGGCTCACCGATATGGACGATTCCCAGATTCCGTCCTTCACTCGGACCTCTGAGGATTACCCGGTCGTGGAGGTCACCGGCGGCGTTCGAAGTACCATCACGGTGCGTTGCGACGGCGCCACCCCGGGAACGGTTTCGCGGGATCTGACGAGAGCGGAACGGCACGCCATCAACGTGGACCCCTATTCCACGACGTTGACCGTGACCGGATTCACGAGTCTGCCCTCGAACCCCACCTTCGACGTGACCTTCGTGGCGGCGCTGGAGATCGTACCCGGCTCCGGGCAGCCGCCCTCCGCCACGGGCAGTCAGACCGCCACCTATTCCGGAGGCTACTCCACTTGAGCGAGAATCCCTGGACCCTCGACGAGGGGCGCCTTTCCCTCGTCACCTGGAATCTGAACTCCGTCCGCGTTCGCACGCCGCGACTCCTGCGGTTCTTGAAGGAACACGGCCCGGACGTGCTGTGCCTCCAGGAGCTGAAGGCGGAGGCCTCCGCGTTTCCCACGGCGAAGGTGAAGGAAGCGGGTTACGAGGTCGAGATTCTCGGCCAGCGCACCTACAACGGCGTGGCCGTTCTCTCACGGGGCCCCATCACCCGGAAAGCCGAGGGATTGGGGGATCCGGCCCTCGATGGTCAGGCCCGTTTTCTCGTCGTGGAAACGCTGGGACTTGGCGTTGCCTCCGCCTATATGCCCAACGGTCAGTCCGTGGAGTCGGAGAAGTACGCGTTCAAACGGGCATGGTTGGATCGTTTGAATTCATGGCTGCGGACGAGCCCGCTTGCCCGCAAGCGATTCCTCCTTCTGGGGGACTTCAACATCGCCGCCGACGACCGGGACGTCGCCAATCCGGAGTCTTGGGAGGGAAGCGTTCTCTACAACGACGAGATGAGATCCATGGTGTGGGAGAGGTTTCGTGAAGGAGGGCTCTTCGATCTGTTCCGGGTGGGAGAGAAACGACCGGGAATCTATTCCTGGTGGGACTACCGGAACCTGGGGTTTCCCAAGAACGACGGGTTGCGCATCGATCACGTCTTCGGCACGGAGGACCTCGTCCCGCTCGTCCGTCGAGGTTTCGTCGATCGGGAGGAGCGCAAGGAGACGAGTTGTCCCGACGGAACGAAGCCTTCGGACCACGCCCCTTTGGGCGTGGTGATCGATCCCGTGGAAGCCGCCTGACGTGGCGCGCGTCTCATCCTGGAAGACGATCACGGACCGCCTCGCCGCGGATGTGGAAGCTCTGAGTTTCCAGCCCCCGGTGGCCGTCGTCTATAACCCCCTCGTCTACGCCCGAAAGCCTTTCGACACCTACCTGCGGCGCTGGGGCAGGGGGAAAAAGGAGATCCTTCTGCTCGGCATGAATCCGGGCCCCTTCGGCATGGGGCAGGTGGGGGTCCCCTTCGGTGAAGTGAATCACGTGCGAGATTTCTTGGGAGTCCAAGGACGGATCGGGAAACCGCCGATCGAGCACCCGAAGCGTCCTGTCCTGGGTTTCGACTGCCCGCGAAGCGAAGTGAGCGGGCGGCGCCTTTGGAGTTGGGTGGCGCGTCGTTTCGTGACGCCCGAGCGTTTCTTCGAGCGCTTTTTCGTTCTCAACTACTGTCCCCTCATGTTCATGGAGGAGGGAGGCCGGAACAGGACGCCGGACAAGCTCCCCAGGGAGGAACGGGAACGCCTTTTTGCGGCCTGCGACCGGGCGCTCAGGCTTGCCGTGGAGAGGCTCCAGCCTCGCCTCGTCGCGGGCATCGGGCGTTTCGCCCGCACAAGGGCGGAGAAAGCCCTGTCCGGATGGGGATTGGAATTCGGCAGCCTTCCCCACCCGAGCCCGGCGAATCCCGCCGCCAACCGGGGTTGGGACGCCCTTGCCGACGCGGCCCTGGCGACCTGGGGCGGGGAAACCTCGGCCTCCTGAGGCGGTTCGCCTCTGCCCGCCCGTCGTGTAAGATGACGGCATGCAGCGCACCCACCGAATGCTCCGTCATCCACCCGGTTCCCGCGCCGTGGACCGTGCGGCCATGGAAAACCTCCGGTACATTCGGGAGACAATGGATCGTTCCCGTCCCTTCACGGGCGTTCCCGGTTGGGGAGGAGTGGCCATGGGAGCGACCGCCTTGATCGCTGCCTGGATCGCATCCCACCAGACATCCGAGGTGGTGTGGATGGGCGTGTGGTTCGCCGAGGCGGCGCTCGCATTGAGCCTCGGCGCCGCGGCGATGGTCCTCAAGGCGCGTCGATTCGGAGTCTCCCTTCTGAGGGGACCCGGACGGCGATTCCTCGTGGGTCTCGGCCCGTCGATCGTCGCCGGGGCCATCCTGACCGTCGCTCTGTATCGCGCGGGCGACCTCGAACTGTTGCCGGGGATGTGGCTTTTGCTCTACGGGGCGGGCGTCGTCACCGCGGGGGCCAGCAGTGTGCGGGTCGTTCCACTCATGGGATTCTGCTTCATGATCCTCGGCGCGGCCGCGTGTTTCACGCCGGCGGCCTGGTTCAATGAGTGCATGGCTCTCGGATTCGGCGGTCTCCACTTGGTCTTCGGAATCCTGATTGTGAGGCGCTATGGTGGATAGATCGACCCATTCCCTGCGTTCTCGAGATTCGTCCTCGCCTCCCGTCGATGGAGTGGAAGCGGACTGGCGCCTGGACGGATTGGATCGCCTCATCCACGAGCGGGTCCGACTGGGGATCATGAGCGCCCTCTCGGTCAACGACGCCTTGGCGTTCCAGGAACTGAAGGAGATCCTCGGGGCGACCGACGGCAACCTCAGCGTCCATGCACGCAAGCTTGAGCAGGCTGGTTACGTTGCCTGCAAGAAGACGTTTTCCGGGCGGACTCCGCGGACCGAGTTCCGGCTGACCGAGGCGGGCCGCACGGCCCTCGAAGGCTATCTCGAGGCCATGGAGGCCCTGATCCGTCGCACGCGCCACGGCTGAACGCCGGGCCGCGCCTTCATGGCGACGAGGTGACTCGGACGCGGGGGGTGAGATGGGTGAGGCCGACGGCCTGTGAGTAGAGTTGGCTGGCCTTCTCTCGCAGCTCGGGTGCGGGAAGGGTCCGACGCCCGCGGCCCAACGCATCGGTGACGACGCGAAGGCGGAGCGGGCGATCCTCCGCGTCGGCGAGGATGCCTTCGGGAGCGAGCCATACATTGCCGGCGAAGCCCTGAAAGACTCCGGGTTCGTTCAGAAGCTTCGTTCCGAACACGAATTGATAAAGGCTCTCCGCTTCACCGCCTTCCACGGTCAAAGTCACGGTCTGCTTCGACTCGGACCAGACGGCCGCGATGCGGCAGTCCTTCGAGGGATCGGCCAGCCGTCGCGTGTCTTCGACGAGATCGATGCCGTCGAGGGCGAGGGTGGCCCCCTGATCCAAGAGATCCTCGAGGATGAGGACCTCCCACCGGTTGGCCTTCAGGGGGACGTGCCAGGTGGTGGGGCCCGGACCCTTGTTGAAGATCAGCACCTTGGTTCTCTCGAGTCCCTGGCCGCGATCGAGCAAAAGATGCAGGCGCCAGGGGTCGCCGTAGGCCATCCCTGGCATCGCACCGCGGAGAACCAGGGCTCGATTCCGCGGGATTCGGGTCCTGACGACATGGGTCGTGACCAGGCTCCCGGGGTGGTCGGGGCCGATGATGAGTCGACCCTCCTTCACGCGCGCTCGTCCGGGGGGGGCCAAGGTGTTGAGGGGACGTTTGGGGATCTCGGGGAATCCCTCGAGGACCGTGAGGCGATCGTCGGCTCGCCCCTCCCAGGCCGTGAGTCCCCAAACCCCGAGCCCGATCAGGGCGGCGGCGCCCGCCGCCGTCCCCACTGGGTGTCCCTCCGCCCAGGTCCTCCAGCGCCCGCGGAGAGGTGAGAGATCCTGGAAGCGCGCATAGGCATGAAGGGCGATGAGCAGCCAGGCGGGATAGATGAGGTAGGCCGGGGCGAGATAGACGCCGACTTGCTCGAACCAATAGGTCTCCAAGAGGGCGACGAGCGCGGAGCGTCCGAGCCAAAGGACGAAGAGGATCAGCTCGAAACGAAAGAGAGGGTCCTTCCAGCAGGTCTTTCCAAGGCCCATCTGGGTGAGGGTCGCCACGAGAGCCAGCAACGGGGCCGCCGAGAAGAGCACGCTCCAAAGGGCGCGCAGGCCGCGCAGCACTGCCCCCTTCTCGAGGAAACTCTGCCCGATGTGAACCGGTAAGGGGCCCATGGCGGCCTGGATCCTCTCCAGCGCGTCGTCAGTCACGTCGATGAGGGGCAGCCTCGGGCCGGGGTCCACCCAGTGGTCGTCGAGTCTCCAGGTCTCGGCGGCCTCAAGGGCCCAGCGGCGGAGGGCGTGCGGGAAGAGCCTCGGTCGAAGAGCCGGTATCTGAGATGTCTGTCGGGGCCCGCCCGGAATGCGACCGTCATCGCAGGCTTCATTGATCTCCCTAGCCATCCGGGTGTAGAAGGCGCGGGCGGCCCGCGCGTCCCGGTGGTGCCCGTGACGGGCCGCGGCATCCCGCATCGCCCAGACGAGGAATTGCATCTTGCGATCCCCGTCTCGGGTGAGCATGGCCCCGTTGCGCCATGCCTGCGACTCCAGCTCCGGGGCCAACTCGGCGAACGCGGGGCTCGCGGCGGAGATCTTCCGACGCAGGTCGGCGTTCAGGGGCTCGAAGCGTCTCCAGGAAGACAGAGCGACGCGGCGGAGCGCGGCGACCGCGGACACGAACCCGGGTTCCTCCAACTCGTTGACCACCGCGACTCCGTAGACCGCCTCATTGCGTCGTTCCACCCACGTCTTGGCCGTCGGCACGGCGAGGAGTGTGGGGGTGGCGAGCAGGAAGGCCAGGGCGAGGGATGGGATCCGACCTCGGCCGTCGAGACGGAAGGTCACGCTCCAGGCGACGAGGGCGATCAGGCCCGCCGGGAGCAGCCAGAGAACGGCTTCCGCCCGGGTGAGCGCCGTCCAGGCGGCGACGGCACCGAGGAGAACGGCCAGAGCGAGCCGGCGGGTCCAGGTCTCGCGAACACACAAAAGCCCGGCGAGTGCGGCGAGGATCAAGGTCTGATCGGCGTGAACCCCGTCTCTCACCAGTCGGCTCGTGATTTCTCCGAAGATCACGGGGTGAAACAAGGTGGTCAAAAAGCCGATGGCCGCGAGCGTTCGGGGGAAGCCCAAACGCAGCAACGCGACCAGCAACAGCAGGCACGCTGCCAGGTGAAGGAGGTCCTCGCCGGTGCGCCGCGTGAACCCGAGGCATCTCACGCCCGCCAAGAAGAAGGCGTAGCCCGGGCTCTTGACCAAAAGATACTGGTCGTAAGATCCGAGCCACCGTCCCTCGAGGAGCGCCGCCGTTTGTCGCGCGTGCACCATGTCGTCCGCGGTGTACTCGCGAGCCTGAAATGCCAACTCCGAACTGACATGCAGCCGAACGACGGTCGCCAGGAGAATCAGGGCGAGGAGCGGCCACCAGGCTGGGCCGGGCCCCTTGGCGCAAAGGGCCCTCAATCGTTCCACGACTGGCGTCCAGTTCGATCGAGGGGGTCGGGATGCAACCGTGGCCTCCAGGTGACGACGAGATTCGAAGCCGCATCTCACGGGCGGGCCTGCCCCATCATATCCCATGCAGGTGATCATGGAACGTCACGGGGCGACGATGGTGGCGTTCCCGGCACGAAGAAGGGGATGATGTTCGAGAGTAAGCGTTACGCGCCGGTGACACGCAGTGGGGCGTCCCTGTTTCCGAAAGCCCCCGGTGATCGTCAGCGATGAGCCTTGCTCGGACCGTGGGCGGCCCCTCGGGGCGTCCCGTCGCGGGGCATCTGGACCGGTGACGCGCCGGATTCGGGCGGCACGGAGTCTGCAGGGAGGAGCCGAGTCGGATGGAGGCGAGCCAGTTCCGAATGCGTTCGGAGCGACGGAGGACATCCCTCGCCTCCGCCCGACACTCGCAACAAAAAAAGACCGAACCCGATCGAATCTTCGCGTGCCTGCTGAAGCGCCAACGTGGTGGGCTGACGGTGACCGGGTTCGGTTGCATGAGCGAGCCCTCGAGCTCGTTGATTTTCCTTGAATACGTCCGTGGGGCTCGGATGTTCCAAGAAAACATGGAGAATTGGGTCTCGCGTTTCCATGGGATCGCGTTGCGATGACGTTCCAACGTTCGTGAGCGGGGTCCGAGGTCGGAGGTGGGGGATAGGATGTGCCCGGGAGGTAAATGGCAATGACCTGGCGATCGATTCTGAACAGGTTGATGCAGTGTTCGCCCTGGATGAGAAGGGCGGCTGTCGTCGGAATGCTGGCCCTCGGCGCATGCGTCGGGTTGGGAAACATGGGGGATGCCGGTGTCCACGGCCTGGCGGACGACGAGGCTGAGGTCTACATCGTCGGCCACGATTTCGACGCCGTCGTCACGGCTGCGGTCAGGGAACTGGAGAGTCGCGGGGAAGTCGTCTCGGCTCTGCGAAAACTCGGTGTGATTCGCGGCACGGTGAAGGACACCGATGTGACCGTCCGGGTGGATCCGCCCCAGCGCGGAACGATTCGCGTCGTTGTGCAGGCGCGAGCAGACTTGGGACTCAGCCCTCGCAGAAGCTTGGCAGCGGCCATGGCGCGAAGTCTGGAACGACGACTCCCCTGAGCATGGGCGACGTCCTCGGCGGAATCGGCACGAAAGAGATGATGATACCCATGCGAGGCCGTGAATGAAGGCAACCGGTCACGCCGCCATGATCCTGGGCCTCTTCGTCCTCAGCTTCGCCGCCTTGGCGCTGGAGGTGATGCAGGTACGCATCTTCTCGTTCACGATGAATCACGGATTCTCATGGCTGGCCATCGGTCTCGCCATGCTCGGCTTCGGCGTCTCGGGAACCATCCTGACGTTTCAGCGGAAGGGGGTGAGGGAGGGCCGTTCCAAAGGCTTCGGTGCCGCCCTTCTCGGCTTCGCTCTCCTCGTCGTCGCCGTCCATGCGGTCTTCGCCAGGCTCTCCCACCGCGTGAGCCCGGAGGACGGCCTGAACCTCTTCTCACCGGCGGTTCTTGTCCTTCTGCTCTTCGTGGCTCCGTATGCCGTCGCTGGCTGGGGGACGGCGCGCGCTCTGTTCGCCGGTGGCGCTTCGGGAGTCGGGTGCCTCTACGCCGTCAATCTCGTGGGCGCGGCGTCGGGTTGCTGGGCGGTCTACCCGTTGTTGGAACACCTGGGCGCTCCCCGCGCCCTCCTTGTCCTTTCCGCGGCGACCGCTGCCGCCGCGATACCGATTCTTGGAAGCCCGGGGAGGAAGTGGGCGGGCACGGCGGCTGTCCTGATGCTCTCTGCCTTGCCCTGGGCGCCCCGTCTTTTCCCCTTTCAGCCGGACGTGGCGGATCAGTTGTCGGCGGTGCGACGGGTGGCGCCCGGGGACCCGGTTTCGGAATTCCACCGCTGGGACCCGGTCGGGCGTGTGGACGTCGTCCGATTCCCCGGCGAGTTCGGGCTCTTCGGCCGAGCGACGCCTTGTACCTTCTTCAGTCAGGACGCCGGCGCCGGCTCCTTCATCGCGGATTTCGGAAGTCACTCGGACGCAGCGGATGATCTGGCGCGGGGAACGCTCT